>JAKAFO010000259.1 GCA_021819735.1 Deltaproteobacteria bacterium
ACATCACCAAGGTGCCCCGGGCCCCCGAGTTCATGCGCGGGGTGATCAACGTGCGCGGCAGCGTGGTGCCGGTGGTGGACCTGCGGCTCAAATTCGGCCTGGCCGCCACCACGCGGACCCTGGATACGCGCATCGTGGTCATGGAGATCGCCCTTTCGGGGGAGGTTTGCGTGATCGGTGCCCTGGCCGACGCGGTCCACAACGTCATGGACCTGGAGGCCGGCCAGATCGAAGCCACGCCCAAGATCGGCGCCAAATGGAACAGCGCCTTCATCAAGGGCATCGGCAAGCACGAGGACCAGTTCATCATCATCCTGGACGTGGACCGCATCTTTTCCACCGATGAGCTGGCCATGGTGCAAACCGAAGCGGGCGGCGGATTTGAAACCAGCCGGGCCGCCTAAACGACTTTGTGTGCAAGACAAAAGGAGAAAACCCATGAGTTTCCTGAACTGGCGACAAACCGAAGAAAAACTGAACCAGGCCAACCGCCGCATCGCCGAACTCGAGGCGAACGCGGCGGCCAAAGATCAGGCCCTGGCCGCCTGCTATTCCGAGATTTCCAAATTGGCCAAGGACATCGCCAACGGCCGGCTGGAGAGCCGCTGTAATGCTTCCGCCCACAAGGGCGAGTGGTGCAACCTGCTCTCCGACGTCAACGCCCTGGTCGATGCCTTCGACGGGCCCATCGATGTCACCGCCAAATACATCGAAAAGATCGCCAAGGGCGAACTGCCGCCCAGAATCGCGGACGAGTACCGCGGCACGTTCAACACGATCAAAACCAACCTGAATCACTGCATCGATGTGCTCAACAGTTTCACCGTCGACATGAAGCAGATGAGCGGCGCGCACGACGCGGGCGATATCGATGTAATGATGCCGGACAACAATTACAGCGGCATTTACCAGGCCATGGCCAAAGGGGTCAACGACATGGTCAAGGGCCACATCAGCGTCAAGAAAAAAGCCATGGCCTGCATCGCCGAATTCGGCAAAGGCAACTTCAATGCCGAGCTGGAGAAGTTCCCCGGCAAAAAGGCCTTCATCAACGAGAATATCGAACTGCTGCGCGCCAACGTCTCGCGCTTTATCGAAGACATGGCGCACATGGCCCAGGAGCACGATGCCGGCGATATCGACGTGACCGTACCGACGGAGAGTTACCAAGGCTCGTTCCAGGTGATGGCCAAAGGGGTCAACGACATGGTCAAGGGCCACATCAATGTCAAGAAGAAAGCCATGGCCTGCATCGCCGAATTCGGCAAAGGCAATTTCGACGCCGTGCTGGAAAAGTTCCCCGGCAAAAAAGCCTTTATCAACGAGAACATCGAAGCCATGCGCGCGAACATCAAGAACTTCATCAAAGACATGGCCGAGATGAGCCATCAGCACGATCTGGGAGACATCGACATCGTCATGCCCGCCGACAAGTACCAGGGCGCCTTCCACACCATGTCCAAAGGCGTCAACGACATGGTCAACGGCCACATCGCCGTCAAGAAAAAAGCCATGGCCTGCATTGCCCAATTCGGTAAAGGCAACTTCGACGCCGCCTTGGAGAAGTTCCCCGGCAAGAAGGCCTTTATCAACGACACCATCGAGGCCGTGCGGTTCAATTTGAAGAAATTCGGCGAGGAGATCAAGAAGTTGATCGCCGCCACCAAGGAGGGCCAGCTCGAGGTGCGCGGCAAGGCCGATGCCTACGAGGGCGATTGGGAGCGGCTGGTGGTCGGCGTCAACGATCTGATCGACGCCTTTGTCCATCCCATCCGGGTGACCGCCGACTATGTGAACCGAATCTCCAAGGGCGACATGCCGCCGCCGATCACCGAAGAGTATCGCGGCGATTTCAATAAAATCAAAAACAACCTCAATATGCTCATCGAGGCCACCAACGGGATCACCCAGGCGGCCAAGGAGATTGCTTCCGGAAACCTGCTGATCAACCTGAAGGAGCGCTCGGCCGAAGACGAATTGATGCGCACCCTGTCGGCCATGGTCAAGAAACTGGCCGAGGTGGTCAGTGAAATTCAAGTCGCCGCCGACAATGTGGCCTCGGGCAGCCAGCAATTGAGCGCCAGCAGCGAGGAGATGAGCCAGGGCGCCACCGAGCAGGCCGCTTCGGCCGAAGAGGCTTCTTCTTCCATGGAGCAGATGGCGGCCAACATCAAGCAGAATGCCGACAACGCCTCGCAAACCGAGAAGATCGCCCTCAAGTCTTCCGAAGATGCCGTGGCCGGCGGCAAGGCGGTCTCCGAGACCGTGTCGGCCATGAAGCAGATCGCCCAGAAGATCTCGATCATCGAAGAGATCGCGCGCCAGACCGATCTGCTGGCATTGAACGCCGCCATCGAAGCGGCCCGGGCCGGCGAGCACGGCAAAGGCTTTGCCGTGGTCGCCTCGGAAGTGCGCAAGCTGGCCGAACGCAGCCAGATGGCGGCCGGCGAGATCAGCCGGCTGTCCGGAACGAGCGTGGAGGTGGCCGAGAAAGCCGGGGACATGTTGACCCGGATTCTGCCGGACATCCAGAAGACCGCCGAGCTGGTCCAGGAAATCAGCGCCGCCAGCAAGGAGCAGAATACCGGCGCCGACCAGGTGAACAAGGCCATCCAGCAACTGGATCAGGTCATCCAGCAAAACGCTTCGGCCTCCGAGGAGATGGCCTCCACCAGCGAGGAGCTCTCCAGCCAGGCGGAACAACTGCAGGAGACGATCTCATACTTTAAAATCGGCACCCAAAAGGCCAGAGCCGTCCAGCGCGGCAACGCCCCGGCTTCCGGGAAGCGATCCAAAGCGGCGCACGTCGAGAGTCCGCCGGCCCCCAAGACCAAGGCCCGCTCGGGTAACGGCAACGGCCAAGGGCCCCGGAACGACAAACCCGCGGCGGGCATCGCATTGAACATGAACCACCCGGGCAACGGTGAGGATCTGGATGCCGATTTCGAGAGATATTAAACCAACGGTCGCCAAAGCGGCCTTCATCCTCGCGGAAGGCCGCTTCAGGCGAGTCGCAGTTCAGACTAAAGCGTTGGAAGGATTGACCGATAATATATGTGACACTTTGTATCTGACCGGACCGGAACATGCTGATTGGCCTTGGATTTCACCCTGAACCGTTTTGAACGCAATTACCAACCGGCCCTTGGCCGCCGGCGGATCGATCGCCGGCGAGCCGTGGGCCAGAGAGTGTGGGATATACCTTCATGGGCGTTTCATCAGCAGCGCAAAAAGCCGGCCGTTGGGTCCTTCCTCTCGCCCAGGGCATCGGCCGGTTGGGCCGATTGTTCGGCCGTCCCGGGACGGCGCCGGCCCCAGGGGCCGCGAGCCCGGAGCCGCAGGCGCCAAACGCGCCTAACCCGGCCGCTCAATTCCCGGACCCCGTCCTGGAACTGAAGGGGGGCCGGATCATGGCCGATCTCAAGCAGACCGCGGCCGCGCTCACCGACATCTGCGCCCGCACCGAATCCGATTTTCTGGGCCTGGGTCAAGAACTGGGCACGATCCACGGCGACGCCCAGGAGCTGACCCGGCACGTGGTCGCGCTGCTGGCCACGGACCAGGAGCAGTCCATGCAGGCCGCCCTCAAGGAGATCCAGTCCCATGCGGCCCAGGCCCTGGCGGAATTGAGCCAGCGGCGCACCCAGCTTTCCGAGGATCTGGCCGGACTCAACACCATCCACGCCGATTTG
Source organism: Deltaproteobacteria bacterium (assembly GCA_021819735.1). Lineage (GTDB taxonomy): Bacteria > Desulfobacterota > Desulfobacteria > Desulfobacterales > Desulfosarcinaceae > Desulfatitalea. The sequence continues at coordinate 3,693 of JAKAFO010000259.1, forward strand.
GCCTCCCTGCATCTGCATAACGGCAGCTTCAAGCAGGTGGCCAAGAACCTGAAAATGGTCGGCCTGAACATCAGCATCGAGAGCGCCCGCAGCGAACTGGCCAAGGCCAATTTCCAGGCCCTGGCCGAGGAGATCACCGAACTGGCCCAGACGGTTCACGGCGTGGCCGCGAACATCCGCGACGATGCGGGCGAAGCCCAGAAAACCATGGACGCCATCCAGGTCGAGATCGCCGGCCGCATGCGACACCTGGACGGTTTGATCGGCGCGGTGCAGACCACGGTCAACAACTCCCTGGCCGAGGTGGATAAATTGACCCGGCTGACCATGACGGTTCTGGACGGCATCGGCCTCAAGGCCACCGAAATCGGCGACCAGGTGAGCCGCCTGGTGGTCGGGGTTCAGATCCACGACAATATCACCCAGCGGGTGGCGCATATCCGCCAAGCCATCGAAGAGGCGGTGGACCTGATCCAGACCTCCACGGTCATTCCGTTGCCGCCGCCGGCCCTGGCGGCCGTCTACGGCAAGGTCTACGGCATCAACCGCATTCAGATCACGCACCTGCAAACCATCCTCGACGATGTCGGCGATACCCGCGTCAAAAGTGCCACCGCCTTGGAAAAACTGGCGGCGGCGGTCATCTCCGTGGCCCAGCCGGAAGGGCTGGACACCTCCGACGGCCCGCGCGGGCATGCGCTAAAAACCGGCAACAACCACCATCCGGTGACCGTTCTGCAGCGCGCCCTGGAGCAGTTGCTCGCCTTGTTCGAAGAGGGCAATGCGCACATCCAGCGGCTCCAGGCGGCCCGGGAATTGACCGCCCGCACCATCGCCGAGATGGACCGACACATCGAAAAAGTTCGCGAAATCAATTTCGAAATCCGTCTAAAAGCCCTCAACGCGGTGGTCAAATCGACCCACCTGGGCGACACGGGCAAAGCCATCGAAGCCATCGTCAACGAGATGAAGGCCTTGGCCGAGCAGTCCAACGCCACCATTCAATCGGTCACCCATATCATGGAAGAGATTTCCTCGGCTTCCCAGACCATGGAGCGGCGGGACCGGGGCAAGGAGCAGCAGGCCGATTCGGCCGGCCGGCAGTTGCGCTCGGGCATCGATCGTTTCAGCGATGCCTGCGCCGACTTCAAGGCCCGGTCCCAAAGCGCCCTGGACATGGGACGCCGGCTCCAGGAGAAGATCGAGCAGACCCGGCACCGCATCGAGTTCTTCGAGCGCATGCTGGAAGTCTGCCGCCGCCACCACGCCGGCTTGACGCAACTGGGGCAACGCCTGCAAGTGTTTGCCGACGCCGTGGACGACGAATGGATGGCCGAGGAGCAAAATATTCTGGAGCGCTACACCATGCAGCGCGAACGCGATGCCCATCTGCAGGCGTTTCACGGAGCATCGGCCACGGGCACGCAAGCCGCCCGGCCATCGGAAGCGAAGGGCTCCGAGGAGACCCTGGACGATAATGTGGAGCTGTTTTGAGTGGAGATGAAATTGAAAGCAGAAAGAAGAAAGTTAAGAAAAAGCATCGTTCCAATCCAGCAGAGCAGAGAACGGAGTATTCAATATGAGTTGGCGTGATTTGAAGATCGGCAAGAAACTGACAATCGGCTTCGGCAGCATGATCGCGCTGATGCTGATTACCGGCTATGTCGGCTTTAACGGCATTCAGAGCGTGAGCCATGCGCTTTTTGTGGTGGGCGATCGAGAAGCCCCGGTGGCCGATATGTCCATGGAGATGCGCCTGGCTTTGATGGCCACGCGCAATGCCATGGAAGAGTTTAAAAGCGCCACCGCTGTGCTCGCCACGGACAATGCGGCGGAGCTGGCGGATATCGAAAAGACCTACCAGGCTGCGGTCAAGGAGTTCGACCTGTCCGCCGGAGCGATCCTGGAAGGCGCGGAACTGGACGGCGGGCTCAAGGTGATCAAAACCGAGAATGCCAAGCTGGCGGAAAAAGTAAGGCAGGCCGAAGCCTTGCATAATGAACAATTCCAGGCGGCGGCCCGGCAGATGATGGAAAAGGGACATGCCCTGCTCCAATCCAAGGCGCAAAGCGGCAAGGCCATGGCGGATGTGGAGCAGGTCTACGAGGAGGTCTACAAAGATGCCTCCGACGTGGAAGCCATGATCGGCGCCGAGATCGCCAAGCGCGCGGACCAGGGCCATGTGAGCGGCGAGGCCCGTGCCATCTTGAACGAAGAGGTGCCTCTGGCAGATATGGCCAATGAGCTGAAGATCGCCATGGCCCAGACACGGCTTATCCTGGAAGAGTTCATGCAAGTCTCCGATTTGTCCGTTTTGGACCGCCTGGAGCAGGAGTATAAGGGGTGGATTGCAACATTCGATGAACGGGTCGGCGCCATTTTGCGCGGTGGCCGGGTGGAAGGTCAGACCATAATAGCGACGGACAATGCCAGGATCAAGGCCGCGGTGGAAGAGTTGGACCAGAACCATACCGCTTTCCAGAAGCGCGCCGCGGTGTTGATGGCCGCTTACCGCGACATGGCGATCAAATCCCAAGAGGCCGCGGCCGCCATGGCCCGCGTGGATGAACACGGCCGGCAAGCCGATGCGCTGCTCGCCCAGGTCGAAACGCTGACCGGCGACAGCATGACCTCGGCCAAAGCCCAAGGCCGCAGCGCCAAGGCAATAGCCATCGGATTCATGCTGGTCGTGACGTTGATCTCCCTGGGGGTCGGCATCTTTCTGGGCACCCTTATCACGCGCGGCATTGTCAGCCCCTTGGGAAGGGGGGTTGCCATGGCCGAAGCCATTGCCGTGGGCGATTTGAACGCCGATATGAATGAGGTGCGCAAGGATGAGATCGGCATGCTGGCCGATGCCATGCGCCGCATGGCGGCCAATCTCAGGGCGACGGTCTCCATGGCCGAAAAGATCGCCCAGGGGGATCTGACGATCCGCGTCAATATCCTTTCGGATAAAGATGCGCTGGGCAAAGCCCTGGAGACCATGGTGCATCAGCTCAGCGCGGTCGTGGTCGATGTCAAAACCGCGGCCGATCATGTGGCCGCGGGCAGTCAGCAACTCAGCGCCAACTCCGAAGAGATGAGCCAGGGCGCGACGGAACAAGCATCTTCGGCCGAAGAAGCCTCTTCTTCCATGGAGCAAATGGCGGCCAACATCAAACAGAACGCCGACAATGCCCTACAGACCGAAAAGATCGCCTTGAAAACCGCCACAGATGCCGAGGCCGGCGGCAAGGCCGTGGCGCAGACGGTGAGCGCCATGAAGCAAATCGCCCAGAAGATCTCCATCATCGAAGAGATCGCCCGCCAGACGGATCTGCTGGCCCTCAACGCCGCCATCGAGGCTGCCCGGGCCGGCGATCACGGCAAAGGCTTCGCGGTGGTGGCCTCGGAAGTACGCAAGCTGGCCGAACGCAGCCAGATGGCCGCGGGCGAAATCGGCCGTCTGTCCGCCAGCAGCGTGGAGGTCGCCGAACAGGCCGGGAACATGTTGAAGAGTATCTTGCCCGATATCCAGAAAACGGCCGAATTGGTCCAGGAGATCAGCAGCGCCAGCAACGAGCAGAATACGGGCGCCGATCAAATCAACCGTGCCATTCAGCAACTGGACCAGGTCATTCAGCAGAATGCCACCGCGTCAGAGGAGACATCCGCCATGGCCGAAGAGCTTTCCGGGCAGGCGGAGCAACTGCAAAGCGCGATCGCTTTTTTCAAACTGGACAGCCCATCTTCTCCGACCGAAAACAAAACAACGCTGCATAAAGCCGCCGCGCACACTCCCAAAAAGCAAGGGGTGCCGCATCTCAAAGCCGGTTTACCTCCCGCCCAAGCGACGAATCCCGCTGGCGGGATTCATTTGAATCTCGGCCGATCGGGGGGCAATGGCGGCGCCTGCGATTCCGATTTCGATAGGTATTAAAAGGAGCGGGTATGTCGGTAGTAAATGACATTATCGAGGGTCGCAATCGGGTGCGCA
>JAKAFO010000260.1 GCA_021819735.1 Deltaproteobacteria bacterium
ACATGATCCTCGATCAGGACCTGGACGGCGCCATGCGCTTGCAGGAGTGGCTCTTCCGAAGCTATATCGGCTCGGAAGACAATCACCGGCGCATCGATGCGTTGCAGGCCGAACTGGCGGCCCGTCGCAAGAAGTAGAAGTAAAGAGGCGGGCGGCAGGTTCACATGCCGCCCGCGGAATGCATCACACCTCGCGGTCTGTAAAACGCGGTGCCCGTTTCTCGAAATTAGCCATGGAGGCTTCGATCTGGTTGGGCGTGCCGATCAGGGTGCGTTGCAGTTTTTCTTCCAGGCGCAGCCCTTCCGTTCCGGCGCCGTGCCAGGCGGCATCCAGCAGTTGTTTGGCCGCCACGATGGCATGCGGATTCTTGGAAGCGAACTCGGCTGCCATCTTGTGCGCCTCGGCCAGGGGATCGGCGCACACCCGGGTCACCAGGCCCAGTTGGGCCGCCTCTTCGGCCGCCACGATGCGTGCCGAAAAGGTCAATTCCTTGGCCACGTCCAGGCGCACCAGGTCGCGCAGGGTCTGGGTGATGGACATGTCCGGAATGATGCCCCATTTCATCTCCATCACCGACAGGCGTGCGTCCGGGGCGGCCAGGCGGATGTCGGCCCCTAGGGCGATCTGCAGGCCGCCGCCGAAAACCACGCCGTGCAGGGCCGCGATCACCGGCACCGGCAACTGCTTCCAGACCATGCCCGGCATCTGGGCATGGTTGCCGATCTGGCCCTCGCTGCGGTCCAGCAGGCTCATGGCGCCCTTGGGCCCTTTGCCCATCTGCGCAAAGCCCATGAAATCCAGGCCGGCGCAAAAGCCGCGCCCTTCGCCGGAAAGCACCACGGCGCGCACGCCGGGCTCCTTGGCCAGGCGCAGGCCGGCGGCCACGATGGCCTCGAACATCTCCGGATTCAAGGCGTTGATTTTATCCGGGCGGTTGAGCCGTACATCGGCCACGTGATTCTCGATGCGGATGGTTACCAGGTCGCTCATCGCTGCTCCTTTTGGGGGAATGGAAGTATTGAAAAACATCGCCCGGGCCATCGATCGTCCGTGACTGCCGCGGCCGGTGCGCAGGTCCAAGGCATCACTCATACCCGAAATAAGCTTTGGAAACAATAAGGCGGGGATTCATGGCGAGGCGAGCTTTGCGTTCAGTATGGACGAACCATAACCGGGCAGATGGAACAAGTTCGCAAATCGAGCATTGAAAATAGGCCGGGATCATAGTAGCGTGGAACATCTGAAACCAAGGGGCGGCGCAAATCAACCCGCCCCTCTTTAATCTAAAGGAGCGGGCCATGCCCACGCTTTTCGAGAAAACCACCCTCAAAGGTCTGGAACTGAAAAACCGTTTCGTGCGGTCGGCCACCTGGGAAGGTCTGGCCGAGGCCGACGGCACCTGCACCGCGCGCCTGGAGGCCCTGGTGGCGGAACTGGCCCGGGGGCAAGTGGGGTTGATCATCAGCAGCCATGCCTTTGTCACCCGGCAGGGCCTGGCCACCCCCTGGCAGTTGGGGATCGATGCCGATGCGCGCGTTGCGCCCCTGGCGCGCATGGTGGCCGCGGCCCATGCCCACGGCGCTAAGATCGTGGCCCAGTTGGCCCATGCCGGCCGCCTGACCAGCCGGGAACTCACCGGTCTGCCGCCCCTGTTCCTCTCGCCCAGCGCCGGAAAAGATCCCGGGGAGTATCATCTGGCCACCACCGAGGATGTGCGCCAACTGCCCGGCGCCTTTGCCGCCGCGGCCCGCCGCGCCCGCGAGGCCGGCTTCGACGGCGTGCAACTGCACGCGGCGCATGGCTACCTGCTCTCCCAGAGCCTGTCGCCGGCCTTCAACCAGCGCGAGGATGAATATGGCGGGACGCCGGCCAACCGTGCCCGACTGCTGCTGGAATCGGTGGCGGCCGTACGCAAAGTCGTGGGCAATGACTATCCTCTGCTGGTCAAGCTCAACTGCGAAGATGCCCTGGACGGCGGCCTGACGTTGGAAGCGTCGTTGGCAGTGGGGCGCATGCTGCAGGAGGCTGGGGTGGACGCCATCGAAGTCAGCGGCGGCACTCTGGTCTCGGGACCTTTGAGCCCATCCCGGCAGAAGATCGATGCCGAAGACAAGGAGGCCTATTTCCGCACGGCCGGCAAGCATTTCAAGGCGGCCTTGGAGATTCCTATTATATTGGTGGGCGGCATCCGCTCGCCCCAACTGGCCGAGCGGCTGCTGGCCGAGGGCGTGGCCGACTACTTCTCCATGGCCCGGCCCCTGATTCGCGAACCCCATCTGATCAAGCGCTGGGCCGCCGGAGACCTGCGCCCCTCGACTTGCCTGTCGGATAATTTGTGCAACAAGGCGGCCCGGGAAGGGCAGGGGCTGCATTGCGTCGTGGAGCAACGGTTGAAGGCGAAAGCGTAAATGCCGAAGGGAGAGGATGTTATGAATGGTGCCGATGCGTTGATGCGGGCTCTGGCCGATGGGGGCATCACCCTGTGTTTGACCAATCCGGGCACTACCGAGATTCATCTGGTGGCGGCCCTGGCCCAAGAGCCGCGGATCAGGACCGTGCTGGGCCTGTTCGAAGGGGTCTGCTCCGGTGCGGCCGACGGGTATGCGCGCATGACCGGGCGGCCGGCGGCCACCTTGCTGCATCTGGGGCCGGGCCTGGCCAATGCCATGGCCAATTTGCACAATGCCCGCCGGGCGGGCGTGCCCATCGTCAACCTGATCGGCGATCATCCCGCGGCCCATCGGATCAACGATCCGCCCCTGGCCTCGGATATCGCCACCCTGGCGGCTCCGGTGTCGGGCTGGGTAGGTGAAGCCGCATCGGCTGACGATCTGCCCGGTCAAGGCGTTGCCGCCATGAAGGCGGCCCTGGGCTTGCCCGGTCAAGTGGCTACGCTGATCGTGCCGGCCGATTGCGCCTGGTCCGAAGCCGCGCCTATCCAGGTGGGGCCGATCCAGCCCGCGGCCCAAGCCTTGCCCGAAGCAGCCTTGGCCGAAGCGGTGCGGATGCTGCGGACGGGAGTGCCCACCGGCATCCTGCTGGGCGGAAGGGCACTGCTCGAACCGGGCCTGCGGGCCGCGGCGCGCATCGCCCAAAAGAGCGGTGCGGTGGTTCTCTCCAACACCTTCGCGGCCCGGTTCGTGCGGGGGGCCGGCCTGCCCCTGGTGCGGCGGCTACCCTATTTCCCCGAGCGGGCCCAGAAGCGGCTGGCCGAATTCGGCCAGTTGATCGTGGTCAATGCCGCCCTTCCCACCAGCTTCTTTGCCTATCCCAACCGGGCGCTCGACGTGCTGGCCTCCGGCTGTCGGGTCCACACCCTGGCCGGGCCCGGCCAAGACGGGGCCCAGTGCCTGGCGGCCCTGGCCGAGGCTCTGGGCGCCAGCCACGAGGCGCCCGATATGGTTCGCGCCCAAAGACCCGATTTGCCCAGCGCAGGTGCCTTGAGCACCGAGAGCCTCGGCGCCGTGATCGGCGCCCTGCTGCCGGAGAACGCGATTGTCTCCGATGAATCGGGCACTTCGGGCGAATTCGCCTTCCGCGCCACCCTGGGCGCGCCGGCCCACGACTGGCTCTGCCTGACCGGCGGCTCCATCGGCCAGGGCGTGCCGGTGGCCACGGGCGCGGCCCTGGCCTGCCCCCAGCGCAAGGTGCTCTGCCTGCAAGGCGACGGCGGCGCCATGTATACGCTCCAGGCCCTTTGGACCCAGGCCCGCGAGGGCTTGGATGTGACCACCGTGATCTTCTCCAACCGCAAGTACCAGATTCTGCAAGTGGAGTTGCTGCGCCTGGGGTTCAGCGCGCCGGCGGCCAAGATCCTCGACACCATGGACCTGGGCCGGCCCGACCTGGATTGGGTCAAGCTGGCCGAGGGCCTGGGCGTGCCGGCGGTGGCGGCCGACAACGTGGAGGGCTTTCGCGCCGCGCTCTCCCGGGCGCTGTCCGAGGCGGGCCCCCATCTCATCGTGGCGCGGCTGTAATAATTTAAAGGACGAAACAGGAGAAGTAAAATGACCGCACCCCGCCCAAAGGAAGAAAACGTGCGCATCGTGCGGGCCACCTCGGCCTTTGACTGCGGCGGCCGCTGTCCGTTGCGGCTGCACGTCAGGGACAACGTCATCGTGCGCGTGGAAGGCGACGATGCCGAGGAGCCCGGCCAACTGCGCACCTGCCTGCGCTGCCGGGCCTACCGGCAGTATATCCATCACCCCGAACGGCTCATGTATCCCCAGAAGCGGGTCGGCCCCAAGGGGAGCGGGCAGTTCACGCGCATCTCCTGGGACGAGGCCCTGGACACCCTGGCCGCAGAGCTGACGCGCGTCAAAAATAGTTACGGCAGTGGCGCCATTCTGCTGATGACCGGCGGCGGTTATCTCGCCAGCCTGCACCGCGGCGGCTCGGCGGCCCACCGGTTGCTCAACCAATTCGGCGGTTACGTCACGCACTACGGCAATATTTCTTCCGAAGGGGCCGTGTGGGCTTCATTGACCCAGTACGGCTCGGTGATGGTGGGCAACAGCCGCGACGATCTGCTCAACTCCAAGCTGATCCTGTTGTGGGGCTGGGACCCGGCCCGCATGATCTCGGGCACCAATACCATGTACCACCTGATCCGGGCCAAGGAGAACGGCGCCCGGGTCATCGCCATCGACCCGCGCTATCACGACACGGCGGCCACCGTGGCCCACCAGTGGATTCCCATCCGACCGGGAACCGACACGGCCGTGATGGCGGCCATGGCCCAGGTGATGATCCGCGAAGGGCTGCACGACCAGGCCTTTCTCGATCGCTACACCGTGGGCTTCGACCGCTTCCGGGAGTATGTGCTCGGCCAGGAGGACGGCATCGAGAAGACCCCGGCCTGGGCCGCCGAAATCTCCGGCGTGCCGGCCGAGACCATCGTGGCCCTGGCCCGGGAGTATGCCACTACCAAGCCCGCGGCCCTCATGGACTGCCAGGGGCCGGCGCGCAGCGCCATGGGCGAGCAGTACAACCGCTGCGCCGCCACCCTGTGCGCCATGACCGGCAACGTGGGCCGGCCGGGCGGCAGCGCCGGCGGCGGCCTCATGGGCATTCCCGTGGCCCACATGTTCCGGGCGCCGGGTATTCCGGCGGGCAAGAATCCCTTCGAACTGGAAGGCCCCAAGGTCAAGGCCACGCTGGACATCCGCCAGCGGGTGATCAAGCGCATCCACATCAACACCTTGTTCGATGCCATCTTGCAGGGCAAAAAAGGGGGCTACCCGTCGGACATCCGCATGGCCTGGTCCATGTGCAACAACTACCTGAACCAGACCGGCAACAGCAACAAGGCGGCCCGGGCCCTGCAAGCCCTGGAGTTCTTTGCGGTTCAGGAGCTGTTCATGACCGCCCAGGCGCGCTATGCCGATCTGCTGCTGCCGGTGACCAGCACGGCCGAGCGCAGCGACCTGATGCGGCCCTGGCCCTCGGGGCCCTATTTCCTGTTCAGCAACCGGGCCCTGGCGCCGCTGGGCGAGTGCAAATCGGATCTGCAGATCGCCGGCGAGCTGGCCGAGCGCCTGGGGATCGAGAATTTCAATCCCTACGGCGAAGAGGAGTGGCTGCAACGGCTGTTCGAGGGCAACAGCGACTTGAAGACAAATGTTCCCGACTATGAGGCGTTCCGGCGTACAGGCATCCAGCGGCTCAAACTCAAAGAGCCGGTGGTGGCCTTCCGCAAGCAGATCGAAGATCCGGAGAACCATCCCTTCGAGACCCCTTCGGGCAAGATCGAAATCTTCTCCCAGCGCGCGGCCGACATCCGGCACCCGCTGTGCCCGCCCATTCCCAAGTACATGCCCACGCCCGAAGACCGCAACGACCCCCTGGCGCAAAAGTACCCGTTGCAGTTGATCACGCCCCACCCGCGCAACCGGGTGCACTCAGAGCTGTACAAGGTGGAGTGGCTGCGGGAGACCGAGCCGCACCGGGTGTGGATCAATCCCAAGGATGCGGGGCCGCGCGGCATCGCTGACAATGACATGGTGCACGTTTTCAACGACCGCGGCCGCATCGCTATTACGGCCTGGGTGACCGAGCGCATCATGCCGGGTGTGGTCTCGGTGTTCGAAGGGGCCTGGTATGCACCGGATGAGCAGGGGGTGGATCGCGGCGGCTGCGCCAACACGCTGACCCGGGATGCCTATTCCGGGGGCGGGGCGGCGGTGTTGAATACTTCTTTAGTTCAGGTAGAAAAGGAGCCGGCTTAGCCGGAGAAGATATATGCCTCAAATCGGATTTTACTTCGACCAGACCCGTTGCACCGGGTGCAGCGCCTGCCGAGTGGCTTGCAAGGATTGGAACGATATCCCGGCCGGGCCGGAAAACTGGATGCGCATCCAGTATACGGAAACCGGCGTCTGTCCCGAGGTCCAGGTGAGCTATCTGGCCGCGCCGTGCTGGCATTGCCTCGACCCGGTGTGCATCCCGGCCTGCCCGGTGGATGCCATCCGCAAGCGCGAGGCGGACGGTATCGTGACCGTGGATCGCGAGGCCTGCCTGGGCAACACCGCCTGCCCCGAGAAGTGCAAGAAGGCCTGTCCTTACGGTGCGCCGCAGTTCGGCCCGGCGCCCGGCGCCAAGATGGGCAAGTGCGACTTTTGCTTGGAGCGCGTCGCGGCCGGCAAGTTGCCCGATTGCGTGGAGGCCTGCCCGGTGCGCGCCCTGGATGCTGGGCCGCTGGAGGCGCTGCGCGCCAAATATGGGGATTACCGGAGTGCCGTGGGATTCAAATATTCAAAGCGGGTGCGGCCGGCGGTCGTGTTCAAATCCAAATAGGCGCCCCGGCAACGCTTGAAAAGCGTTCCCTAATTCAAATGGGCATGCTACCGTAAGTTTCGATTTTCAGCCCTCAGCATTCATCTCAAAGGGAGTCTGCCGTGGAACTACGCTGCCGTGCCGTCGGCCCCTGGTCCATGAACGCTTACGTGCTGGTCTGCCCCCAGACCCGGGCCAGCGTGCTGGTCGATCCGGGGGCCGAGCCGGAAACCCTGATAGAATTGCTGGCCGGCACCCAACCGACGGGCATCCTGGTGACCCATGCCCATCCCGATCACATCGGCGCCCTGGCCGAGATGCGCCGGCGACTCCAGGTGCCGGTCATGGCCCATGGCCGCGGAACCATCCAGGCCGACCAGAAGCTCTTTGGCGGCGAACGTCTGCCCGTGGGCCGCCACCACCTCGGCGTGCATGCCGCTCCGGGCCACACCGCGGATCAACTCTGCTTCGGCATAGAAGACAATCAGGATATGATCGTGGGGGACACCGTCTTCGACGGCGGGCCGGGCAAGACCTGGTCACCCGAAGCTTTTCAGACAACCCTGAATACGTTGCGTCACGTCGTGCTGGCCTGGCCGGATGACACCGTCTGCCATCCGGGCCATGGGGCCGCCTTCCGGCTGCGAGATATTCGGGGGGCTGTGGAACGCTTCCTGGCCAAGGAACATGGAAAGTTCTACGGGGATGCGAGCTGGGGAATGTGATTCGACGGCGAAGGGGCTCAGAGCGATTGCCGGATACGCCGGGGAGCAAACCTAAAATTCTTCCAAGCGCGCAAGTCTTGAGGTATCCAGACCTGTTTTTACGTTAACTTCCAAAAAGGAGTCGAAAAATGAAAGTAGAAGAGATCAAAACCATCGCTATT
>JAKAFO010000013.1 GCA_021819735.1 Deltaproteobacteria bacterium
CTCTTCCACCCCGGTGGAAGAGAAAACCTACCCGCCCGGCTCGACCTATGTGTTCCTGCCCTTTATCAACGATTGGAACACCTTCGACACCAAGCTGCAGAACCTGGAGATGGTCTTCGAGCGGGGCAAAGGGGACCGCGCCGTCCAGGACGACCTGCTGTTTAAAACCATCGACGGCAACGACATCAGCCTGGATGTGATCATCGCCTACCGCATCGACGGCGAACGGGCGCCCTTTGTCGTCCAGCAGGTGGCCGAAAACGACCGCAACCTGCGCGACAAGATCGTGCGCACCATCGCCCGCAGCAAGCCGCGCGACATCTTCGGCGAACTGACCACCGAAGAGTTCTACGTGGCCGAAAAGCGCGAGCTGCAATCCCAGCGCGCCAAGGAGATTCTCCAGGAGATGCTCGGCCCCATGGGCATCGTGGTGGAAAAAGTACTCACCAAGGATTACCGCTTCAATCCCGAGTATCAAAAAGCCATCGAAGACAAGAAGGTGGCCGACCAGCAGGTGCAGAAAAACCGCTCGGCCCAGCACGCGGCCCTGGAAGAGTACAAGCGCAAGCTGGAAGAGGCCAAGGGCGAGGTCAACAAATTGGTGGCCGACGCCGATGGCGCCTATCGCAAGGCCAAGATCGAGGCCGATGTCTACTACGAGCAGCAGCAATTGCTGGCCGAGGCCATCAAGGCCGAAGGCATCGCCGAGGCCAAAGGCATCCAGGAGATGAACCGCGCCCTGGCCGGCGCCGGCGGCGAAGCCATGGTCAAACTGCGCATCGCCGAAGCCCTGCAAGGCAAGCGCATCCTGCTGCTGCCGGTCTCCGAAGGCGGCATGAACCTGAAGACCACCGACATCAATCGGTTGATCGAGACCATGGGCGTCAAGCGCTTGTCGGAAAGCCCCGCCCAGACCAAACCCTGACGGGCCATCCGCGGCCTGCCGATCGTCTGGGCTGGGTTCGATCATAGAGGCGCCCCGGTCCGTGGCGGGCGACACAGCCGAAACCGTTTTCGCTAATAAGGACAGCGATGAACAAACCGGATTTGCAGAATACCACCGAATTCTGGGTCGCCGTGAGCGGGCAGACGTTGGCGCTGATCCTGCACGGCATCTTTCTGGCGCTTTTTTACATCCACGGCATCCAGCCGCTGTACTATTTCAATTACTTCAGCGTGACATTGTTCGCCGTGGTGCTCTGCGTCACCCTGCGGATGCGGCGCCTGGCCGCCGGGGCCATGGTCGCGATGACCCTGGAAATTCTGCTCCACCAGTTCCTCGGCGTCTATTTGCTCGGCTGGGGATATGGCTTTCAATATTTTTTGATTGCGGTCTGCGCCTTCCTGGGCCTGGTGGGGTCCCGTCGATTGGCTACCCAGATGATCCTGGCCGGGATATGCTTCGGGACCCTGGTGGCGGCCTATTGGGTGCATCTGCGCGTGCCGCCGTCCTACGGTATGCCCGAGGGGCTCCGGACTTTTCTCTATATCTTCAACCTGGCCAGTACTTTCGTGATCATTGCGACCGTGGCCATGATCTTCTCCCATTCGGAAAGACAATACAAAGAGCGCTTGGCCGAGGAATCGCACACCGACCCGTTGACGCGGTTGTCCAACCGCCGGTGGGCCATGGAGTGCCTCAAAAACGAGTGCGCCCGGGCCCGGCGCTACGGGCGCGAGTTCGTGGTGGCCATCGCAGATCTGGACGACTTCAAGCAGATCAACGACCGGTTCGGTCACCAGGCCGGCGACGATGCGCTTGTCGCCATCGCCAATACGTTGCGGCGGGAACTGAGAACCCAGGATGTCATCGTCCGGTGGGGCGGGGAAGAGTTCCTTTTTATCCTGCCGGAGACCAGCCTGGAGAACGGTTCGATGGTGCTCGATCGCATGCGTAAGATCGTCGCCGCGCTGGATATCGAGAGCGGCCGCCATCGCCTGCGCGTTTCCATGACCTTCGGGGTCGCGGGCGCGGGAGCCGCGGATGAAATCGACGCCCTCGTCAAGGCTGCCGACGAGGCCCTCTATGAAGGAAAACGGCAGGGGAAAAATCGGGTGGTCTCGGCCCGGTGAGGGAAGGAAGCGCAGGTGGCGCTCAAAAAAATTGCCGCGGAAGGCATTCCCCTCCGCGGCTTTGAAATGGTCTGAATCAATAACCGCCGTAGCAGAGTCCTTCCTGGTACTTGGGGTTGTCCAGGCGCTCGGCGATATCCACGCCGAAGAAGTCGCCGATGGGCTGGAGGATTTCCGGGTTTTGGGTCCACACCTTGCGGGCCGTGGCCAGCACGACCTCCAGTCCGGCGCGGGTCATCTTGCCCATGGGCGGCCGCAGCGGACCGGCGGGCATGCCCAGCAGGCGCATCAGGGTCTTGACCGCCAGGGGGTTGCGCGCCCGGCAGACGACGTCGCCGTGGGCGGTGCGCTCCTTGGTCTTGACGGTCACCAGGTCGAAGAGCGGCGCCACGGCCTTTAAAATCTTTTCCGCGCCCGGCCGGTCGCCGGCCGCCAGCTTTTCCACCATGCGGGTCAGGGCATGCGGGGCGATGTTGCTGGCCACCGAGATCACGCCGGCCGCGGCGATGGCCGGGTCGCTCATCATGTCGACGGTCATGCCGTCGTCGCCCGAGAGAATCGTGTACTTGGGGCCGCAGCAGGCGCGGGTGCGGCGCATGTTATTCAGATCGGCGGTGGCCTCCTTGACCGTGCTCACGTTGGGATGGGCTTGGTAGAGCAGGGCCAGGTCCTCGGGCAGCAGTTGGGCGCCGGTGCGGCCGGGGATCACGTAGGGGATGATCGTCAGGCTCGGAAAGCGCGCGGCGATGGGCGCCACGTATTCGCGCCGGATCTCCAGGGAGCTGGGGCCGTTGTAGTACGGGTCCACCAATAGCACGGCGTCGACCTTCTGCTGGGCGGCGTGCTCGGTGGCGTTCAAGGCCTCTTGGGTATTGTTGCTGCCGGTGCCGGCAACGCACAGACAGCGGCCCTTGCTTGCCCGGGCCACGATGTCGATGACGGTGTTGTGCTCGTTCCAGGCCAGGGTCGGGCTTTCACCGGTGGTGCCCACGGCCAGGATGCCGGTGATGCCACCGGCGATCTGAAAGGCGGCCAGCTTTTCCAATCCTTCCGTGTCCAATTGGGTGCCATCGTTGGTGAACGGCGTCACCAGGGCGGTATAACAACCGGGTCTCATGTTTCCCCCTTTTTTATATGTGCAGTGTGATTATGTGTTTGCGACAGTTCGGGTCATGACCGGCGTTTAGCGCCCAGGCCCGGACGCCGTGGGCAGCCATGGCCGCCGGACGCCGAAACCTGAACGCCTCCCGTCTGAGCGTGAAAGCCCGGCAACCGGAGGGTCGCCTGGGATGATGATTGCGGTAGCAGTATCATGGCTCATAAGTAGAGAAGCCGTATGTTCGTGTCAAGCGGATAATTGGCGGCCCCGGAAATGGCTTGACAAGCGACCGGGGGGCGGCATAACCATGACCCCTGTTTTCAAGGTTTCAACATCATATTCTTATGGGAACCCATCGTATGAGCAAGGCAAACAACATCGACGAATACATCGCGCAGCAGCAGCGGGCCCTGGCGGGCAACCCCGAGTGCGGCACCACCCACTATAACCTGGGTGTGGCGCTCTTGGGCAAGCGCCAGGACGCCGAGGCCGAGCGCGCCTTTCTGTCGGCCATCGATTGCAGCCCCAGCCTGGCCGAAGCCTATGTGCAGTTGGGCGGCCTGTGTCTCAAGCGCGGCGATCTGGACGGCTGCCTGGAATGGAACAAACGGGCGGTCAAAGCCCGGCCCGGCTTTTCCGAAGGCTATGGCAACATCGGCTTCGTGCACATGCAGCGGGGCGAGGCGGACGAAGCCATCGAAGCCCTGAAAAAGTCAACGGTCTTCAACTTCCGTTTCGTGCAAGGCTTTGCCACCCTGGCCACCGCCTACCTGATGAAGGGCGAGGTGGACAACGCCATCGAGGCTTGTCTCAATGCCCTCAAGGCCGAACCCAATTTTGCGGTGGCGCACAACAATCTGGCCATCGCCTACCTGGAAAAGGGCGATCGCGAGCAGGCCAAGGCCCATATCCAGCGGGCCCTGGAACTGGGCTACGAAGTGGCTCCCGCCATCCTCAAGGCCCTGGAAGATTAGCCGTTGTCGCAGGCGACCCCATCGCTGCCGATCACGTGTTGGGTGGGTGAGCCCCCTGCCATGCTAACGGAGGCTGACGCCCAATGGCACCGGCCGCTGCCGGCGGATCGTCACGCCGGCCCTGCAACGCTCTCCGCGGTCAGCTACGGCGACTACTTTACGGCGGTAAGCGACTACCTCAATGGTGACGGCCGGGATGCCTTGGCGCTGGCGGCCCAGGATCAATTGGGTCGCGCGTTTCACCTCTCGGCGTTGGACCGCATTCAGATCCACCTGGTCAAACACGGCGCCTTTTATCATCCGGCCCGGGTGACGGTGACCATCGGGACACGGCGTTTGGACGTGGTGCTCAACGTGGCCGTGAGCCCGGCCGGGCGCGAGCGCCTGGCGGCCGAGGCCGCCCATCTGGCGCATCTGGCGGCCGACTTTTCCCCGCGCTTCATCCCCCGGGTCTATGGCTGGGGGGCCGGGCGCATCGGTGACCGGGAACCGCTGCCCATGTTTCTCGGCGAGTGGTTGAACGGCTATCACGAGCTGCACCCCACCGTGGGCTCGGATCACCAGCGGCCCTGGGCCGTCTGGGACCCGGAGCATGGCCGCTGGCATCTGAGCGAAACCCAGGTGGCCGAATTTTTCCGCCAGGCGGTCTTCATCCTGACCCACTATTTCGATCCCCACACCATAGCGGCCATCCAGGCTTGGCACCACGCGGCCGGCGATTTCGTGGTCCGCGCCCAGGGCGCCGATTTGGAGCTACGTTTGATTACCGTGCGGCGTTACGGCCCGCTCTTGCTCCTGGTGCAGGACGACGAGCTCACAATCGAGCGCCTGTTGGAGGTTCTGGCGGTTTTTTTCCTGCGCACCTCGCTCTGGATGCGCTTGGATCGGCTGGATGGCGTGGGCGATCTGACCTGGGCCGGAGAGGCGGCTCTGCCGCCGATGTGGGAAGGCTTTGTCCAGGGTCTGGAGAGCATGGCCCGGCGCAACGATTTCCCGGGTAATTTCGTTCCAAGCGTCATCGCTTACCTGGCCGGCCATGGCCGGGACGAGTGGCTGGCCTTGGGCGAAACGATCCTGGCGCGATTTTCGGCCGAACTTCCCGAGGCCAACCTTCTGCGCCGCCACCTGGCGCGCCACACGGATGGCCTGGCACGGATCGTCAAGGCCTGGAAATCTTGAGTCGGCAAGCAATATATTAATGATGCCCCGACAGACTCCGCGCATCGCCGCGGGAGGCCGAAACGAGCCCCTCGGGCACCTGAAAAATAGGGCTTTTTTATTGACAAGGCAGGTGAATCTCTTTATATGACCTTCCTTTGGAAAACGATATGTTCCGCTATCCCTAAATTTCCACAGATTTATATAAAAACTGAATAAATAGATTGAAAAAACAATCAACGAATAGCGAGAGGAGGTGAAAAGTTTTTAATTTCAACCTGTTTTGTTGTGGAGTGGTACAACTCGTTTCAATAACCTAATTGGAGGTAAAAGATGGCAAAACACCAAACCCCGTTGTTGGACCAGCTTGAATCCGGACCGTGGCCGAGCTTTGTGTCCGACTTGAAGCAGCAAGCCGAGAAAAGGGCTAAAAATGCGGAAGGTATCGAATTTCAGATTCCCGTGGATGTCGTAGACGACCTCATGGGTATTCTCGAGCTTTCCTTCAAACAGGGCCGGACCCACTGGAAACATGGCGGCATCGTCGGTGTTTTTGGATACGGCGGCGGCGTTATCGGCCGTTACTGCGACCAACCCCAGATGTTCCCGGGCGTAGCCCATTTCCACACCATGCGCGTCGCCCAGCCGGGCGGCAAATTCTACACCACCGAGTTCCTGCGCAACCTTTGCCAGATTTGGGATATGCGCGGCAGCGGCATCACCAACATGCATGGCTCCACCGGCGACATCGTCTTCCTGGGTACCACCACCCCCCAATTGGAAGAGATCTTTTTTGAACTGACCCACAAGCACAATCAGGATCTGGGCGGCTCGGGCTCGAACCTGCGTACCCCGGCCGACTGCATCGGCCAGGCACGCTGCGAATTCGCCTGCTACGACACCCAGGATCTGTGCTACGACCTGACCCAGGAATACCAGGACGAACTGCATCGTCCGGCCTTCCCCTACAAATTTAAGTTCAAGTTCGACGGCTGCCCCAACTGTTGCGTGGCCTCCATCGCCCGTTCGGACATGTCCTTCGTCGGTACCTGGAAAGACGATATCAAAATCGACCAGAAGGCCGTGCAGGCCTACATCGGCGGCGAGCTGGCCCCCAACGCCGGCGCCCACTCCGGAAAGAACTGGGGCAAGTTCGACATCCAGAAGGAAGTCATCGGCCTGTGTCCCACCGAGTGTATGGTGATGGACGGCAAGACCCTCAAGATCAACAACCGCGAGTGCACGCGCTGCATGCACTGCATCAACGTCATGCCGCGCGCCCTGCGCATCGGCAACGAACGCGGTCTGTCGATCCTGGCCGGCGCCAAAGCCCCGATCCTCGACGGCGCCCAGATGGGCACCCTGATCGTGCCCTTCATCGAAGCCGAAGCCCCCTACACCAAGATCAAGGAAACAGTCATCGAGCCGATCTGGGATTGGTGGATGGAAGAAGGCAAGAACCGTGAACGTTTGGGCGAATTGATGAAACGCCAGGGTCTGCAGAAAGTCATCGAAGTGCTCGGTGTGGATCCCGATCCGCGCATGGTGCAAGAGCCCCGCTCCAACCCGTACATCTTCTGGAAAGAAGAAGAGGTCGAAGGCGGTTTCGAGCGCGACATCAACGAGTTCAGAAAACATCACCAGAGATAGGAGGCGACACCATGGCTTTTATTTCTTCCGGATACAATCCAGAAAAACCGATGGAGAACCGCATCACCGACATCGGGCCGCGTAAATACGATGAGTTCTACCCGCCGGTCATCGCCGCCAACAAAGGCAAATGGCTGTATCATGAAATCCTGCAGCCGGGAGTGTTGGTGCATGTGGCCGAATCGGGCGACGAAGTGTACACCGTGCGCTGCGGCGGTGCCCGTCTGATGACCACCACCCACATCCTCGAGATCTGCGAGATCGCCGACAAGCACTGCGGCGGACATGTGCGTTGGACCACCCGCAACAACATCGAGTTCATGGTGGACAACAAATCCAAGGTCAAACCCTTGCTGGATGACCTGGCCGGCCGCAAGTTCAAGGGCGGTTCGTTCAAGTTCCCGGTGGGCGGCACCGGCGCCGGCGTCTCGAATATCGTCCACACCCAGGGCTGGATTCATTGCCACACCCCGGCCACCGATGCTTCCGGACCGGTCAAGGCGGTTATGGATGAGGTCTTCGCCGATTTCCAGAACCATCGCATGCCGGCCCCCGTGCGCGTCTCCCTGGCCTGCTGCTTGAACATGTGCGGCGCCGTGCACTGCTCGGATATCGCCATCCTGGGCTATCACCGCAAACCGCCGATGTTGGATCATGAGTACCTGGACAAGATGTGCGAAATCCCGTTGGCCATCGCGGCCTGCCCCACCGCCGCCATCAAACCGGCCAAAGTGGAAATCAACGGCCAGAAACTCAACTCGGTGGCCGTGAACAACGAGCGCTGCATGTACTGCGGCAACTGCTACACCATGTGCCCCTCCATGCCTTTGGCCGATACCGAAGGCGACGGCATCGTCATCATGGCCGGCGGCAAGGTCTCCAACCGCATCAGCGCGCCCAAGTTCTCCAAGGTCGTCGTGGCCTACATTCCCAACGAAGCACCGCGCTGGCCCAAAACCTCCCAGGTTATCAAACACATGATCGAAGTCTATGCCAATGACGCCCGCAAGTATGAGCGTCTGGGTGACTGGGCGGAGAGAATCGGCTGGGAACGTTTCTTCGAGAAGTGCGAACTTGACTTTACGCATCATCTGATCGATGATTTCCGCGATCCGGCGTACTACACTTGGCGCCAGACCACGCAGTTCAAGTTCTAAGATCGACAGGTTCCATCACTTTTAATAATGCGGGGGGCGTGTTTCACGCCCCCCGCAACCCTTAGGATGAAAGGGGACGGCAATGGAATTGGAATACGAAGCGGCAAAAGCGAAGATCATTGAAGAACTTACCAAGAAGCTGAAGACCAAGTCCAAGTTCTACTTCAACGACCTGGCCAAGATCATCGAAGCCAAACCGCGCGATGCTAAGAAGATCGTCAATAAAATGGTCGAGGAAGGCGCTCTGGAGTATTGGTCCAGCGGCAGCACCTCCATGTACGGCATGCCGGGCACCGGCAAGCAAGCTCACAGCGAGGGCGAAGACTAAACCATTGCGTGAGCAATGGGCGTCTCGATGATCGTTCGGTTGAGTCTTTGAAACAAACGCCAACCCAGCCACAGCCCGCCCACTGTCCGGGCATCGTCATCGCCGCGTTGCGGGGCGGGTCGGGCAAAACGATCTTTTCGGTCGGCATTATCGCCGCACTGCGGAACCGAGGCGCTACTGTTGCGCCCTTTAAAAAAGGTCCAGACTATATCGATGCCGGCTGGCTGGCTTTGGCCGCCGGCCGGCCTTGTTATAATCTGGACACCTTTCTGATCGACACCCCTGTCATTCAGCAATCCTACCTCAGGCACACCCAAAACACCGATGCGGCCGTGATCGAAGGCAACCGCGGCCTCTACGATTGCATCAACGTCGAAGGCCGGACCTCCACCGCCGAATTGGCCAAATTGCTCGATCTGCCGGTGATTCTCTGCCTGGATGTCACCAAAACCACCCGCACCATGGCCGCGATCGTGGCCGGCTGCGCCCAGTTCGATCCGGGCCTGCGCATTGCCGGCGTGGTGCTCAATCATGTGGCCGGCAGCCGTCACGAACGCATCGTGCGCGACAGCATCACCGGGCATTGCGGTATTCCCGTGCTGGGCGCGGTTCCCAAGTTGCGTCGCCAGATCTTCACCGAGCGGCATATGGGGCTGGTGCCGACCTATGAGCATCAATGGGCCCAGGAGGCGGTGGGCGCCATTGCCGACCTGGCCGAAAAATATGTGAATATGTCGGCGATCACCCAGTTGATTGGCTTCCGGTGTAAGGAACGAACCGCGGAATACGCCTTGCCCGCGCAAGAAGCGGCGGCCCGCGCCTACCCCGTGCCGACCTCCGCTGCCGATGTCGATCGGCCGCGCATCGGCGTTCTCCGCGATTCGGCCTTCCAGTTTTACTACCCCGAGAATCTGGATGCCCTGGTGCAGGCCGGCGCCGAACTGGTGGTGACCAGTCCCCTGTTCGAAGACAATCTGCCCGAGGTGGACGCGCTCTATATCGGCGGCGGTTTTCCCGAAACCCATGCGGCCCGCCTGGCCAAGAATGTCACCTATCGGGAGCAGCTCAGGCAGTTGGCCGATGGGGGACTTCCCATTTATGCCGAGTGTGGCGGGCTGATGTACCTGGGCCAGGAGCTGGTTTTGGAGGAAGGGACCTTCCCCATGGCCGGCGTACTGCCCATCTCGTTCGGTTTCTCCAAGCGTCCCCAAGGCCACGGTTATACCGTGGTGCAGGTGGACCAGGCCAATCCCTTCTACGCCATCGGCCAGACCATACGTGGCCACGAGTTTCACTACTCCAGCGTCATCAAAGGTGCGGAGGACTGCGGTCCGACCGCCTTCAAAATGGAGCGCGGCAGCGGATTGATGCCCGGCCGCGACGGTTTGTGCCGCAACAATGTGCTGGCCACCTATACGCACATCCACGCTTTGGGCACGCCCCAGTGGGCGCCGGCTCTGGTGGCCAGGGCTCGGGAGTATCGGAGGAGCAAGACTGAAGGTCGTGTTGACAATCCCAAGGCAACGCCTTATTAATTTCGGTCACGAACATATTCATGTGGAGTGGCGCGAGGGATCTGGCCCTATGACCGCCCGGCAACCTGACCATCAAGGTGCTAAATCCAGCCCGCAAGGGAACACATGAGGTCTGATGACAACATGGGTTGACAGACCTCTCTATTCGGAGAGGTTTTTTTGTCTCTAATCAAGGAGGACTTACAATGACCGATACTTATAAAGGTTTCGCCACCCAGGCCATTCACGGCGGGCACACGCCGGACAGCGACACCCATTCCCGGGCCGTGCCCCTTTACCAGACCACCTCTTATACTTTCGACGACACGGCCCACGCCGCCGATCTCTTCGGCCTGCGCAAGTTCGGCAATATCTACACCCGCATCATGAACCCCACCACCGGCGTGCTCGAACAACGCGTGGCGGCCCTGGAGGGCGGGGTCGGCGCGCTGGCCGTGGCTTCCGGCCAGGCCGCCGAGACCCTGACCATCCTCACCCTGGCCCAGGCCGGAGACGAGATCGTGGCCTCCACCGATCTTTACGGCGGCACGGTGAGCCTCTTCACCCACACCCTGCCCAAGCTGGGCATCCGCGTGCGCTTCGTGGCCCCCGGCGATTTCAACGGCTGGGAGCGGGCGATCACCGACAAGACCAAAGCCTTTTTTGTGGAAAGCATCGGCAACCCCAAGCTGGATATCGTGGACCTTGGGAAGATCGCCGCCATCGGCAAGGCCCAGGGCATCCCCCTGGTGGTGGACAACACCGTCACCACGCCCTATTTGCTGCGGCCCTTCGACCACGGCGCCGCCATCGTGGTCCACTCGGCCACCAAGTTCATCGGCGGACACGGTACCTCAATCGGCGGCATCATCGTGGATTCGGGCCAATTCGACTGGGCCGGCTCGGGCCGCTTCGCCGCTTTCCTGGAACCCGACCCGGCTTACCACGGACTCAAATTTCATGAAGCTTTCGGCGCCATGACCTTTATCCTGCGCGCCCGGGTGCTGGGGCTGCGCGACATGGGCGCGGCCATCAGCCCGTTCAACGCCTGGCTGCTGTTGCAAGGGCTGGAGACCTTGGCCTTGCGCATGGAACGCCACAGCGCCAACGGCCTGGCCGTGGCCCGCTGGCTGGAGAAGCATTCGTGCGTGGCCTGGGTGCGCTATCCGGGGCTCGCTTCGTCTCCCACCTTCGGCCTCACGGAGAAGTATTTGCCCAAAGGCCAGGGGGCCCTGGTGGGCTTCGGCATCCGGGGCGGCCGGGAGGCCGCGGTCAAGTTCATCGAAAGCTGCAAACTCTTCAGCCATCTGGCCAATATCGGCGATGCCAAGAGCCTGGTGATCCACCCGGCTTCCACGACTCATGAGCAATTGAGCGCGGACGAGCAAAAAGCCGCGGGCGTGACGCCGGATTTCATCCGGCTCAGCGTGGGCATCGAAGATATCGAAGATATTCTGGCGGATCTGGATCAGGCTTTGAGCGCCGGTGTGGGGTGTACGTTATAACCGTAGGGGCGACCGGCGGTCGCCCTGAACGTGATCTCGACCTGTTACGATAGGGCGACCGCCGGTCGCCCCTACAAACCCGCACCCGCGTTTGCTGGGCTAATTGGAATCTGGGAACAATGGATCGCAACTCGGTGGGCATCGTCACGCCGCAAAAATTCACTTTCGGCAGCCTGGAAGATCCCATGGTGCTCGAATCGGGCCGCACCCTGGGGCCGGTGGAGATCGTCTACGAGACGTACGGCCAGCCCAATGCGGATCGTTCCAACGCCATCCTGATCTGTCACGCCCTGTCGGGCAACCACCATGCGGCCGGCTATCACGACCCCCACGATCCCCAGACCGGCTGGTGGGACACCATGATCGGGCCGGGCAAGGCCTTCGACACCAACCGCTACTGGATGATCTGCGCCAACATCATCGGCGGCTGCAAGGGTTCCACCGGGCCGGTCAGCATCGATCCGGCCACCGGCAAGCCCTATGGCCTGACCTTTCCCATCGTTACCATCGGCGACATGGTGGAGGCCCAGAAGCGCCTGATCGACCATCTGGGCATCACCCGGCTCTACAGCATCGCCGGCGGCTCCATGGGCGGCTTCCAGGTGCTGGAGTGGGCCCTGCGTTATCCACAGATGGTGCGTTCGGCGATGTGCATCGCTTCGGCGGCCCGGCTCTCGGCCCAAGCGATTGCCTTCAACAGCGTGGGCCGCAGCGCCATCACCCGCGACCCGGAGTGGAAGCAGGGCGCTTACGACGGCAAGGGCCCCGAGCACGGCCTGGCCACGGCGCGCATGGTGGGCCATATCACGTATCTTTCGGAAATGCTGCTCGACACCAAGTTCGGCCGGCGGTTGCAATCGGCCAACCGGCTCAGCTACAACTTCACCACCGAGTTTGCCATCGAAGGCTACTTGAACCACAAGGGCAGCGCCTTTACCCAGCGCTTCGACGCCAATAGCTACCTGTACATCACCAAGGCCATGGATTACTTCGACATCGGCCGTTCCTACGGCCCGCTCAAGGAGGCTTTCGCTTCGGTGACGGCCCGCTGCCTGTTCGTCTCCTACAGCAGCGACTGGCTCTTTCCCACCAGCCAGACCAAGGAGATGGTGCGCGCGCTGCTCAGCAACGGCAAGCCGGTGTCGTTCATCGAGATCGATTCGCCGTACGGCCACGACGCCTTTCTGGTGGAAGTCGAAAAGCTGGCGCGCATCGTTTCCGGATTCCTGTCCGGCGTACCCCAGGAGGTGGCCGCATGAACGATCATTATGTGGACCGCCTCAGCCGCACGGATCGCGACGTGATTTTGACCCTGGTGCCCGAAGGCGTCACCGTGCTGGACTTGGGCTGCGGCGATTGCAGCCTGCTGGCGGAACTGGCCGTCAAACGCAAGATCCGCGGCACCGGCGTTGACATCCGCGGCGATCAGTTGGTCGATGGACTGGCTCACGGCTTCAATGTCTACCAGGGCAACCTGGACGAGGGGCTGGCCGACTTTCCCGACAAGGCCTACGACTACGTGATCTTGAACCAAACGCTTCAGGTGGTTAAAAACCCGCTGCTGGTGCTCACCGAAATGCTGCGCATCGGACGCTTCGGCATCGTGGGTTTTCCCAACTTCGCCCAGTGGCGGCTGCGCAGCGGACTTTTCTTCGGCGGCCGGGCCCCCAAATCGCCGGCCCTGCCCTTCGAGTGGTACAATACGCCCAATATCCGCGTGCTCTCCATCCGCGATTTCTTCGATTACTGCCACCGGCAATCGATTCAGGTGGCGCAGGAGCGTTATCTGATGGCCGGCCGCTGGCTGCGCCGGGCACCGCTGGCCGCGACCAACCTGCTGGCCCACATCGGCCTGTTCGTCATTACCCGTAACTGAACGTACGATCCAAGAAAGGAGGCTTCATGCAAACCAACCCAAGGCAGGCAATAAATTCTGCCCTGAGTCGCCGGGAATTTTTAGGGGCGTCCATGGGCGCCGCGCTGCTTTTCGCCATGGGTGGCGGCATCTCCTGTTCGGACAAGGCGGGCCCGGTGCAGATGCTGGCGGCCCTGCCTTACGCCGAAAGCGGTTTGGAACCGGTGATCTCTACCAAGACCGTCGGCTTGCACTACGGCAAGCATCATAAAGGCTATGTGGATAAGCTGAACAAGCTCACGAGCGGCACCCGGCTCGCCGGACTTCCCTTGGAGCAGATTATCTCCGCCACGGCCGGTCAGCCGGAGCAACAGGCGATCTTCAACAACGCGGCCCAGGCCTGGAACCACGATTTCTACTGGCGCGGTCTGAAACCCAAAGGCGGCGGGGCACCGCCGGCGGCCTTGAAGCAAAAAATCGAGGCCTCCTTCGGTAGTGTCGAAGGCTGCAAAAAAGAGTTGGCCGCCGCGGCCAACGACCAGTTCGGCAGCGGTTGGGCCTGGCTCGTACAGGATGGCGAGCGGCTCAAAGTGACGCGCACCGGCAATGCCGATCTGCCGCTGACCCAGGGGTTGCGGCCGCTGCTGACCATCGATGTGTGGGAGCATGCCTACTACCTGGACTACCAGAACCGCAGGGCGGACTACGTTCAGGCCGTGATAGACAAATTGATCGATTGGGAGTTCGTGGAGAAGAATTTGTTGGCTTAAATGAATCTGCTGGAGCTCACATACAGTCAGGTGCTGACTGAATTTCGCCAACGTTACGCCAAGGGCGACTTCCATGCCGCGGCCCTCTATCGGGCTTTCTACTCCCAGGCGGAGTGCGATCCGGCGCGCCTGCCGGCCTTTGCCGCCGCGCCGGAGCTGGCCCACCGGGTGCGCGAGGAGTTGGATAATACCCGGCCGGTCATCGTCGATCAGTGCAGCCAGGAGGGGGTGACCAAACTGCTCTTCCGCCTGGCCGACGGCTTGGCAGTGGAGAGCGTGGTCGTGCCCATGACCCGCCACACCACGGTGTGCATCTCGTGCCAGGTGGGCTGCCGCATGGGCTGCCGCCTGTGCGAGACCGGCCGCATGGGGTTGCGGCGCTCGCTTTCGGCGGCCGAAATCGTGGCCCAGGTGCACGCCGTCAAGGTCGGGCTGGGATTGGAGGTGCGCAATGTGGTCTTCATGGGCATGGGCGAGCCGTTGGACAATTTCGAGCAGGTGGTCCAGGCCATTCGCGTTTTGGAAGATCAGCGCGGCCTGGATATCGCCAAACGCCGCATCACCGTTTCCACCTGCGGCCGGGTGGACGGCATCCGGCGCCTGGCGGCTTTGAACTGGCCCCAGCTCAAGCTGGCGGTGAGCCTGAACGCGGCCGACGACCGGACGCGCAGCGACTTGATGCCGGTCAACCGTCAATACGACCTGGCGGATCTCAAGCAGGCCTTGCGGGACTACCCGCTGGCCCGGGGCAATGTGCTGCTCATGGAATATGTTCTGATCGCGGGGGTCAACGACAGCGAGGACGATGCCCGGCACCTAGCCGACTACCTGGAAGGACTCTCGGCGCGGCTCAACCTGATCGTCTACAACCCCCGCCGGGAATCGCCCTATGCGGCGCCGTCGCCGGAGCGTTTGGACCGCTTCCACCAGGCCCTGGTGGCGCGCAAGGTTTTCGTGCGGCTGCGGCGCTCCAAGGGCGCCGGCATTCGGGCGGCCTGCGGGCAGTTGGGGGCGGCTTTCAATCTCGAACAACCGGCGAGCGCTTGCCGGTAAGGTCGCTGATCTGGATGCGCCACACGCGCAGACCGGCCTGCGGCACCGGTATGGGTTGCGGCGCGTCCGGTGCGTACTGGCGCACGATGTGGCTCAATCCCAGGGCTTTGTCTTCGGAAGTGGCCAGTTCTTCCATGCGGCCGTTGCCGACCACGCTGGCATAGGCAAATCCCCAGTTGCAGGGATTGTCGCTTGCGGCCACGAGGCGCACATCGCAGGCCATGCTGAAGCACACCTGGGGATTGTGGCGGATAAAATCGATCTTGCGCCCCACGCCGGCCGTATGCACGTAGAGGCAGCGGCCATCGTAGCCGAAGCAAACCGGAATCACGTAAGGCGTCGTGTCGCGACAAAAAGCCAAGTAGCACACCTGGCAACGCGCGATGACGGCGTCAATCTCTTCGCGGCGGGTGATCTCTTTTTCTTTTCGAAGCATGCGGGTATTCGCTGAAGCCGCCCTTATCCTTGGGCTTCCATTTGGGGATTTTCTTCTACGGCCGACCTGAAAAGTTCTCCCATGGCCGCCGTCTGTTCCTTGGCCAGTTGATGGAACACGAAGGTCACGCGCATGGCCGCGGGGCAAGCGTTGGGTTGCCATTCGGTGACATTTACCCGCAGCAGCCGGCAGGCCAGAGCGCTCAAGGCGCGCGACCCATTGGCATCGGGTATTTGCAGGGTGACCCGCAGATCGCCGGCCATCAACAGTTCGGGCGAATAGGTGATCAACTCCAGCAGAATGCCGCCCCGGCTGATATTGATCAGCGAGGCGCCCAGGGAATTGCCCTGAACATCGATGCGTACGTCGGTTTTGGGAATGTAGAAGCGTTTGTCTTTTCGCCACATGCGCGGATCGCACACTTCGTTGATCTTCTCGATCAGCTCGGCCGGGCGCACGCGCAGGGCCACCACATGCTTGAAGCCCAGTTGGTGCAGGCGTTGCTGGTCGTCGCCGTTCTCTTCTTCGGACAGGATGATGAAGGGCGTCATCTCGTTGTGCGGGCTCTCGGCCAGCTTGGATTTGAGTTCGGGGGCCGGCATATCGATCAAGCGGGTGGTGACGATCACCACGTCGAAGGGATTCACGTTTAACTCGCCGAGCGCATTGCAGCCGTTCTCGCATTCGAAGAATTCCACGTCGCTCAATTCCGAAAAGATATACTTCTTGATCAAGGCGCGGGTGGAACGGTTGGGGTGGACCAACAGGATTTGACGAAAGCGCATGACCGTCTGCTCCTTGCAAAAGCAATGGGAACGACCTTATCGGGCTTCCCAAAGGGAAGACCGCACAGCTTCGTAAGACTACAAATGCAGCTCAGGGTCCCGCGTGCCGCGGAAAGTGGATGAAAAGTTGGGGCTTTCTATAGCACAGGTGCGCGATGGGGCGCAATCAGTCAATCGCGGCCAGCCGCAACAATGCCGCCGCATTGCCGCCGCAGATCATCTGCTTGTGGGCCGCGCTCACGCCGGCTTGATCCATTTCGGCCAAGTAGCGCTTGGCCGACAGCAGAGGATAATCGGTGCCGAAGAGGATTTTCTCCGGCCCGGCCAGCTCCACGGCCAGGCGGTATACCTCCGGGCGGTAGAGATAGGGCGAGGCGGCCGTGTCGAACCACACATGGGAAAGGGCTTGCGCCACCTCTTTTTTCATCAGGTTGTACCAGAAGATGCCGCCGCCCCAGTGGGCCAGGATCAGCCGGTTGCCGGTGTACTTTTTGACCATGGCATAGATCTGGGCCAGGGTGTTCTTGGTCTTGCCCGGGTAGTCGTGGCCCACCGGCTCGTTGGTGTGGATCATCACCGGCCGGTCGAAGCTTTGGGCCAGGGCCATGATCTCGTCCATGGCGCCCATGTCCTGGCACTCCAGGTCGGAGCAGTAGAACGCCAGTTCGCCGACGCCCCCAAGGCCGGCCTTAAGGCAGCGCTCGACTTCGGCCGGCGCCGAGGGTTCCAGGGCGTCCATGCAGCAAAAGCCGATGAGGCGGTCGGGATAGCGCGCCACGGCCTCCAGGATGTAGTCGTTGTGGCGCTGGAAGGTTTCGGCCGTGCGCCAGGGAAAGCCGAAAGTGACCGCCTTGTCCACCCCCTGGGCATCCATTTCGGCGATCAGTTGCTCGGCGCCGACCATTTTGGATTTGGACGATTCGTAGAGCAGGGTGAAGGCCGGCTCGTCGGCAAAGTAGCGCGCGCGGTCGTCACGGATGAAGTCCGGGAAAATGTGGGTGTGGAAATCGATCAGCATGGCGCGTGTTCTCCTCCAGAGGGTAGATCCGAGTCGGTCGCCGGGCCGCCCCGGCGGTCGGGATTCCATACCATAGCGGCCGGGGCGTGTCGCCTGCTTTTATCCGTCCGGCGGCGTCCAGGCGAAGACGCCTTCGGCCAGCAGGTCGGTGCAGATGCGGGCGGTTTCCAGGGTCGGGCCGTGCAGGACATTGACCAGCAGCAGATCGAGTCCGGCCGCGGCCAGCATGGGCAGAAAGGCTTGCTCCAGGGCGATCTTGCGGGCCAGGGGCAGGGCGCCCGAGGCCAAATTGGAGAGCCCGGCCATGGTGCGCACCGGCATGCCCAGCAGCTCGGGCAGTTGGCGGATCAGGGTCAGCACCGCCCGGTTGTGGCGGGTCCCGTCGGGCCAGGAGAGCGGCGCGATGACCGGATCGACGATCAGCCGCGCCGGGTCCAGATCCAGGGCGCGGTAGGCTTCGAACAAGTCCACCGCCAGAGCCATCAGCTCGTCGGCGGCGTGGGGCACGCGGCTGTCGGGGTGCAGCAGGTAGCCCACGATCTCGGCATCGTAGCGGCGGGCCAGGGGCAGGATGGCTTCGAGCTTGGCCGGCTCCAGGGAAAAGCCGTTGATGATGGCCCGGCCGCCGCAGGCCGCCAAACCGGCGTCCAGGGCCGTGGGATTGGTGGTGTCGAGCAGCAGGGGCAGATCGGTGACGGCCCGCACCGCCTCGACCAGGAAGCTCATGCGCCGTTCGGGGGCGCGGGTCAGCGGCCCGCAATTGAGGTCGATGGCTTGGGCCCCGGCCTGGACGCAGCGCCGCACCAGGTCTTGAATCGGCTGCGGGTCCAGCGCCTCCAGGGCCCTTGCGATTTCCGGGCGCACCACATGCAAGTTGTCGGCGACAATCAGCACAACCTCACCCCCAGTTTATTGCTTTTGCAGATAGTCCAGCGTGATGGTCACCGTGCGGTTCAGGGCCCGGCCCTCGGGCACGGCGTTGTCGTAGAGCGGCGCGTTGGGGCCGATCCCCAAAACGTCCAGGCGCGCGGCGGTATCCACGTCGGCCTCGATGATCGAGGCCTGCACCGCCTGGGCCCGGCGTTCGGACAACTGGGTGTTGTAGGCCTGGCTGCCGATGGCGTCGGTGTGGCCCGTGACCGTGATGCTGGCCTCGGGCACCTCGCGCATGCGCTTGATGATGCGCTCGACGATGACTCTGTTGCGTGCCTTGATGGCCGCGCTGTCAAAGTCGAAGAGGATCAGGGCATACTGCTCCTTGACCCGGTAGCCTTGGCTCTGGGTGGCCTGCTGGGTGCGCTGCACGAAATGGATCGGCAGGGTGGCCGCTTCGGATTTGTTCAGTTCGTTGGCCTCCGTGTCGATGGCCTGGAACTGCATATCGACCTTTTCGCAGGCGGCCATCTCGTCGAGCAGCGCGCCTTCCAGGGGCACGGCCCACTCGGTGGGCAAGGCGCCCCGACCCTTGAGGGTGCGGATCTCGCGCTCGCCGCAACGCAGGTTGAGCCGCCAATCGGCGATGCCGGCCTCGGATTGAATCTGCTGGAAGATGCGCAGTTGGCCCAGGTCGGTCACCTTCTGCACATAGGCGCTGTCCACCGTATCCAGGATGGCCTCCTGGTCGGCATGGATCTCCACGCGCTGGTTTTCGGCCTGCCCCTCGGCGATGCGGCTGGTGCTGGGTTTTTCGGGCAGGTTGCGCGGCTCGACGGTCATGCGCCGGGGTTCGATGCCCCAGACGTAGCGCAGGTAGGCGCGCACCGACTCCGCCCGGCTCAGGGAGAGATCCTTGCGCCCCTTTTCCGGTCCCACATTGGCGTTGCAGCCCACCAGGCGCAGGTTGGCCTCGGGATACCGCCGCAGGCGGCTGCCGATGATGTTGAGCACCTGGCGGTACTTTTCCATGGCGCCTTTGAGCTGCTTTTCGTCGAAGCCGGCGGTTTCGTCCTGGTTCCGGAAGAGCACATAGCGGTCGGTGAGCTCGCTTTGGCCGGTCGCAAAGTAGATCTGGTTGAGCAGCGGCGAGCTGTCGATGGTGGTGATCTCCTCGATGGTCAGCTCGGGGGCCGCGAAGGCCACCTGGCCCGTGGGCGGTTCCAACAGGCGATAGGTGACGATGTAACGGTGCAGCATGGTGGAGGCGAAGGCTTCGAAGATCGGCAGCAGTTCGGTGGCCGAGGCCGCCTTCCAGGCGCGGCCGCCGTGGCTGCCGGCCAACTGGCCCAGGAAGGGGTCGAGGGCCGGCGTCGGCATGTAGTCCACGGCAAAGGCCGAAAAGTTGGGGATGCCCTGGGCGGCCCGTTCGACCTCGTCCTTGGTGACCGTGGAGTTGATGTCCTCGCCGTCGGACATGACCACCAGAATCTTGTGCTGTTTCTCGGGCATGGTGCGCGCTGCGTCCAGGCCGGCCATCAAGGCATCCATCAGATAGGTGCCTTCGGTCAGGCCGCTGCTCATGCTCGCCGAGAGAAAGGCGCGCAGCGTGGCCTCATCGCTGGTCTGCAAAACCCGGGCGTGCAGCGGGCGTCCGTTGACCGTGGCGGTCTGTTTTTCGTCAAAGATCACGGCCGTCACCTGGTCGATGGGCCGCAGCATTTTGTAAAAAGCGTTGAGGGCCGAGCGCAACGGCTCGATGGCCTGGCGAATGCGCATGGATTTGGAGTTGTCCACCACCAGTACGATATTGAGCGGCACCTCTTTGCTGGTGGCCAGCGGCTCCACGGAAACGATCTTGGCGCTTTTGGTGCCCAGCCGGAGGCTGAAATCCTTGGCGGTCAACCCTTTGATGGGCACCTCATCCCGATCGGTGACCGATACGAGCAAACGGCCGTCTTCCATGGTTTGAAAGACCACCTGGGCGGCGGTTTCAGGGCCCAGCAGATTCAGGGCGGGGGGCACGCTATCGACCGTGGCCGCCTGGACCGGCGAGACGGTCACCATTATAATCAACAGCCCTATTGCCAGAAACGTTTTGATTCGCACGATCATGCTCCTTTCGTTGTCCTTGCCGTTGAACCTTTGAAGCAATGGATGTACCATGGGGCCTGTGGCCGCAAGCCATCGGCATTGCTTCTTTTGCAACCCGGAAGGAAACCGCCTTGATTACCTTTTTTGCACTTGGATTTCAAGATGGATGACCCCTTGATCCGCCTCAAGGAACGACACCTGGCCGGAACGGCAGGTGGCCAGTTCGCCGTCTGCTCGGCCCACCCCGTGGTTTTGGGGTGTGCCCTGGAAATGGTCCGGACCACCGGGCGCTGCTTGCTGGTGGAGGCCACGGCCAATCAAGTCAATCCGTTCGGCGGTTACTCGGGCCATACGCCGGCGCAATTCATGGCCTTCGTGGGGGAGTTGGCCGGCCGGGAGGGTTTGCCCTTGAGCCGGGTAGTGGTGGGCGCCGATCACCTCGGACCGCATGTCTGGAAGGCGGAGCCGGCGGAATCGGCCCTGCGCAAGGCCGAAACCCTGGCGCGGCAATGCGTGGCGGCCGGTTTTCAAAAGCTCCACCTGGATACCGCCACTGCCTGCGCCGATGACCCGGCCCCCCAATTGCCGGTGGCCGAGGCGGCCCGCAGGGCGGCGCGCCTGTGTCGTGCGGCCGAAGCGGCGCGCGCGGATCGGGCCCAGGGGCCATTGTATGTGATCGGCAAGGAGGTGCCGCCGCCCGGTGGTGCCCTGGCGGCGGGCGAGACCCCGGCGGTCAGCGATCCCGAGCACATTCTGGCCGACCTGGCGGTCTATCGCCGGGCTTTCGAAGCCGCCGGCGTGGCTGCGGCCTGGTCCCGGGTGCTGGCCGTGGTCGTGCAGCCCGGCGTGGATTTCGGAGACCATGGGGCGGCCGCCTACGCGCCGGAGCGGGCCGCCGCGCTTTCCGCGGCCCACGGGCAACTGCCCGGCCGTATGACCTACGAGGTGCATGCCACCGATTACCAAACGCCGGCCGCCCTGCAACGTATGGTGCGGGACCATTTTCTCCTGCTCAAGGTGGGGCCGTGCCTGACCTTTGCCCTGCGCCGGGCGCTCTACGCCCTGGCCGAGATCGAAGCCGAGCTGGATGGGATCGCCGCGCCCGCGCGGCTGCCCGAGGTGATGGAAGGCTTGATGACCGAGCGTCCGGAGCACTGGCGCTCACACTATCGCGGCGACGAGGTGCGCCTGCGCCATTTGCGCCACCACAGCCCCAGGGACCGTATCCGCTACTACTGGTCCGATGCGCGCGCCAGCCAGGCCGTGGAACGCCTGCTGGGCAACCTGAGCCGCCCCTTGCCGAGCGCGCTGCTGGAAGCCAAGCTGCCGGAACTATTCGCCGAGATCCGTCACGAAAAAGTCTTCGCCAATCCCTCCGCCATCGTGCGCGTGGCAGTGCGCCACGCACTGCGGCCCTATCTGGACGCGTGCCGTTGAGAACCCAGCCGGCTCAATTCTTCGCCGGTTGGGCTGCCACCGCTTCGTTCGCTTTCTGCGCCGGCGGGTTGAGCCGGGAGAACTTCGCGATTTCGCGGTTGATGATACGGGCCATGCGCCAGCGCGCCCCCGGGACCTGCTCCTCCTGCTCGGGGTAAATCTCCAGGTAGATGCGCCGGTGCCAATGTTCTTCCGTGGGCACCATTTTGTCGATGCGCATCTGGGTGACCTGGGCAGGCATCGGCTTCTGGCCCGCGGCCATCTCCATCATCGCTTTGCGGGCCAGGCCCATGCGGCGCATGGCCGGCCGGATGCGCAGGTAGAGCAAGGTGGCTTTATCCTCGGGCGGGGTTCCCTGGGGCTGGACGATGGCGAATCCCACCGTGATGGTGGCAAAGGCGTCCCGGCGGATCTGGGTCGGGTCTTCGGTGGTGATGCGCAACGGGAAGATGTGAAAGCAGTCGGGGATCGTATTGCCGCGTTTTTGCCGCGACGTGCAATAGAGGCGCAAGTATTCGTGCGCCAGTTGGGTCTCGAAAAAGTCGAAGCCGAAGAGCCGTTCGGCCCGCCGCCAGGGATCGTCCAGCCCGGTTTGTTTGGGCTGCCGGGCGATTTGATGGTCGGCCGGCTGCAGGTCGAAACCGTCGCCGTTGGGTTGCACATTGACTTCCAGGGGCTCGGCCCAGGAGAGTTCGTTGACCTCCAGGCGCAGATGGTGGGCGCAGAAGGTCTGGAAGCGGGTGCTGTAACAGCCGGCGCTCATGGACCAGGTGTAGCGTACCATGCGCGACAGGGACCAGCGCAGCAGCAGGCTCATCCAGCCCCGGTGGCTGGGGGCATCGTAGTGGATATCCAACCGCAGTTCGTGGAAGATCTGCTGCATGAATTGAATCAACCGCCGACAGAAGAAAAAGCCGGCCCGCAACTCTTCGTAGCTGTCGGGGACCCAGGGGACCGCGCGATGGTCCAACCGGGCGCTGCGCACCATGCGGCCCAGATCCGGGTAAAGCTGCCAGTCGAGGAAGGCCAGGTTGGGGTCGCTGCGCATGGTGTCGAGCAGGTCCCCCAGCAGGGCGTCATGATCGCCGATAGGCTTTTCAGCGTTCTCCACGTGGGGGTACCATTGGTTGCTCACCTCCATGAAGAGTTCCTTGAAAAATACTTCATCCGCCAGTGTGCGCGTGCCCAGCGCCCGGGCGGCCAGGTTGCGGCGCACCACCTGCACCGGCATGGCCAGCACCGAGGCTGCGATGTGGTGCCCCAGCGTCCGGTAGCTTTCGAACTGCATCTCGTCGAACCACTGGTCGGCTGTGGACTGATGCGGAAAAGCCGGGTTTGCGGCGGCATAGGTGGCGATATCCTGGGGCTCGTCGCCGATCAGGGAGGCCTTGAGGTAGAGCAGGATGCCATCCGGCTGGGCTGCATCGGCCTGGCCGTAGCGGATGCGGCCCACCGCGCAGTGCCAGCGGCTGTGCCCGGTGACCGGATCGTGGCGCAACTGGCTGACGTCGATGTCGATGGGAATGCCGAAATCGGTGCGGCAGCGTTCGATGGCGATGCCCAACCCGCCGAAGGTCATGCAGGCGTCTTCCTCCGCATCGCAGGCCACGATAAAACGGCAGCGCCGGCGCACCAGTTCGTAGACGCCCAGGTTTTCGAAATGGCCGCCGTCGGAGACATAGGCGAACTTGCGGCCGGCATCGGTCAGGCCGAGCAGTTCGCGGGCCAGGAAGAGCAATCCGAGGCTCGGCCCCGGTTTGCGCCACAGCGTGGGGTCCGGCAGCGCCGTATTGGGCAGCCACCAGCCCAGGCGCACGTTGAAGACCGTCATCAAAAACGCCAGGGCCGGAGAGGTGCGATAGCCCATGTTGGGCGAGGCCGCCGCGCCCGAGATGGTCATGGCCTTGCCCAGGGAGATGCCTTTGTCCGAGCGCTTGCCGTCCGCGTACACCTTGCTCGATACATACCCGCCCAGCTTTTCTTGCGGCTGATCGTCGCGCTCGCCCTCCTTGGGGAACTCATAGCCGCAGTAGAGCGGAGAAAACAGGAAGGCCCCGGCCT
Source organism: Deltaproteobacteria bacterium (assembly GCA_021819735.1). Classification (GTDB taxonomy): domain Bacteria; phylum Desulfobacterota; class Desulfobacteria; order Desulfobacterales; family Desulfosarcinaceae; genus Desulfatitalea. The sequence goes on from JAKAFO010000013.1 coordinate 23,841, forward strand.
TGCGCTGCTGCCAGGCCAGCCGGGTGGCGTGCACCAGGTTGATGGCCGCGTTGATCAGCAGATAAGGGCCGCGGTACTCTTTCCGATTCGGCACCAGATCGGACAGGCGCACCTTGTTGTCGTCCAGATCGAAGCCGGTGAAGGGATGGTGACGCCGCCCGAGATTCGAGGCCCCCAGGTAGGCGCGGATCAGGCGGTTGCCATACAAGGCGTGCAGCGAGAAGGTGTTGACCCCCACCCGCCAGGACCAGGCCAGGGTGATCACAATGAAGGCGGCCCCCGTCAAGAGACAGAGCCCCAGGGCCTTCCAGGAGACATTGGGCATGACTTGCCAGGGGATCTCCAGGTTTTCGACATGCATCTGATAAGCGAGCAGTTTGTTGACCGCGGAGCTGTCCAGGGCGCCGATCAGGATCACCAGCAAGCCGGCGATGAAGACCACCGGCGCCACGGCCATGACGGCTTTGCGGATCGCGCGGCCGAACCCTTCGGTCTGCTTCTCTTGGCCGGAGCGGCCCAGCCAGGCGCCGGCGGCGCTGATGGCTGCCCACAGCGCGCCCAGAATGCCGTGGGGATAGGAAACCAGCTTTCCATCGAGCCAGCGCAGGGCCATGGGCGCGCCGATCACGGCCACCGTCAATAAGCAGAAGAGAATGGTCCATTTGGTGATGGCCGCGAAGATGCGCGCCAGCCACTCCCGCTCCAACTCCTCGAGATCGCGCCCGGCCAGGCCGATGAAGACCATCGCAAAAAGGGTGAAGGCCGCGAGCATCAATGGCGGGCCGATCAACAACCCCATCCAGTATTCCGCTCCCAGCCAGGCAAAGGCGCCGGCCGAGCTGTTGAACCAGTGGCAAATACCCCAGATCGCGAGGAAGAAAGAGGTCGCGCCCCCTAATGCCGCCATGCCCCGCTTGCATTTGCTCCACAGGCGTTCGGGCTCAGCTCGGTGGGCCGGGTCGCTGGGCCGCGCTTTGCTTTCGGTGTTGCCCGGGGCAAAAAAGGTGCCGAGCACGCCGCCGCAGAAGACAACGCCCAGGGCGATCACGAAAGCCCGGATCGTTCCGACCTCATTGTCCACGGCCATAAAATCGCTTCTGTGTTGCCACAGAACGCAGGCCCCCAGCCAAATCGCCAGGGTGGTCATGATCACCGACAGGCGCGCGGCGAAATTGGAGCAGTCCTTCTGGCCGGCGGCATTCGCGCGGCAACGCCGCAGATCCCTGGATGCGGCAAAGGCCGTCACGCTCATGGCCAGGATGAAAAGCCAATAGATCCCTTCATTGAGATGGGTTGCCGCGCCGTCGAGCATCAAGGCCTCGAGCACGATCGTGCCGCGTACCCAGAAAACCAGCGCGATCAAGGCGCCGACGAGCACCGAGAGGGTCAGCAGAAAATTGCGCAGATAGGCGACGGCCACGGTCCAGGTGTCGGTTCCCCACAGCCCCTTGCGCGGGGTCAGGTAGTTGGAGAACTCGCGCAGGTGGGCAATGGGCGAGGGTTCGTGGCGGCCGGTCTGGGCAGTGGCCTGGGACTTGAAACTGCCCACCGACTGCCCCAGGGCATCCATTACCTCCTGAAAGCTCTGCTGGCAGTGATCGGGCCCCTGCTTCTCGATGCGTCGCCGCAGCCAGGCCGCCAGCCAACTGCCGATATAGCCACCGCCCGATACGGTGGAGAGATAGTCGAACTTCTCCAGAATACCCAGGCTCGCCAGGGCCTGGAGCACCCCCAGGTTGAAGGTGGCGCTGCGGATGCCGCCGCCGGAGAACGCCAGCCCGGATAGATCCGCCGCGTGGGCGTCGGTGATGGGGTCCTCCGAAGCTTGCAGTGTTTCACCGCGCAGGGTCGTTAACTCTTGGCGCAGGACTTGTTTAAAATCCAGACGGGTCTCTTGGGGCGGAAGCGATGTTTCGGCGTGGGTCGTCATGCTTGCCTCCTGGGTAGGTTGTCACATCAAAGGCGGCCCCCGCGGCACGATTGCTGGAGCATGCAAAACACGATGGCGACATCGATCGGCATCCGATCCGAATGAAGAAAGCTGAGCAGGGGTTAATCGAAAGAATACTTTAGCTATATCCAAAAGGGCCTGTGATGTAAATGAATTAGATGTAGATCCAGGCCGCCAGCACCAGCAGCGACCAGGCCGTCACGGCCAGGCCCACCTTGGCGTGGGTCTTGAAGTCGATGGCGATGCCGCAGTCGGCGGCCTGCTCGATGACGATCAGGTTGGCGATGCTGCCGATGGTGATCAGGTTGCCGGCAAAAGTACTGGAGAGCGCCAGCAGATACCACTGCTCGGGCCGGGCCGCGTCCAGGAAGCGCACCAGCAGCATGGTGGCCGGCACGTTGCTGACGATGTTGCTCAAGAGGGTGGAGACGCCGGTGAGCACCAGGGGGTGTTGGATGTCGATGCCCTGAACGGAGAGATAGCCCACCAACTGCTCGGGCAGATGCACCGCGCTGATGCCTTCGATGACCACGAACAGGGCGCAAAAGAGAGTCAGCAGGTACCAATCCACCAGGGCGATGATGTGGCGCGATTGCATCTTGCGGCTGCACAGCAGCAGGCCGGCAATGGCCAGGGCCGAGAACTCCCGGGGAATGGAAGTAAAGAAGAGCGCCACCAGCGCGCAGACGGCCACCAGCCCCTTGCCGCTTTGCCAGGGGTTGAACAGCGGCCAGTAGCGGCGCCGCTCCTGCCGGGGCGCCGGCGTGGGCGCGGTCCAGCGACCCCGGTAGATCCAGACGATGATGGCGAAGGCGCCCGCGAAGGCTGCGATCACCGGCGGCGTGCACCAGGCCAGGAAGGCGCCGAAGGAAAGGCGGCCGAGCTGGCCGATGAGCATGTTCTGGGGGTTGCCGATGATGGTGGCCGCCGAGCCGATGTTGCTGGCCACGGCCAGGCCGATGAGAAAGGGGATGGGGTTCATGCCCGCGCCCATCAACGCATAGGCCAGCACCGGAGTAAAGGCCAGGCAGACGATATCGTTGGCCAGCAGGGCCGAGAGCAGCGCGCTGACCGTCATGCAGATCAGCAAAAAGGTCCGCGGGTGAAGGCACAGGACCGCGATGCCCTGGGCCACGCGGGTGTAAAAGCCGCCCAGGCGCAATTGGGCCGAGATGATCATCAGAGCATAGAGCAATATAATGGTGGGAAAGTCGATGCTGGCCACAGCCCGGTCCAGGGCCACCGATCCGCCCACCACCATGGCGATGGCGCCCAGCAAGGCGATGCCGGTGCGGTCCAGCAGCAGGTAAGGGATGCGGCCGATGGCCACGCCCAGGTAGGTCACGATGAAGATTACAATCGCCCACATGCGGGAACCTTTCTCATGGGTTCAATTGGGGCGGCCGGCATAACCAAAGGGATCGTAGTCGTCGGCGATCAGCACCATCCAGGCCGTGGCGCAGGTGCTGGGAATGGGATTGGCGTGCCAGCCGAAAGGAATCATGGCCCGGCGGCTGGCATACAGATAGGGCAGCGATTGGGTTTCGATCAGGCCGGCGTAATTCTTGGGCTTGCCGGGGAAATCCACGGTTGCATAGCGGTCGTGGCGCAAATTGCCGAGGGCCGCCAGCATGGCCTGCTCGTCCCCATCGAGGCTCTCCACGTAGCGCTGGACCTCGGGAGATCCGCCGCCGGCCGCCACGCCGCGATAGTACTGGCGCATGTTGCGCAGCATGCAGATGGCCCCGGCGCTCCACTCCGCCGAAAAGATGCCCTGCCGGTAAGCGCCCTCGGGCGTTACCCCATTGCCGTCCTGGTCCGAAAAACCTACCCCCCAGAGGGTGCCGTCCACGCCATAGGCGCCCCAGCTTTTCACCTGTTGCCACAAGTTGAAGGCCGATCCATTGCCGAACCAGGCATCGATCTGCCGGGCGCCCAGGGCGGCCACGGCCCAGGTGTTGACATCCACGGCCTTGGGTGCCAGGGTCGGCACCCAGGCGTCAGCCTGGCCCGGGGCATTGGCCAGCCCGCCCTGCACGAAGATGCCGTCGCGCCAGGCCCGGTGCCGGAAGAAATCCAGCAACCCGGCGGTCGACCGGTTGCGGCCCAGTTGCCCGCCATGCAGCATGGTTTGGACCGTGGACAGGGCTTGGCGGATGGCGCGTTTGTCGCGGCCGCTTAAATCGCTCTGGCCGGCCAGTTCGGTGCGCAGAATGGCGCGCAGTAAATTCAATCCGGCGTAGAGCGAGAAGTTGTTCTCCACCGCCACCTGGTGCGGATCGACGAAAGTGCCGCTCACGTTACCCGCCGTGCCCGCGGGTGCGTAGTACACCGCGCCGATTTCGGATTGCATGGCCGCAAACGCGGGCAGCACGGCCAGGGCCTGTTGGATCGCCAAATCCTCAAAGGGTACAAAGGTTTTCTGCAGATAGCGGATATGGTGCAGGTAGGCGGCCTGCAACGGTCCGAGGAGAAAGGCCCAGGCGTTTTCGCCGCTGATCGGCTTCCAGTCCGACCAGGTGATCTTGCCGCGACGATATTCCGGGCGGCGGGCCGGCAGTTCGTTCACCTGGATCAAGGCCTCGTAGGGCGATCCCATGAAGGGATCTTCCGAAAGCCAGTCGCGTCCGAGCATGCGGAAGAGATAGGCGTTGCGGGGATCGCCGATCTCCTGGCCGTTGTAGACAAACAGCTTCTTTCGGGTCACGGCCCGGTTGGCTCCGGTCACGGCCACCATGGCATCCCCGCAGTGGCTCTCCCGGAGCAGCAGGTTCTGGTGGCCGGCCAGGTCATAAGCATTGGCGGCATAGGGGTTGCCAAAGCCGTTGGCCACCTGCCCCAGGACCACGGCAATCTGCCAGACGGCGGCATCATAGATGTTGGCGCCGTTGTGCACGTTGACCCGCTCGGTTTGCAGCTCTCCGGCCGGTCCCGGCGCCGGCGCCAGCGAATAGTCCTGGGGGTTATAGCGATCGGCGACCGTGCAGGATTCGGGCGGCGCGCACACATGCGTGCCCCAATAGGCGGCGCTATCGAGAAAGCTCAGGGGCAGGGCCCGGCCCTTGAGGTCGCCGGCGGTGGCGATATAGAGGGCGCCGCCCCGGGTCGCCCGCTCGCTGACCAGGAAGCGGTAGCTCTTCTCCAGCTCCCCGATGCCGCCCTGTTCCTGTGCCCCGGCCGCCGAGCAGCACAAGAGCGCGAACCCCATGCCCAAGCAGTATTTCCGGAAATTACCCCAGCAGAATTTCACTACCTGCCCCCTGTATGGTGTCCTGGGTCGCATCCATAGGCTCTCCTTCGCCAAGTGCACGAATAGGCGTTGTCGGTCGGTCCAGGCAATGCATGCCGGCGTGGGTTCCGTACCCTACATCCCATGCTAAAAGCAAGGGGTATGGGGGCCGGATGTCCGCTGCGCGGGATTGCCCTGATGAAGAAGTTGATTTCGATTGATCTTCATGAACGGGTGCCCTATGTTCTTACCTGATTCTTACTTTGGTCCGGGAGGGTTACCATGCGAACAACCAAACTGTCGAGCAAGGGACAGGTCATCATACCGAAGGCCTTGAGAACCCGATACAATTGGAGCCCGGGGCAGGAGTTGTCGGTGATCGATACGCAGGACGGCATCTTGTTGAAGCCGTTGCAACGGTTCAAACACTCCGACATCGAGGATGTCGCCGGCATTTTGAAATATTCGGGAAAGCCCGTCACGATCGCGGAAATGCAAGCCGCGATCGAAAAAGGAGCAAAGGAGCGGAAGAAATGATTTCGGTAGATACCAACGTCATTGTCCGCTTGCTGACAGGGGATGACCGCGCGCAATTCAAAAAAGCCAAGGTATTGTTCGCAACGCAAGACGTTTTGATTACGACCTCGGTGATCTTAGAATGCGAGTGGGTTCTTCGATATGCATATCGCTTCAAAGCGCATGAAATAGCGGATGCCTTCCAATCGCTGTTTGGATTACCCAACGTCCAATTGCAGGAACCGATGGCGGTTTATGATGCCATCGAATGGCACAAACAGGGGTTGGACTTCGCGGATGCCCTCCACTTGGCCAAATCGCAAGATGCCGATTCCTTCGCGACTTTCGATAGACAATTGATAAACGCCGGCTCCAAAATAATAACCCTTCCTCTCATGGCGCCCTGACCACCGCCAGGACGGCCGAAACATCACGCCGCTTTTCATACCCGCAATTCAAGAAACCGAACCGAACGACGTTCTATTTTTGTGTCCGTCGCCGGCAGTTCTCTATCTTCTCCGCGGCGCGAATCGGACCTCTCCTCAAATCCGGTTAGGCCGATGCCGATTTGGTAACCGTTGCCCGTGTTCTCGACTTTCAATTGTCGAGGCGCATGGGAATAACGACGTCGAACGCAGCTACTATTGGCGCGGTCCATCGTAAGTCGAGGTCATGGCCAAAGAACCCTTCGAAGGCGATCTCGTTAGGAACCGGACATTGCGGGCAATCTCGGAAACAGGTTTTGCGAACCTGAATTATAGGAAGTTCCTAATTGTCAGACATGGCGCCTGATCGTATAGAGAAGGAACAAAAGAAGCATTTGTGAAACTTAAGGCGATATTGTTCTTGCGTTCTGCTTCTGCCCTTGGCCGCATCCGGCCTTATTCCGGTTCACTCGTTTTTAGTCCCGCTGGGGTTTTCCATGCCGCTGCGCGCGAGTGTATGGTTTGAGTGGTCCTATCGTATTAACTCTTTCAAAAGGAGGAAATCTAAAGAAAAATCTGCGCATTCGATTGTTGGTCAGCATGGATTCGATAAGGATTGATCCATCAAAAACCAATCATTTGCTTAAAAAGAGGGGGGATTTCATGAAAAGAAAAATTCTATTCGCCTATGCATTGCTTTCGATGGTCAGCGTTTTAGCCCTTATTGGCGTAAGCTGCGTCCCGGCTCTGGAAACAAGAGATTGCGTGGTGATGCTGGGTGACTCCATTTTCGATTTATCCGATGCTGAAACCGGATACCTGGAAGAGTTATCCGGCCACCAGTATCGCACCTATTATTTGAATGGCGCCCAAATGGACGGCGGCACCATCCAGGATATCGAATCGCAATACGACAGCGCCATTCGGGCCGGCGCCATCCGTACGATCATCATGGACGGTGGCGGCAACGATTATCTGATGGGCAACGGTTCCGAGGAGGAGATCGCCGAGGAAGTTCGACAGGCCTATGCCCGGATTCTCAACAAGGCGCAAGAAGACGGGGTTCAGAACATCGTTGTGCAAGGCTACTATCTCACCGATAACTCCCCGGACGGTTATGCCGAGTCCGCGGCCGCACTGGGCGCGGGGCTGGAAGCCGCCGGCGCGAGTCGCGGCATAAAACTGGTTTACGTCAATCCAGTTGCCGACGCATGGTTCTCGAGCCGCAGACCCTCCCAATACACCATCAGCGATGGGATTCATCCCACCGATGCCGCCTCCGAACGGCTGGCCCAACTGGTGTGGAATGCCATGGTGGCCAACGGTATCGAACAGGGCGCCGGCTGCCCCTCTAGCGGCGGCTGCAACTGATAGCATAAAGCGTTGAGATTCGGTTCGCCGCCGATGATGTCGGCGGCGAACCGTTCCAACCCCTTAATTCTTGTGGGGTCTATTTGAATTCTTCAAATATCTCCGGGAGGAAAGCGGCGAGATGGTTGTACTCCGTGGCGCAATGCACGGCTAAGCTCATGGCCGTGTTCTGATTGATTGCCAGTTTACGCAAAGCTTGGCTATCGAGCCCTTGCCCCAGCCAGAAACGGCTTCTGAGTTCCAACCCATCGGCCGTCCTGCGAAACATGTGAACCATATAGGTGTGTTCAACAGGGATGCCGGCGACCATATACCCAACAACGCCGCAGACAACGGCTTCGATGCCCGTTTCCTTGAATCGCGAGGTGTCGAAACCGAAATCTTCAGGCGAGATGAAGCGGATCGACAGGCGCCGGACACCGGTTCCGACATCCTCCACGGGATACTGAGGATTGTTCAGGTATCGCTGCTGATAGGACAACGCGGCATCGTTCATCTGCGCCATATCTTCCACGCCGATCCCATAATGCGCGCCGGGACACCAGATTTTGTAGCGGATATCTTTGAGCGCGTGCCACCAGAACCACCAGTGGATCATCTCTGCGCTGGCGCCGGGGAATTCGGTCCGCACCGCCACGAAACCCGTACCGTCCGGGTTCAGGCCGTATCCATTTTCCACAGCCAGGTAGCCGGGTTCGAGCAGGTCGTTGAGATCTTCGAATTTCAGGGCCTTGGTGCTCTCGACGGGTCCGTGGGACAACCCGGCCGCCACCTCCTCCGGAAAGGGCGCAAAGGTCGAATCATAATAGCTTGCTTCCGGCATCTTTTTTTCCCAGAAAGTGAGCCCCGAAAACCATGCAAAACAGACCGTGGCTCCAAGAAAAATGAGTAAAACCGAGATGATGGATATGTAAACGCCCTTGCCCCATTTCATTTTGTATCTTTTCATAACGATTCCTCCCTCGTCCCTGTTTGTATTAGAACGCGTTCTATATATAAATGGTGCTCAGGGATGGCGTCAACGAAAAAATAGAACGCGTTCTAAAATATTGAACGATAGGAAGCGCCAAGGCAATTCTCGATGTGAACGCGCTGTGAAGGTTCGCCCAAGTTGACTTCTGACGACTAACCCACTATGGGATAGCCATGAAGAGAGATCAGCATAAATTGGAGATTCGAAGCAAAGTGTTGGATGTGTCCAAACGGCTCCTTGTGGCACAGGGCTATTCGAGCACAACCATCCAGCAGATTATCTCCGAAGCCGGAATTACAACCGGCAGTTTGTACCATTTCTTTCGGAACAAGGAAGATATCCTGTTGCATGTCGCCGAAGAGATGTTCCATATGGCCTCGCAATTGGCGGACAACATCTTCACCGACACGGACAATCCCGGCCTGAGATTTGCCCTGGAGATTGCGTTACAACTTCAGTTTATCCTAGAATATAAAAGTATCGGTGAGATCTACCTTGCCGCATACGGTTCGAGCCAGATTTCGGAACACATTTGTACCTGGGCAACCGCTAGAAATGCGGAGCTGTTCAAAAAACACAACCCGGGCTTTACCCATGAAGACTTTTATACTAGGTCGCTGGCCGTCAAGGGTATTCTGCACAGCTTCATCGATGAGTATGTCCACTATAACAAGCTCGCGGACCGCAAGCGGATCGACAGCATCCTGGAGCTGACCCTTTCATTATTTGACCTCCCCGATGAAGAGATTCGGGACATTATCAAAAAAAGCAGCAAGCTGATCAAGAGTGGCTTAGCGAAATTACGGGGCAATATACCAACCTGAGGCCCTGTGCCCTTTCATGCCT
>JAKAFO010000261.1 GCA_021819735.1 Deltaproteobacteria bacterium
CGTCTCGAAAAGGCTGCAAGATATAGCGGCGCGCGCCTTGGATGGCCTGGGCGATATCTATAATGATGTGCTCGTCCACAAACGGCCGCACACAGGTGGTGCGAAATTCATAATCCAGGCCGCTGGCCATGATCAGGTGGATGCTGCGGCGCAGGCCGGCGCCAAGCGGCCCTGCCGCTTCGGCCGTCACCAGGGGCGGGCCATAATGGGAAAGATTGGTTTTGACGTCCATGGCGATGTAGTCGAGCAGGCGTTCCTCGATCAAGCGGGCCAGCACCTCCGGCCGGCTGCCGTTGGTGTCCAGCTTGACCGCCAGGCCCAATGCGCGAATGGCGCGGCACAGGGTTGCCAGGCCCGGGGAGAGGGTGGGTTCGCCGCCGCTGATTACGACCCCGTCAAGCAGCGTGCGCCGGGGTTCCAGAAACGCCAAGAGCTGGTCCAGGGCGATCCGCTGGGGAAAGCGGCCCCGGGCCAGCTCAGGGTTGTGACAGAAAGGACAGGTGAAGTTGCAGCCGGTGACGAAGACCACGCAACAGATCTTGTCGGGAAAGTCGATCAGCGAGGTCTTCTGTAAACCGGCCAGGATCATCAAACCACGTCAGCGCGAAGCGGCGCCGGCCAGTTCGCGCAAGGGCGCCTCGGCCGGTGTCGAACCTGGCTCCCGTTGGGCCGGCGGCTGGGGCGCCTTGGCCACCACGGTGACGCTCAGCTCCGGGTCCACCGATTCCACGCGATAGGTCTTGCGCAGGGCATACTCGGCCTGCTTGCCGTCGTTCCACTGCTTCACCGGCCGCAGGTAGCCCACCACCCGGGAGTAAATTTCGGTCTCCTGGCTGCATTGGGGGCAGCGCACCTGTTCGCCCCGCAGATAGCCGTGGGAGGGGCAGATGCTGAAGGTGGGGGTCAGGGTGAAGTAGGGCAGGCGATAATTGGCAGCGATCTTGCGCACCAGGGATTTGACGGCCTGGATGCTGCCGAGCTGCTCGCCCAAAAAGACGTGCAGCACCGTACCGCCGGTGTATTTGGTCTGCAGATGGTCCTGGAGCTGGAAAGTCTGGTACAGATCGTCGGTGTAGTTCACCGGCAGTTGGGTCGAATTGGTGTAGTAAGGCGCGGCGCCCTTTTGGAATTCGGACTCGTTGGAGCAGACGATGGCGCCGTGGCGCTTCTTGTCCAGCATGGCCAGGCGGTAGGAGGTGCCCTCGGCCGGCGTGGCTTCCAGGTTGAAGATGTCGCCGGTTTCGTCTTGTACCTTGGCCAGCAGGTCGCGCAGGTAGTCCATCACCCGCAGGGCGAAGGCCTGGCCTTCCATGGTGCCGATGTCCTTGCCCATGAAGTTGAGGCACGCTTCGTTCATGCCGATGATGCCGATGGTGGAGAAATGGTTCTTCCAGTAGGTGCCGCTGCCCTGCTTGACCTCGCGCAGATAGAAGCGCGAGTAGGGGTAGAGATTTTTTTCGGTGAATTTTTCCAGCACCTTGCGCTTGATGATCAGGCTCTCCACCGCCAAGCGCACCTTGTTTTCCAACCGATCGAAGAAATCCTTCTCGCCTTCGGCTTCGTGTCCGATGCGCGGCAGGTTGATGGTCACCACGCCGATCGATCCGGTGAGCGGGTTGGCGCCGAACAGGCCGCCGCCGCGCTTGAGCAGCTCGCGGTTGTCCAGGCGCAGCCGGCAGCACATGGAGCGCGCATCCTCGGGCGACATGTCCGAGTTGACGAAGTTGGAAAAGTAGGGGATGCCGTATTTGGCCGTCATCTGCCATACCAGATCCAGGTTGGGATTGTCCCAGTCGAAATCCGGGGTGATATTATAGGTGGGAATGGGAAAGGTGAAAACTCTTCCCTTGGCGTCGCCGGCCATCATCACGTCGGCAAAGGCCCGGTTGATCAGGTCCATCTCGGGCTGGAAACCGGCGTAGGTCTCGTCCAGCTCCCGGCCGCCCACGATCACCGGATGGTCCTTGAGGATCGAGGGCACGCACAGGTCCATGGTGATGTTGGTAAAGGGGGTCTGAAAGCCCACCCGGGTGGGGATGTTGATGTTGAAGATAAACTCCTGCAAGGCCTGCTTGACCTTGTCGTAGGTCAGGTGGTCATAGCGCACGAAGGGCGCCAGCAAGGTGTCGAAATTGGAGAGCGCCTGGGCACCGGCCGCCTCGCCCTGCAACGTATAGAAGAAGTTGACGATCTGGCCCAGGGCCGAGCGCAGGTGCTTGGGCGGCGCGCTCTCCACCTTGCCCTCCACGCCCTTGAAACCGTTTTTCAGCAAGTCTTTCAGGTCCCAGCCCACGCAGTAGACCGACAGCAGGCTCAGGTCGTGGATGTGCATGTCGCCATCCTTGTGGGCCTGGCGGATCTGGGGCGGATAGATCTTGTTGAGCCAGTACTCGGAGGTCACATCCGAGGAGATGTAGTTGTTCAGGCCTTGCAGCGAGTAGCACATATTGCTGTTCTCTTTGATCTTCCAGTCCTGGCGCTGAATATAATGATCCACCAGCTCCACGTTGGCCTTGGTGGTGATGCTGCGGATCTGGGCGTGCTGCTCGCGGTAGAGAATGTAGGCCTTGGCCGTACGGTGATAAGGCGATTCGAGCAGTACATGTTCGACGATGTCCTGGACCTCTTCCACTTCGGGCTGGGGTCCCAGGCGCAGTTCATGTGCCAGGGTCAGGACGCGCAAGGTCAGCTTGCGCGCTTCGCGCTCGGAAAATTCGCCCGTGACTTGGCCGGCCTTGGCAATGGCGGCCGTGATCTTGGTGGAATCGAATTCGACGATGCGTCCATCTCTTTTCTTGATTTGTTCGAACACCGCTGGCTCCTTTTGGAAGGGTGGTAAGGTTAATCGGATCGGGTTGTACGCGCCTCTGGAGGAGGCACCACGGCTGTCGAGGCTTACATCAGGGATACGGAGTCACTGGTTCAATGAGGTGCTTGGTACATTAACGGGTTAAAAGCAGCAAAACGTGCAGAATGATGAATCTGTTACCCCAATCGTCCGTTGGCTGTCAATGGAAAATTTCTACAAAATGTAGTCGAAATTTCCTGTTGACACACAATATCTTGTGAGCATACAAAACCAGCATCATCCGCTGATTCGCAAACGGCGACCGTGCCTCACCGGTACGGTGGTCGGCTTTTTCAACGTTACGATGGCGCCGGGCAAGGCGGGCAACTCCTCCTCCGGCACCGACCCGAGCCCCATCATCTTACCACCTATTCATCTATACAGGAGCAAAACCCATGGGTCGTAAAGCCAAACTAATTGAAACCAAGGAAGGCGTCATCGACATGGCGACCTATAGCTGGGATGACGAGCGTTTTTCCCGGGTCCTGATGGCGCAGCATCCCATGGACAACCAGCAAGCCACCGCCATCAGCCGCTTCGTGCGCGAGGCCATCGAAGAGCTGAAAATTCACCGTGTCACCTCGCCTGTCGTGGAGGCCGTGGTCAAGGCCACCCTGGAAGAGCACGGCGTATCCAAGCCCGTGGAGGTTCCGGTGAACAAATCGCTCTTCGTGCGCAACGGCCTGCATTTATCGGACAACGCCCGCATCGTGCTCGAACGGCGCTACCTGCGCAAGGACCCCAGCGGCAAGCCGCTGGAAAAACCCAGCCAGATGTTCCGCCGCGTGGCCCGCCACATCGCCCAGGCCGAGCTCAAGAGCGATCCCAACGCCGACACCCAGGCCGTGGAAGAGCAGTTCTACGAGCTCATGACCGATCTCAAATTTTTGCCCAACTCGCCGACCCTGATGAACGCCGGCCGCCGTTTGGGCCAGTTGGCCGCCTGTTTCGTGCTGCCGGTGGAAGACAGCATGGAGGCCATTTTCGACACCTTGAAAAACGCCGCCGTGATCCATAAGTCGGGCGGCGGCACCGGCTTTTCCTTCTCGCGCCTGCGGCCCAAGAACGCCATGGTGGGCACGACCGGCGGCGTGGCTTCCGGGCCGGTCTCGTTCATGAAGATCTTCAATACCGCCACCGAGCAGGTCAAGCAGGGCGGCACCCGCCGCGGGGCCAACATGGCCATCTTGCAGGTGGACCATCCGGATATCATGGAGTTTATCTTCTGCAAGCAGCGCAACGACGAGCTGAACAACTTCAACATCTCCGTGGGCGTCACGGATGCCTTCATGCAGGCCGCGCTGGCCGGCGCCAGCTATGATCTGATCGACCCTTCCACGCGCCAGGTCACCGGCTCCCTGGATGCCAGGGCGGTCTACACGGCCCTGGTGCAACAGGCCTGGAAGAACGGCGACCCCGGGATTGTCTTTCTGGACCGCATGAACCGGGACAACCCCACCCCGGCCCTGGGCGCCATCGAAAGCACCAATCCCTGCGGCGAGCAGCCGCTGCTGCCCATGGAAGCCTGTAACCTGGGCTCGATCAACCTGGCGCGCTGCGTGGCCATCGAGGGCGAGGCGGCCCGCATCGATTACGACGAACTGGGGCGGGTGGTGCACAGCGCGGTCCATTTCCTCGACAACACCATCGACATGTCCAAATATCCCTTGAAAGCCATCGAGGCCATGGTCAAAGGCAACCGCAAGGTGGGCCTGGGGGTGATGGGGTTTGCCGATCTGCTCTACCTGCTGAAAATTCCCTACAACTCCGAAGCGGCCCTGGCCGTGGCCGACGAGCTGATGCACTTTATCCAGGACGAGGCGCATGCCGCCTCCCGGGCCCTGGCCGAAAAGCGGGGGGCTTTCCTCAACTTCGACCAGAGCATCTATAGCGAGAAAGGGGAGGCGCCCTTGCGCAACGCCACCCTGACTACCATCGCGCCCACCGGCACCCTGAGCATCATCGCCAACTGCTCCAGCGGCATCGAGCCGCTCTTCGCCCTGAGCTTCGTGCGCAACGTGATGGACAACGACCGCCTGCTGGAGGTCAATCCGATCTTCGAGGCCGTGGCCAAGGCGCGCGGCTTTTACTCCCGGGAGCTGATGGAGACCATTGCCCAGCAGGGCTCGCTCCAGCACGTCGAGGGCATTCCCGACGATGTCAAGGCGGTCTTCGTCACAGCCCACGACGTCGCGCCCGAATGGCACCTGCGCATGCAGGCCGTCTTCCAGAAGCACACCGACAACGCCGTCTCCAAGACGGTGAACCTGCCCCGGGACGCCACGGCCGAAGATGTGCGCAAGATCTACGACCTGGCCTATCAATTGGGCTGCAAGGGCGTGACCATCTACCGCGACGGCAGCAAAGCGAACCAGGTGCTCTCCACCGGTGCCACCGGCGCCACGGCCAGCGAAAAAGCGGCCGAAGCCCACGAAATCGCCATGCGCGAACGGCCCGAGACCCTCGAGGGCTTCACCACCAAGACCCGCACCGGTTACGGCCATCTGTATGTCACCGTCACCGAGTTCAACGGCCGGCCCTTCGAAGTCTTTGCCACCATCGGCAAATCGGGCCGTTCGACCACCGCCAAGACCGAGGCCATCGGACGACTGGTCTCCCTGGCCCTGCGCTCGGGGGTGGAGGTCAAGCTGATCGTCGACCAGCTCAAGGGCATCGGCGGCGAACATCCGATCTTTCAGGAAGGCGGCCTGGTGCTCTCGATCCCCGACGCCATCGCCCGGGTTCTTGAAAGACGATATCTGCTCAAAAACGGCGACCTCCAAAAGAACGCCCCCGGCAAAAGCCTGATGGGCGCCACCTGCCCGGAGTGCGGCCAGACCATCAGCTTCGAGGAGGGCTGCCAGACCTGCCACTTTTGCGGCTATACCAAGTGCGGGTGATCCTGAATCTTTGCGTTAGAGGCGCAGGACCGTTTCGTCGGCACCGGTCGGGATGTGTCTGGTTCGAATCTTTCGAGAAGGATGATATGGATGCCGCCGATCCCTGAGTTAGAAGCAATCCGCAAAACCCAGATATTAGAGGCGGGTTTGACCGCTATCTCCCAGCGCGGCAGCGCCAACGTCACCATGGACGATATCTGCCATGTCGCGAATCTATCCAAGGGCGGCCTGGCTCATTACTACCGTTCGAAAAAGGAGCTTTTCAAAGCGGTTTTCCAATATTTTTTCGAGCGCATTTTTCAGCGCAGCGAGGCGACCATGGCTCAGTACGACCATCCGCTGGATAAGCTGTTGGCGTTCGACTGGTTGTACAACCGGGACGATCCCACGGTCAATGTCGGCTATCCCTTGCTGTTCGACATCATGGCCCTCAGCGTGCGCGATCCGGAACATAGAGAGATATTCCACGATTGGATCGGCAACTGGGTGGGCTTGCTCAAGGATGCGCTGGAGCAGGGACTTGCCGAGGGCATCTTCAAAGACCTGGACGACCCGGAGGCGACGGCCCGTGCGATCTCCGCCATCTACCAGGGGATTGCCGCCCGATGGTATCTGGACCCCGAAGCGCATTCCCGGCAATGGGCGCTAAGCTCCTTTCAAAAAGCAATTCGTGGCCTTCTATCGCCGAACATGGCGTGAGGCAAATCCTTCCCTAATCCGCAATCGGCCGCTCCTTCCACCGCCGGTCATCGTTTGCATCCGATGATTTATAAAATCACCAACCGATCCCACGGATAGGTGCCCCTCAGATCCGCCTCCATCATGCAGCGTCCTGCCGATTTTACGGAACCGTCCGGTTTTATGACTAATAAATAGAATTCATTTTATTGTTGACAAAAATTGGTTCATGGGAGAAATACAAACAATCGACCAATCAGTCGGTCTATAATTCGACCAGTCGGAACGAGCGCCGCAAATTGACCGCTGGCCGTGTAAACCGAAAAAGGAGGAACAAATGGCGGTATTCGAAACCAAGGAAAAGATGCAGATGGTCCTGGGCGGACTATTCGAGAAACTGTTGTCCGACCCGGTATTCGGTCAGAAATTCGCCAAAGCCGGCATCACCATCAAGTTCAACATCACCGAACCCAACGCGGCTTTGTGGGTGACGCCCGGGGATGGAACCCGGGGAAAAGTGTTTTGGGACCTGTCCGGCGATAAAGCCACGGTGGAGATGAGCTTAAGCGGCGACACCTGCCACAAGTTTTGGCTCAAGCAGATCTCCATGCCCATCGCCCTGGCCAAAGGACTGATCAAGGCCAAGGGGCCGATGCCCAAAATCCTCAAACTGCTGCCCATGCTGGACCCGGCCTATCAAGCCTATCCTGAATGGGCCCGCCAGAACGGGCTGCCCGTGGATTGAAGCAAAGGAGGTCAAAGGATGGAACGCTGCCTCAAGCAATATGAAACCGACCGCAGAGAAGCCGCCCGCATGGCGGCGCGCTTGATCCTGGCGTCGGGCACCACCACGCCGCGCGTCGGCGGGGTCGGCGAATGCACGATTCACATCGTGGATGACGATTGCGACATCGAGGATATCTGCCAGAAGATGGAAGCGCTGGCGGGGGTCAAGAAAAGCTGGGAATTTTTCAAGCGCGATGCGGCCATGGTGCGCGACGCCGATGCCCTGCTGATCACCACCTCGTTGCGCAGCCTGACCGACCCGGCCGACATCAACTGCAATATGTGCGGCAAGCTGGTGTGCGAATACCTTAAGGACGAAGAAAAACTGCCGCCCGATCCCGATGTGGCCTTCACGGGCCCGCTGTGTACGTTCCGTGCCACGAACATCGCCTACGCCGTCGACGGCATGATCTCGGCCGCCCGCACCCTGGG
>JAKAFO010000262.1 GCA_021819735.1 Deltaproteobacteria bacterium
CGGTGCCGGTTTTCTCATAGATCAGTCTGGCGGTGTGCTG
Source organism: Deltaproteobacteria bacterium (assembly GCA_021819735.1). GTDB lineage: Bacteria > Desulfobacterota > Desulfobacteria > Desulfobacterales > Desulfosarcinaceae > Desulfatitalea. The sequence continues at coordinate 41 of JAKAFO010000262.1, forward strand.
GGTCAGATTAAAGGTGGGGTCGCCGTCGGGCAGCACGCTTCGCAGAATGGAGCCGATGACCGTGGGGCAGACCTTGTCCGTGTACTTCCCCGCGACCTCTTTGGCGCACAGGATCGCGGCCGCGGCGCCGTCGCCCACCGGGCAGCAGTGCAGGACGGTGAGCGGATCGGATACCATGCGCGCGTTGTGGACTTCTTCCAGGGTCACCGCTTTCTGATACTGGGCATAAGGATTGAAGCTGGCGTTGAAGTGGCTCTTCACCGACACCTTGGCCAACTGATCCACGGTGGTGCCGTATTTTTGCATGTGGTTCTTGGCCATCTGGGCAAAGAGCATTACCGGCGAAAAGCGCAGGGGCTTGCCTTCGGCCGGTTTATCGTCGGTCTTTTCGCCGGATTTGGGCGGCGCGAGGGCTTTTTTGTCCACGCCCATGGCCAAGGCCACATCGCACGACCCGGAAGCGATGGCCAGATAGGCCTCCCGGAAAGCCGACGAGCCGCTGGCCGAAGCGTTCTCCACGTTGGTGATGGCCACCCCGGTGCGCCCCATGGCGCCGCAGATCTGGTGCCCGGGAAAATAGACTGCCTTGCCCATCGAGCCGCAGTAAGCCTCCTGAACATCTTCCCACTGCATGTTGGCATCTTGAAGCGCATGGCGCACGGCCACGGTGCCCATGACCGGCACCGATACCTCGGGAAACGCGCCATAGCGATGCAAGCCGGCGCCGACAACGACTACCTCTCTGCTCACGGAGATCTCCTTCACCAATAGGCCGCGTACCCCCGACCCTGCTTACTCACGTGGAATCAACCGCCCCGAAAATCCAGGACCCGGCGACCATATTCGAACCCCGCTGCGCTGTCAATGCAGTCATGAGGCCGAAAAAGGCAGGACCCGGGTTCGAATAGTCCTCGGAAAGATCACCCCGATAATTCCGTTCCCGAATTATGCGGCAGCCACATAAGACTGATAATTTCCCGCTAAAAGTGGCCCATCGCATTCGATCATAACACGCGATCCTGGAAGTAACATTCTGATTATTCAACACGATCAGCTGTATTAGGCGTCATTGTCCGGCACCGAGGCGTTTTTTTGCTGCACGTTGCCCCAATTTCAAGGTATGATGCCGAAAATTCAAACGGTTATAAAATATGTCAGCAACGAGAGCATCATCAACCCGCCGCCGCTTCCGCGAAAAGTGGTCGGCCACATAATATTAAAGATCGATCAGGGGATTTATGAAAGTTCGTGAATTGTTTGACCAATGCGCTGCAATGTATGATGAAGATCGACGAAAGCTTGTTCCCTTTTTTGATGAGTTCTACGGATCGGCTATACAAGCGATTCCCTTTTCATACACTAAAAATATTCGCGTTTTAGATCTTGGGGCAGGAACAGGTCTTTTTGCTGCTATGATTGCTCAAGCATATCCTACAGCATTGCTGCATCTCTCAGATATATCAGAAGCCATGCTTGAACAGGCCCAAGAGAGGTTCGTAGACAACCCGCGTGTAACTTACTCTACCCAGGAACACCTTCAACTCTCTGCAACCGCTGAGTATGATCTGATTGTATCAGCTCTTTCGATACACCATCTTGAACATTCAGACAAGCAGGCTCTATTCCCGAAGATCTTCAACGCTCTAAGTTCTGGGGGAGTATTCATCAATGCAGATCAAGCCTTAGCGCCGAACCCACCAAGTGAAGATGCCTACGAAAAACAATGGGTCGAAGATGTAATGGCTAATGGTATCTCACAAGAGTCTCTTGAGGCTGCACAGCAGAGAATGCGAGAGGACAAGAACGCGTTGCTTATGGACCAGCTTCGATGGCTTTCCAACTCTGGATTTTGCAATGTTGATTGCTGGTATAGACGTTTCCGGTTTGTTGTCTATGGTGGAACAAAAAATGAATCGAACCAATCCATACACTCGGACGGGAATTCCGCTGCGCTACATTCCCGCCGGTGATGGTTGCGTTAAGGAATTGCTGTGTAGTGAGAACTATTCAACATTTACTATTGATCATTTCGTTCCTTCAAAAAGCTGACCCTGGATAAAATAGTCCCTAAAATACTGGGAGTTTAAAATGGGTAGATGGCGTCCTCCTAGAGAAAAAGGTTCCAAGTATATCACCCCGGAAGGTGCACGAAAATTAACTGAAGAGCTTCAGTACTTGTGGAAAGTTGAGCGACCACGTGTGACCGCTAGAATTGCGGAAGCTGCCGCACAAGGTGATCGTAGCGAAAATGCCGAATACATTTATGGCAAGAAACGCTTGCGCGAAATTGATAGCAAGATTCAATTTTTAACAAAACGTCTCGACGGGATAACTGTGGCCAATAGTATTCCTGACGATCAGGATAAAGTCTATTTTGGTGCTTTCGTTACCCTCGAAGATGAAGAAGGGAAAGAGGTCGAATATCGTATCGTTGGACCCGATGAGTTCAATGTCGTTGACGGAAAACTTAGTATGGATTCGCCCCTAGGTAAAGCAATGTTAGGTAAACGAGTGGAAAACGAAATCAAGGTTTCTACACCAAAAGGAGTGAAAGTTTATTATATTTCGAAAATTCGTTATTTGTGAAAAGCAATCATCGTTTCAGAAGAAATTCAAAAATTGGCATAGCCTTTCACCGGTGCGAATGCAAAAAGCCGCACCGCAAGGTTCAGCGTTTGCATCCTGCATAGCAGCACTCGAAGCACAGATTCTTTGATTGAAAATGCGATATCGAAACGCAGGGTGAGCCACTATCAATTTGAAAAGCAATCGAAGTAATCGATTACTATAGAGGCTTTCATGCCGAATCAAAACAATCCTCAAAATAGAGCCCAGATTGTCTATTTCTCTCACGGGGGAGGTCCCTTACCGATTCTCGGGGATGCCGGCCACAAGGCCATGGTGGCGTTTATGCGGCATCTGCCGTCGCGGCTGAGAAAACCGGATGCCATCCTCGTCATCAGTGCCCATTGGGAAGAAAACACGGCAACCTTGACCGGTGCAGCTTCTCCTCCCTTGTTGTACGATTATTTTGGCTTCCCCAGTGAAGCCTATGAAATCACGTATCCCGCCCCGGGGAGCCCCGGGCTTGCGAACAGGATCGCCGGCCTGCTGATCGAAAACCATATCCCGGCGCAGCTCGACCCCCGGCGGGGATTCGATCATGGTTTGTTCATCCCCCTGAAACTGATGTACCCGCAAGCCGACATTCCCTCTGTGCAACTTTCGTTGTTGCGCGGTCTCGATCCGACGGCCCATATCGCCCTTGGCAAAGCGTTGCGCGCACTGATGCGCGAGAATATCCTGGTCATCGGCTCCGGGTTTTCCTTCCACAATATGCGCGCCTTTTCCTTTCAAGGCATTCATTCGCCGGACCAGGCCAACGATGCCTTCCAAAATTGGCTGATCGAAGTGTGTGCCGGCCCGATATCCCAGCCCGAGCGGGAACGACTTCTGATCGATTGGCAGAACGCCCCCTCTGCGCGCTACTGCCACCCCCGCGAAGAGCATTTGTTGCCGCTGCATGTGTGTCTGGGCATGGCGGATAAACCGGCGTCGACGATATTCGACGACTACATCCTGGGTAAGCGCGCCGTTGCGTTTTTATGGTGAGGAAGGATAGCGCAAGCTTATAAATGTAACATTTGGACTCAGGATTCAGACTTTCGAGATATTGAAGGCGTGAAGTATTTCTTAAAAGAAAGGTAAGGTAAGCCATTGAAAAAGGTATCTATACGCTTTTGTAAAATCTGACTCCATAATCGATTTTTTGCTGCCCGTGTGGCGGCTTTCGTAAAGAGCGAATCCGGAATCGAGGTCGAACTCGATTCGACCGGAAAGATTGGAGAATTTACCGTTTGGGTCGGCGGAGAACTGGTGGAAAAAAAGGACCAGCTCAAGTTTCCGGATAAGAATAAAATTCTCAAAGCAATCCTGCAGAAATTGCAATAGTGCGATTTGCAACTCCTGGATGGGGTCTTATCATGCACATCATCAACTTTTGCCGCTGATCCACGGCAACCGCCGCGGGTGATCGCCAGCGGCATCCGCAAATGAGGACGTGCACCAAAAAAAAGTAACCCTGAGATCTGCTTAATTGGAAACGGGCGCCCCTCCAGCCCTGGGTGAACCCGGCGATCTGGAGAGCCCGCCCCGTTTTTCGGCATCATCAACCCAACAGGCCAGACCAATGCATGTCAACCGTGCGGGTCTGGCCTTGTCGTTTCAGCGCCTCCGACGCCAGCGGGCGCTGAAATGCACCCCATATTCAAGGAGAATTTCCTATGGAAAGAGAACTTATACAGACCGCCCACGCAGCGGGCATCCCCCTGCCCCCCTTGCAGGCACGCATCCAGGGGCGGGTGATCCTGCCCGGTGATCCCGCCTACGACCCGAGCCGCCAGAGCTGGAACCTGTCGGCCGACCCGCGCCCGGCCATGATCGTCATGGCCCAGAACACCGCCGATGTGGCGGAAGCCGCCCGGTATGCCGGCCAGGCCCATCTGGAGCTTGCGGTGCAATCCACCGGCCACGGCTTTTACCGGTCGGCCGAAGGCAGCCTGTTGATTGTCACCTCCAGAATGAAGACGATCCGGATTGACCGCGAGGCCCGCACGGCCTGGATCGGCGCCGGCGCCAAATGGGGCGAAGTGTTGGCCAAAACCCAGGCGGTCGGCCTGGCGCCGCTTTTGGGCTCCTCGCCGGACGTGGGGGTGGTCGGCTATACCCTGGGCGGCGGCCTGGGCTGGCTGGGCCGCAAATATGGCTTGGCCGCCGACAGCGTGCTCCGTTTTGAATTGGTGACCGCCAATGGGCAGCTATTGTACGCCAGCGCCGACGAGCACAGCGACCTCTTCTGGGGGCTGCGGGGCGGTGGCGGCAGCCTGGGCATCGTGACCGGCATGGAGATCCGGCTCTACCCGGTGACCACGGTTTACGGCGGCACGCTCTTCTATCCTGTCCAGGCGGCCGGCGAGGTCTTCGCCCGCTATCGCGACTGGATCGCGGCGGCGCCCGACGAACTCACCTCGAGCATCGTGCTGATGAACTTTCCACCCATTCCCCTGGTACCGGAAAATCTGCGCGGCCAATCGTTCGTGATGGTCCGTGGCTGCTGGTGCGGTCCCATCGAACAGGGCCGGACCCTGGTCCAGCCCTGGCGCGCGTGGCGTGCCCCGCTCATCGACGATTTTAAGGAGATGCCCTTCAGCCAGGTCGGCGCCATCAGCGACGAACCGGTGGACCCGCTGCCGGTCTTCACCACCGGCGCCTGGATGAGAGCCCTGCCCGACGACGCCGTCGAAGCGCTGATCCGCCACTGCGTCCAAGGCCCGAGCCCGGTGCTGTTTGCCGAAGTGCGCCACGCCGGGGGCGCCATCGCCCGGGTGCCCTCCGGCGCCGCCGCCTTCGGAAACCGCGATGCTGCTCTGCTGCTGTTGCTGCTGGGGCTGACGCCGACCCCCGAGGCGCATGCGGCCCTGGTGGGACATTGCCAGAGGATCATGGCAGCGTTGCGGCCGCACCTGACCGGCGGGGTGTATCTGAACTTTCTGGAGGGAGAAGAGGCGCGGCAGCGGGTGAAGGACGCCTACACGCCGGAAGCCTATGCGCGGCTGATGCAGTTGAAGGGTGCGTACGACCCGCACCACCGGCTGCGTTCGGGATTTGTCCACCGAGAGGAGTAACAGCCGGCTTAAGGTTCCGAGCAGCCAATCGGATGCGGGGTCCTGCGGTCATGACACCGTCCGACCCCGCGTGGCTTCTGCGCGACGGCCTTTGGTCCAGGCCGAACGGCGAGGCATCATGCCAGAGGCAAGATACGGGTCGTTGCGGCGCCTCTATTCACCGTACATATCGGTGATGAGCTTTCGTAACTGAGCTGCTTTGATACTGGATAGGGTATCGATTTTCTTTTTCAATCGCTGCTTGCTGATGGTGCGGATCTGGTCAACCGCAATTTCGGCATCCATTTTTGCGCATTTGATCTGGATGCGCGTCCTCCATTGGGGATGCAACTTGGAGGTGAGTGGACATACCACGACAGTTTCCAAATATTTGTTCATTTCGTCTTGGCTGATGATGACGACGGGACGCACTTTTTCTATTTCACTGCCGATGGCAGGGTTGAGATCGGCAAAATAGATTTCGTAGCGCTTAACGATCAAAGTCCTCCTCCAATCCGTCTTGGAGGGTCGCGTCAAAATCCTCCCAATGTTCTTTTTCTTCGGCCATGGCTTTGTAGGTTTCTTCCCAGGAAAGCCTGCGCCCTCCTTTGTTGCGCAGAAGCAAGCCACTTTCAGTTTCCTCCAATAGAATAGAGTCTTTCAGGCCATACTTTTGGATAAGTTCCTTGGGGATGCGCACCCCCTTGGAGTTACCAATGGGGACCAGTTTGGCATCTCTCGATCGTATTTGCTTTTGCATGGCTCCCGCCCCCTTGATTCCGTCGGATAGGTGATGTGCATACCGTAATTACATCAAGTGGCTGGGCCGAGTCAAGAATCAGGCGCGCTTCGGCCGATAGCGTTATGCCGCGACTGTTAGCCGATGATCCGGCCGGCCTTCTCCTTCTGGCCCCAGAAGGGCGACATCTTGCGCGGGCGGTCGAGGCAGTTTCTAAGGCTGTCGCTTCATTTGCCGCAGGTTTTTGCGAATGATCTTGCCGGTGGCGGTCATGGGCAATTCCGGTAGAAATTCGATTTCGCGGGGATACTCGTGGGCGGCCAGTCGCGTGCGAACGAAGTGCTGGATTTCCTCCTGGAGCGCACGCCCGGCCGTGAATCCGGGCCTCAAAACGATAAAGGCCTTGACGATTTCCCCGCGCACCTCATCCGGCGCTCCGACCACGGCGGCCATGGAAACGGCCGGGTGTTTGAGCAGGCACTCTTCGATTTCGCCCGGCCCCATGCGGTAGCCGGCACTGGTGATGAGATCGTCCTTGCGGCCGACATACCACAGATACCCCTGCGCGTCTTGGCGGCCGAAATCGCCGGTCAGGCACCAATCGCCGCTGAACTTGGCCTGAGTGGCCTGGGGATTGCCCCAGTACTCCAGAAACATCACCGGGTCCGGCCGCCGGATGGCCACCTCGCCGACCTCGCCGGCCGGCAGTACCCGGCCTTCGGGATCGACGATGGCCAGGGTGTGGCCGGGGATGGGCCGTCCCATGGAGCCCGGTCTGGCGTCCATGATCTGGCTGCAGTTGCCGGCTACCAGGTTGACTTCGGTCTGGCCGTAGAATTCGTTGATCGTGATGCCGAATACGTCGCGTCCCCAGGCGAGCAGCGCCTCGCCCAAGGTCTCTCCACCCGACCCGATCGTGCGCAGCGCGTAGCGGTGGCGTTGCCGGGGATTTTTCACCTGGCGCATCAGCTTCAGCGCCGTCGGCGGCATGAAGGCATTGCGGACCCCGTATTTGGCCAGAAAGAAAAAGGCCTCCTCCGGATCGAATTTCTTGAAGCGGTGCGCCACCACGGGCACGCCGTGGTGCCAACTGGGCAGCAGCACATCGATCAGGCCGCCGATCCAGGCCCAGTCCGCCGGGGTCCAGTAGCAATCGCCCTTGCGCGGGAAGAAATTGTGGAAAAAGATCGG
>JAKAFO010000014.1 GCA_021819735.1 Deltaproteobacteria bacterium
CCGGCCCGGCATCGATGATACGGCACTGGGCCGGATCGATGCCGTTTTGTTTGAGACGTGTCTCCACCTGGGCGCGGAAAAGGGTCAGCGATTGGCCGGGCAACGGGGCCCGCCCGAGGTCGATCCGGCCCAGGGTTTCGGCTTGACCGGCTTCGCCGCCCTGGATCTGGGCAATGTGGCTCAAAAGAATGTCCTCTTCGTCCACCGCGGCCTTGGGTGCCAGCGTTATTTGCAAGGGCTCCCCCGCCACAGCCATGACCGCCGTCAGCAGGATGCAGAACACCACCCCCCGACCGATCCGACTCATTTTATGAAGAATGCATGTATGCATGAGGTTACCGCTTCAAGTTGTTGGCCGTCTGGAGCATTTCGTCGGAGGTCTGAATGGCCTTGCTGTTGATTTCGTAGGCCCGCTGGGCCGTGATCATGTTGACCATTTCATCCACGACGCTCACGTTGGACATTTCCAGGTACCCCTGGGCGAGGGTGCCGAAACCCTCCTCCCCCGGTGTGCCGGTCGATGGGTCTCCGGACGAGTCGGTCTCCAGGAACAGGTTGCGGCCGATGGCTTCCAGGCCGGCCGGGTTGGCGAAGCGCACCGTCTGGATGCTGCCCACGTCCACGGGCTGGTCCTGTCCCGGTTGGCGCACCGATACCGTGCCGTCGGTGGCGATGGAGACGGCCGTGGCGTCGGTGGGAATGGTGATTCCCGGTTCGAGCAGATAGCCGTCGGCGGTCACGATGCGGCCTTCGCTGTCGATCTTGAAATTGCCGGCCCTGGAGTAGGCGTTGTCACCGTTGGGCTGGGTGATCTGGAAAAACCCTTCGCCCTCGATGGCAATATCCAATTCATTTTCGGTGTGCTGGAAATCGCCCTGGGTGAACAGCTTGGAGGTGGCCACCGTACGGGTACCGTGGCCGATCTGAATCCCCGTGGGAACCATGTTGTCGCCGGCGGCGCTCACGCCCGGTGCGCGCATGGTTTCGTAGAGCAGGTCCTGGAATTCGGCCCGGCTGCGCTTGAAGCCGGCCGTGCTCACATTGGAAAGGTTGTTGGCGATGACGTCGATGTTGGTCGATTGGGCCTGCATGCCCGATGCCGCGGTCCAAAGGCTGCGAATCATACTATTACTTCTCCAATCTGCCGAAAAGTTGCGTCATGTTATGCGCTCCGGCCGACTTCGTTGACGGTTTTGGCGGTGGCCTCGTCCGCGGTGCGGATCATGCGCTGATAGGCCTCGAACACCCGCAGGGTTTCGATCATCTCGGTCATGGTGCGGATGGCATCCACATTGGAGGCTTCCACGTAGCCTTGGGCCACTTGGCTATCTCCTTCTTCCACGGGCTGGCCCTGGACGCCCGGGGCGGGCATGAAAAGGGTATCTCCGGTTTTGACCAGGTTGTACGGTTCCGGGAAATCCACCACGCGAATTGTGGCCACCGAATCGCCGTCCACGAAGACTTCGCCCTGATCGCCGATCGTAACGGCGCCTTCGTCGATGGCGATTTCGCCCCCCTGCCCCAACACCGGCCAGCCTTCGGCCGTGGCCAGCACGCCATCGGCATTGACCGTAAAATTGCCTTTGCGGGTGAAGCGCGAACCGTCGGGGGTCTGAATTTCGAAAAAGCCCTTACCGACGATGGCCACATCCAGGGAGTTGCCGGTGCGGGTCAAGGGGCCGTTGTCATAGTTGGTGCGCGCCTCCATGGGCGGCGCATAGGGGGTGATTCGGCCGGGTTCGGTTGCGGCGGCCGCGGGGGTCGCGCTATCGGCCGGATTCATGCGGAAAAGGGGCTGATCGGCTTTGAAGCCGGAAGTATTTACGTTGGCCAGGTTGTTGGAGAGCAGGTCCAACCGCATCTGCTGTAACAACGCCCCCGCCGCTGCCTGGTAAATCGTTCCGCTCATGGCCTGTCATCCTTTCCAACTCGCGTTGACGCTGGTATTGGGATAGCAACCTGTGTGCCAGCACCCGTCGAGCAATTTAAGAATAAAATTCCAGCATGTTACACGGATGGCACAGGCGCCGGCGTCAATAAACCGGCAACTCTTGCCTAGGCCACGGCCATCACCTTGCGTCCGATGTGGGCATTGCGGCCGGCTTTCATCTTGAGGGCCAGAGCCACTTCGCTCAGCGAGACACCCAATTGCTGGGCAATTTCGGCAGCGGCCATGCCCTCTTCGGCCAGGGTGGAGATGCTCTGGGTGATCGACACCTCGGCCGTTTGCGCGGCAGGCAGATCGCGTCGAGATGTCTCGACGGTTCTTTCAGCCAAGGACGGGGCTGGGCGTGATTCGGCCACGGCTTCCGTCATGGGCAGTGCATGGTTCACCAGGGCCTTGAGCTTGCACCGTTCGGTCTCGATGAGGGTCGTGAGGACGTCGAACACCGCGTCAACCTGCTGGATGAGCACTTGGCGGTGAATCCGGTCGTCAAAACCCGTGGGCGCCACCGGCGCGTCTTCGGGGGCCGGCATTGCGGCCGCCAGGGCTTCCCTGTTGCGCTTCAGACGGATCAGACGGACGCATAGGCCGATCAGGATCAGGGCCGGCAATCCGGCCGCGCTTAACAAAAGCCACAAGGGAATGGTGATGCTCAGCATGGGCGTGCTCCAAAGGATATACGGTTATTCTTCCAGCAGGCCATCCTTGCGCAATTTGTTGCGCAGGCGGATCACGGCCTGGGAGTGGATCTGGGAAACCCTGGATTCGGTGATGTCCAGGGCCTGGCCGATCTCTTTCATGGTCATCTCATCGCTGTAGTACATGGAGACCACCAGGCGCTCTTTTTCGGGCAGCGCTTCGATATGCTGGGCCAGGGTGTTTTTGACCTCTTTGATCGTGGTCAGCGAAAGGGCATCGTCGCCTTCGTTGTTGGCCAGATAGTTGAGGAAGTTGTCCTTTTCCTCCTTGGTGGTGCAGCCGATCTCTTCGAAGCTGATAAACGAGATGCTGGACATGCGCTTGACCTGATAGAATTGATCCAAGTCCATCTCCATCTCCGCGGCCAGCTCCTCGTCCTTGACTTCCCGCCCGAGCTGCTGTTCGAGCTTCAGGTAGGCTTTTTCCAGGCTGCGGATCTTCTTGCGGGTGGTTCGGCCCAGGAAATCCCGGGAGCGCAGTTCGCTGAGCACGGCCCCCTTGATGCGGAACACCGCGTAGGTCATGAACTTGTTGTCCCGGGAGGGATCGTAACGCTCGATGGCCTGGATCAAGCCGATGATCCCCACATTGACCAGATCGTCCACTTCCACGGTGGACGGCAGGTGCGTGGCGATGCGGTTGACGATGCGGTTAACATAAGGCAGATATTCCGCGATGATCTCGTTGCGCAGGATGTGATCGTCCTTTTTCAACTTTCTCAGTTGGGATTCTTTGACTGGCATTTCTTGCCCCCCCATGATTCTAAATTTTTGACAAACTTCAATTGATCTCGGTCAAAGACCAATCGGCGGTGCGGCCGCGCCGTTCTGGCGCCGGCGTACTGGCGATCTTACGTGCGAGTGCGGCAAAGTTTCGGCTGGATTTGGCCAGGGGCGCCATCTCGGTGACCGCCCGCTGCTGCCGGACGCCTTTTCGGATGTGCGGGTCCGTCAGAACGCAACCGTAGTACTCCATTGAAATATTCAGGAAACGATCCGCCACCAGATTCAATTGGCGGTATACATCGTCGGCCTCCTGAACGCTGGCGGCCAAATTGACGACCAGCTTAAAATGGTCGGTGCCGTATTTGACCGACAACACCTTCATCATGGCATAGGCGTCGGTGATGGAGGTGGGCTCGGGAGTGGCTACCAGCAGGATCTCATCGGCGTTGATGTTGAAGTAGAGCACGTTGGAAGAGATGCCGGCGGCCGTATCGATGAGCATGATGTCGAAATCGTGGATGAAGGCGTCCAACTGGCTGAACACCAGGTAGCGCTCCTGCTGGGTCAGGGCGGTCAAATCCTGAATGCCCGAGGCGGCCGGCAGGATCTTTACGTCGCCCGGTCCGGTAATCACCACCTCGGACAGTTGCTTTTCGCCGCGGATGACATGTGAAAGATTGAACTGGGGCGTCAGGCCCAACAGCACATCCAGGTTGCCCAGGCCCAGGTCGGCATCGAAGATCAAGACGCGCTTGCCGAAGCGGCGCAGGGTGTAGCCCAGATTGGCCACGATATTGGTTTTGCCCACGCCGCCCTTGCCGCTGGTGATGGCGACAATCTTGGGATACCCGCCGCCGGACGTGCGCCGCGCTTTGCTGGTGGGCTCCGCGGGGTCGGTCTTGCGATCTTCCAGGCGGATGATTTTGTTCGAAGTGTTGTTCTGTTTCATGTTTTCAAATCCTGCTGCCGGCAAAGCGGTTTCGCGCCAGGCGATCGATGGGTTTGGGAACGAGAAGCGACATGCAACACATGCGGCAGGGCTTGAACCCCTGGTTCATGGCTTCGGTGGCATCCTTGAACACCACGGCGTTGTCGTTGTTGATGCGACCGACGGATTTACAGATGCGATCGTGAAAAATGTCCGAATTGCGGTTGGCGATATATGGCGCCTCAGCCACCGCGGCGGGACGGCGTTGGACGATGGTGAGGGCCGGAGGCGCCGCTTGCGGCTCTTCTTCCTGGGGCCACTCCTGGGACAATAGCATGGCGGCCAGCCCGTGCGCGGTCAGATCGCGCACGCCTTCGGGCACCTGCGGCCCGGTGCTGACAAAACGGATGGGCAAATGGGCCAGGGCCATCTGGTTGATGAAGGGTCCGGCCTGCCCGATCCAATCCAGATGCGTCGGCAGCAGGCAATGGATGCCCAACGGCTTGAACAGCGCCACGCTCTTGGCCATGACCGCTTCCTGGGCCGCGGCGCTGAAGAGCAGATGGACTTGGGCGCGATCCAGTACCCTGATCATGCGCGCCAGGGCGTCCCGGCGGCCGAGTTCCTTAGGGTTCAGGCCCGGCGTATCCACCACCATTTGCACATCCGCCAGGCGGTCCATCAGGCGGCTCAAGTGACTCGGGTCGTGGGCGGTCTCGAAAGGCAGCCCCATGATCTCGGCGTAACGTTCCAGCTCCGCGGTCCCTGCGATGCGCTGGTCGTCCAGGCTGACGAGGATGGTTTTCTGACCGGTGCGCATCAGATGGCGGGCCGCCAATTTGGCGGCCATGGTGGTTTTTCCCACCCCATTGGCGCCGACCAGCACGATCATGCGAGGCCCCTGGGCGGCGTCGGGCTTTGCTGCCGCCAGCCAGCCTTTGGCTGCAATCAATTGCGCCAGCAGCGCCGAATGATCGCCACCCGGATCGACCATGCCCAGGTTTTCGGCCTGGACGGCCATTTCGGTGGCGATCCCCTTGCCGAGGCCTTGGGCCGTCAGTATGGTCATCAGCGACTCATAGAGCGAAGGACCATTTTCAGCGGGCCGGACGGCGGGCGCCTGTTCCTGGGTCTCTTCCATCCAGCGATTCAGTTTGGGTTGCAGCTTTTGCTGCCCGGTACGCGTGATGGGGGTGTATTGCTTCAAGATGCGCTCGATGCCCGCCGAGGCTCTGGGAGCGGATTGGACGGCATCGCGGTTGTTTTCTTCTCTAGATAGATCGTTCAGAGCGCGCAGCTCTTCGGGGGTGGCATCTTTGGCCGCAGTCGGATCGATGGCGGCGGTGACCACTACTTGACCAACGGATTTGAGGCCGAACAGGCTGCCCGCTTTTTTGACGTTCTTGGCCGACAGGATCACGGCCTCTTCGCCGAACTCTTTGCGCACCATGCGCAGGGCCTCGGCCATGTTGGGGGCTTCGAATCGTTTAATCTTCATCCTTCAGCTCCGCTACTCCCAGGGATTGGATTTTGACGTTGGGCAATATCTCTTCATAGGCCAGAACCACTAAATGGGGGATGAATCGATCCACCAGTTTTTTGACATGGGCACGAATTTGACCCGAACAGAGCACCAGCGGCTGCAACCCGCGCTGGGCGTATTTATCCAGTTGCTCGGCCAAACGGTGCATCAGGCGTTGGGCGGTCTGGGGATTCATGGCCAGGTACTCGCCCTGATCGGTGCGCTGCAGCGATTCGGCGATGCGGCGTTCGGCGGTCTGCCCCAGGGAGACGGCCGTCATCTGGCCGTCCGGCGTCAGGTACTGGCGCGTAATGGTGCGGGACAGGGCCTGGCGCACATGCTCGGTAAGGCTGTCCAGTTGTTTGGTCGAGGGGGCCCAGTCGGCCATGGCTTCCACCACTGTAAGCAAGTCGCGGATCGGGATTTGTTCCATCAACAGGTTCTGCAACACGCGTACCACACCGCCCAGGGAAAGTTGGCTGGGGACCAGTTCGTCCACGGCCTTGGGATGGGTCTCCTTGAGTTTGTCCAGCAATGCTTGCACTTCCTGACGTCCGATCAGTTCATGGGCATGGCGCCGAATGACATCGGAGATATGGGTCGTCAGCACCGTGGCCAGATCCACCACCGTGTACCCCTTGGCCAAAGCGTCTTCCCGTTGACGCTCCTTGATCCACAGTGCGTCAATGCCGTAGGTGGGTTCCTTGGTGGGGATGCCTTTGAGGCTTTCGTCGGCATTGCCCGGATTCATGGCCAGAAAGTAGTTGAGCATCAGATCGCCCCGGGCGACTTCGTTGCCTTTCAACTTGATGGCGTATTCACCCGGTTTGAGCTGCATGTTGTCTTGGATATGGATGGACGGCACCACGATGCCCAGTTCCTGGGCGATCTGGCGGCGAATGGACTTGATGCGCTCCAGAAGCTCGCCGTCCTGCTGGGCATCCACCATGGGAATGAGGCCGTAGCCGATCTCCAGCCCCAGAATGTCAACGGGCGGCAGCGGCTTGAAGGATTCGGTGGTCTCCTTGGCGGCATCTTCCGCGGGGGCCTTTTCGGCCGACGCTTCGGCGGCCTTGCGCTGGCGCTCGTTCTTGACCAGCAGGTACGCCACGCCGCCGACGAAAGCCCCCAGGATGAAGAAAGGCACGGTGGGCAGGCCCGGAATGATACCGAAGCAGAAGAGGATCGCCGCCGCCACCGCCAGAACGCGGGGCTTGAGGAAGAGCTGGGTGCTGATTTCCAGGCCCAGGTTGCTGTCGGCGCCGGCCCGGCTGACCACGATGCCGGCGGCCGTGGAGATGATCAGGGCCGGCACCTGGCTGACCAGACCATCGCCCACGGTGAGCAGCGTATAGTTATGGGCGGCCTCGGCGAAGCTCATGTCGTTCTGGAACACGCCGATGGCGAACCCGGCGATGATGTTGATGAGCGTAATGATGATGCCGGCAATGGCATCGCCGCGTACGAATTTATTGGCACCGTCCATGGCACCGTAATATTCCGACTCCTTGGAAAGCAGGCGGCGCCGTTCACGCGCCTCCTGCTCGTCGATCATGCCGGCGTTCAGATCGGCATCGATGCTCATCTGCTTGCCGGGCATGGCGTCCAGGGTGAAGCGGGCCGCCACTTCGGCGATGCGCCCGGCGCCCTTGGTGATGACCACGAAGTTGACCACCACCAGGATGCAGAAGACGATGATGCCCACCACGAAGTTGCCGCCCACCACGAAATCGCCGAAGGCCATGATCACTTTGCCGGCCGCCTGGGTCCCCTCGCTGCCGTGCAGCAGGATCATGCGGGTGGAGGCGATATTGAGGGCCAGGCGGAACAACGTGGTCAGCAGCAGGATGGACGGAAAAGCCGAAAACTCCAGGGGCTTCAATACATACATACCCACCAGCAGCACCATCAGGGAGATGGTGATGTTGAAGGTCAGGAACAGGTCGAGCATTATGGTGGGGATGGGGATGATCATGACCATGAGAATGCACATGGTCACGAAACCCATCGCCACGTCGGCGTTCTTGCTGATGAAGGCGAAGCGTCCGAGCAGTCCGTTGGTTTGAACAGTTTCCATTGCTAACCTTCCGCCAAGCGTTGATTTGTAGCTGACGACAGGCAATTTTGCATTTTCCATGCCTGGTTACGGAAGTATTCGTGAAGGGGTGCAGCGGAGCTGATCTGCTTGAAATAGCGATTGAATTTAAGACGGCAAGGATTGGATTGGAGCGGACACCGGGCGCAGTGTCAAGAAACCGCCGTGGGACCAGGGCGCCACCGGTTAAGCGTGCACCAGGCCTTTCAAACGGTACACATAGGCCAGCACTTCGGCCACCGCATGGTAAAGATCCACGGGCACGTACCCACCGATCTCCACATCCTTATATAAGGCGCGGGCCAAGGGCTTTTGCTCGATGATGGGAATGTTATGCCGGCCGGCAATCTCGCGGATGCGCTCGGCGATGTGACCGGCGCCCTTGGCGACGATGATGGGTGCCGGCAGGCCGCGCTCGTATTTGATGGCAATGGCCAGGTGAGTGGGGTTGGTGATGATCACGGTGGCCTTGGGAACTGCTTCCATCATCCGTTTCATGGCCATCTCGCGTTGGGCCGAACGGATGCGGGAGCGGATCAAGGGATCGCCTTCCCTCTGTTTGTACTCGTCCTTGATCTCCTGCTTGCTCATGCGCAGGTCGCGTTCGTGTTTCCAGCGCTGAAAAACGTAATCCAGGGCCGCCAAAACGATCAACACAAGACAGATATAGTAGCCCAGTTTCAATGACACCCGGCCGACAAAGCCCATGATCGAATGGACATCGAAAGCCACCAGGGCCGGAATCTGGTCCATTTCGCCACGCAAAATATTGTAGCCGATGCTGCCGATGATGATGACCTTGAAAATGGATTTGATCAGCTCGGTCAAGGAGGTGGTGGAAAAGAGCCGCTTGATGCCCTCCAGGGGATTGAGCTTGGACAGCTTGGGGGACATGGCCTCACCGGTCAAAAGAAAGCCTACCTGGGCGACGTTGCCGATGATGCCGGCCAGGGCCACGCCGATGACCAGCGGCGCCAGGATGAGCACCATCTTCTGGAAAAGGTACCACATCAGTTCATGGGCGCTCTCGGCACTGAGGCGCCAATAGCTGATCTGGACCAAAATCTCCCGGGTGACGGTGTTCATCTGGTCGAACATCCAGTCGCCGACAAAATAGAATACCGACAGGGCGCTGAGCAGCACAAGCACCGAGGGAATCTCCCGGCTCTTGGCCACCTGCCCTTTCTTGCGGGCCTCGTCCCGCTTCTTAGGGGTTGCCGGCTCCGATCGTTCTTGGTCTTTATCGTCCGCCACGTTGCTCCCCTTATTTAAATAAGCCGATCATGGCCACGATGGTATGGCCCATTTTGGAAAATGCATGTTCCAGAAACGCCGAGACATACGGCAGAGAGAATCCCAGGAAGAGCAGGCCCAAAACGATTTGCAGCGGCATGGCCACCACGAAGATCTGCATCTGGGGCACGGTGCGGGCGGTCAAGCCCAGGGCCACGTTGACGAGCAGCAGGGCTACCATGACCGGCGCCCCTACCTGGATGGCGATGATAAAGGCATCCGCGCCCGTTTTCATCATCAATTCGAGGATTTGGCCGTTGAATTGGACGGCCAAGGGCGGAATCAGCTCGAAAGCATCCACCAGGGCCTTGATAAAGTAGTAATGGGCATTGATGGTAAAGAAGATCATCAGTGCAAAAAGGTTCAAGAATTGGGCCAGTATTGGAATTTGCAGGCTCGAAGCCGGGTCCATGACGTTGGCGATGGCAAACCCCATCTGAAAACCGGCCAACTGACCGGCCAACTGGACCCCGGCGAAAAGCAGTTGCACCATCAGGCCGATGATCAGGCCCACGGCCACCTCGCCCATAATTCCCAGCACGAGCACCACGGGGTCGCCGGAAATGGAGATGGGCGGCAGCTTGAGCTGCGGCATCAGCATGACGCTCATGGCCATTGCCAGGACGGCCTTGAGGGTCATGGGAACGTTGCGTGCTTCCAAAAAGGGAATGGAGAAAAGAATGGCCCCCACGCGTACGAGCACGAAGAGAAAGATTTGGAATTGCTCGATGGGCAGATTGAGAAGCAGCATAGGTTTTTAGGCTAATGGATGTACATGTTCATATTCATTATATTGTTGCTGGTGAAATCGCTGATGATCCGCAGCATCCAGGGGAAGAAGACCAGCAAGGCCAGGGCCACGGCGAGCATTTTGGGCACGAAGACCAGGGTCATTTCGTTGATTTGGGTGGCGGCCTGGAAGATGCTCACCAGGATACCGACGAGCAGGCCCACCATCAGCATGGGCGCTGAAAGGAAGATGGCGGTTTTAATGGCTTCCAGAAAATAGCCGGTGATGAATTCGGGTGTCACAGGGCGCCTCCTACATGTTGAAGCTTTTCACCAACGATCCCACGATCAGGTACCATCCGTCGGTCAACACGAAAATCATGAGTTTGAAGGGCAAGGAAACCATGACCGGCGGCAGCATCATCATGCCCATGGACAACAGCACGCTGGCCACCACCATGTCGATGATCAAAAAAGGAATGTAGAGCATGAAGCCGATTTGAAAGGCGGTCTTGAGCTCACTGATGATGAACGAGGGGATCAGCACGGTGGTGGGTATCTCCTCGATATTTTTGGGGCGCGGAAGCTTGGCGATCTCCACCATCAGGGAGAGATCCTTTTCCCGGGTCTGCTTGAACATGAAGGCGCGGATGGGCGCTTCGGCACTTTTGAGGGCCTCGGTCGTCGTGAGCTTGTTGTCCAGGTAAGGTTTCAGCGCATCCTGATTCACCTTCTGCCACACCGGGGTCATGACGAAAAAAGTAAGGAACAGGGCCAGGCCGATAATGATTTGGTTGGGCGGCAACTGGTTCGAACCGATGGCCTGCCGCAAGAGCGAAAGCACGATGGCGATGCGCGTAAAGCAGGTCACCATGATCAGGATCGATGGCGCCAGGGAAAGCACGGTGAGCAGCAGGAAAATTTGAAGGGCCACGCTCACCTTGCCCGGGTTTTCGCCTTTGCCCATATCGATACTGAGTAGATTGCCGGCCGGATCGGGCGGCGCGGCCGCTGCCGGTCCGGGTGCCGAAAGCACGATCATCACCCCAAGGATGATAAGGGCCCAAATGCGTTTCTTGCCTGAGGATGTCATTGTCCCGACACCGCCCTTCCATCTTCTGAAATTGCGCCGTCGGATTTCATGCCCAACGAACGGGTCATGCGTTTCAATTGCTCGCCAAAACCCGCGGCCCCCGGCTGCGCCGTCTGGGCCGCGGCGACTTCGGCCATGACTTCGGGGTCGTCGATGCGCGTCAAAAGCTGGATCTGCTCGGTGCCCACCCCCAGCACCAGGATCGCGCCCGGCACCTGCACCATGGCAATCGATTTTTTGATGCCCAACGGGTGCGTGCCGAGCACCTTGATCCAGCGGTTCCGTCCGGCGACGGCCGCCGACGGCATGAAGCGCCGCACTCCGCGCTGGGCGGCCCACAAGATCAGAAGCACCGCGCCAAGGGAGAGCACCATTTTAAGGGTGGCCATGGTCAAATCGGGGGAGCCGTTCATTTCAATTTCTCCAGACGTTCCACCGGACTGATCACTTCGGTCAGACGGATGCCGTATTTGTCGTTCACCACCACCACATCGCCTTTGGCGATCAACCGGTTGTTGGCCAGGATCTCCAGGGTGTCACCGGCCGGCTTGGTCAGCTCGATCACCGAGCCCTGCCCCAATTTCAGCAGTTCGTTGATCATCATGCGCGTGCGGCCCAGCTCCACCGTAATTTCCAAAGGGATATCCAGTATGAAGTCCAGGTTGGCGGGCCGCTGCCCGGCCCCCTGCCCTTTCAAGTCCGAAAAAGCGTATGGTTCCTTGGCGCCGTTTTCGGAGGCACCCGCCTGCCGTTTGGCGGCCGGTTTGCCTTTACCCGCTTCGCCGTCATTTTGGGTATTATCTGCCGCGGCCATGTCGGCTAATCTCCTTCGTCCTTTTTGATGAGCGCTGATATCTGAATCGCCCGATTGCCCTTGAGGGTTCCGGGCATGCCGAGATACTTGGGCGTGCCTTCTACTTTAACTACCACCGCATCCTGGGGACCGGTGTTGATCTTGATGACGTCGTCGATCTCCAGTTCCAGAATCCTGCCGATGGTCGATACCGTGCGCCCCAGTTCAGCCACCATGTTGACCCGCGTGTCCCGGAGCAGCACGGTGAGCTGGTTGCGGAAGGCATGGGCGCGGTCTTTCTCGCGCAGGTAGCGCGACGACAATTTGTCTTTGACCGGTTCGAGCATCAGGAAGGGGGTGCAGATGTGAATGTTGCCGGAAAACTCTTCGCCGGCCACCGAGAAGACAAAGATCAACACCAGGTCGGCGGGGCTGACCAGGTTGACGAACTCCGGCTTGGTTTCCGTCCTCTTCTGCTGCACTTTAATGGGATAGGCCACTTGCCAGGCTTTTTCCAACTCGACCAACACATCGTTGTAAAACTTGGAGAGCATGCGCTGCTCGATCTGGGTGAACTCGCGCACTTTGGCCAGGGGGCGTCCCACGCCGCCGAACATGCTGTCGATCAGGGCGAAACACAGATTCGGTTCCACCGCCAGCAGCGCCGACCCGATCAGCGGTTCCATATTGAAGATGCTAAAGCCGGTGGGATTGGAGAAGGCGTGCAAGAACTCGCCGAACTTGACGATCTCCTTGGACACCTGCTTGATTTCGATGGCGCGCTGCAAGGCGCTGGACAACCCGACGTTGAGCAGGTTGACGAACTTGTCGTAGACTTCGTCCAGGGCGTCGAACTGATCCCGAAGGGTCAGGCTCTGGGATGTCAGGTCATAGGCGCGGGCCTCGGCCTTGGCTTTGGGCTGAGGCGCTTCTTCCACCTGCACCTCGCCCTTGTCCATGGCGTTGAGCAGGGCATCGATCTCTTCCTGGGATAGTATTTGTTCGGCCATGGGCGATCCTGCTATTGAACGACAAATTCCGTGAAAAAGATGGTGGTCACCGTACCCTTCTTCAAAAGGGCGTTGATTTTTGCGATGAGCTCGTCCCGCAGGGCGATCTTGCCTTCGGTGGTGCTGATTTCCGTATACTGCTTGCTCGGCAGGACCATGAGGATGGTATCCCGTAACTGGGGTAGTTTTTTGGTAATCTCTTCAAGGACTTCGGGTGTGCTGAGCTCCAGTTCCATGGTGACGCGCAGATAGCGCTTGCCACCCTGATCGGCCAGATTGACGATCATGGTCTCCAGTTTATGGGTCGGCTTGACGACTTCTTCTTCCTCTTTGGCCCCATGCCCTTTTGCATCCTTGGTGTTGGCGCTTTGAATTTGCGCGATGCTGGCGTTCATCTTTTGCCACATCATAAAAAATCCGCCGCCCATCATCGCAAACAAGAGGACGACCCCGCCCAGAGCCATAATCATCGCTTTCTTGGACATCTGTTATCCCTCCGATCGATCTGTTGCCTGTTCCTGTTGCCTATTTCTGTTGTTTATTTTGGCGGTCCCGGTGTTTCCACCTGACCTAAAATGATCTCCACGCGCCGGTTCGCGGCCCGTTGTGCTTCATTGTCATTGGCCCCGCGCGGCTTGAAGGCACCGTATCCCGCGGCTGAAAGCCGGGAGGCTGGAATACCGCCCTGGTTGCTGAAATAGTTCACCACGCCGATGGCCCGGGCCGCCGAGAGTTCCCAATTGCTCGGATAGCGCGGCGTGGCGATGGGCCGGTCGTCGGTGTGACCTTCAACCCGCACCTGGCGCTGCAAGGGTTTGATCACCGCGCTGATTTGTCCCAGGAGGCGCAGGCCATCCTCGGTGAGGCCGGCGCTGCCCGTTTTGAACAACAAGGCGTCGCTCAAGGTGATGCGAAGCCCTTTGGGCGTATACTCGGCTTCCAAACCCTGGGTACGGGTCAGCTCCTGGAAATTATCGGACTGCGCTGTTTCAGGCAGTGTTTCCACGGAATTTACCGTTTTACCGCCCGCGCTGCTCTGGCTTTGGCTGGGCAGGCCCTGGCCGTTGTTCCGTCCGGCCTGCATCACCCCCAGGCCGCTTTGCAATTGGTTCTGAAAGTTCTGGAACTTTTCCGGGTCCGGATTGCCCATGGCGAACAGCAATACGAAAAAGACCATCAACAGCGTCATCAAATCGTTAAAGGTGGTCATCCAGGCCAACGGCTGCGCTTTTTCTTCGGTGCGTGCTGGTATGAACACTCTTCTGGCCATGTGTTTAGCGTTATCCTTCAATATGGAAGACAAAATCCACCCGCCGATTCTGCGCACGGTTTTCCGCCGTATCATTGGCGACCATGGGTTGAAATTCGGCGAATCCCACGGCCGAAAGACGCTCGGGGGCGATCTCCGGGGTTTGGATCAGGTGGCGCAGCACCGATATGGCCCGGGCCGTGGACAACTCCCAATTGGACGGGAATTCGTTAGTGTGTATGGGTTGATTGTCCGTATGCCCCTGGATCTCCACCGGCACTTGGATGCGTTGGATCAAGCGACCGATCTTTTCCAGGCGGGGATAGGCTGCCTCGGAAAGGCGCGCCTGGCCGCTATCGAACAACAGCGTATCGTTCAGGGTCAGCACGACCCCTTTGGGCGTGCGCTGCAGCACAACCTGGTCGAGCCCCTCTGCATGGCTCGCTTGGCGCACCTGCTCGAAGAGTTGGGCGGCCAGATCTTCCCTGGGCAGCAATTGAACCTCGTCGTCCTTGATCGTCTTGCCTTCTTCTATGTTCGAACCATGCTCCAGAACGCTGACGGCGTCGGAGAAGGAGCTTACAAAACGCGTGATCTTGGAAGGCGCCAAAGATGAAAAAGAGGTCAACAGGATGAAAAAGCTCAGCATGATCATGGCAAATCCGGCATACACCGTCTGCCAGCCCGCGGAAAGTTCCGGCCTGTCGTCCTTGCCGAATCCCGTTCTTCTAAATTGCGGCCGCGCCATCGCGCACCTCTTTTTCATTGGCTATCCGCGCCGCGGGAGAAAGGAAGGACCTGAGCTTTTCGGCCACGATGCGGTGGTTGTCGCCGGCCTGGATCGCCAGGATGCCGTGCATCACCATCTGCTTGGCCAGGATCTCCTGCTTGCTGCGCACGCGCAGTTTGCCGGCAATGGGCAAAAACAACAGGTAGGCCAGGATCGTTCCGTAAAAGGTGGTCAACAAGGCCACGGCCATGGGCGCGCCGATGGCCGACGGATCTTTCATCTGCATGAGCATCTGCACCAGGCCGATGATGGTGCCCAGCATGCCCACGGCGGGCGCGAAGGTCCCCATGGTGGTGTAAATTTCGGCGCCCAGGCGGTGGCGCTCTTCCAGCCACATGATCTCGGTTCCCAGAACCTCGGCGATGGCATCGGCTTCCAGACCATCCACGGCCATCTGCATGCCGCGGGCCATGAAGGGGTCATCGACCTCCTTGATATGCTTTTCGAAGGCCAGAATGCCTTCCTTGCGCGCCGTCTTGGCAAACTCGATCATGATCGGGATCAGCCCGAGGGGATTGGCGGTGCGGTGGCGGAAGGCGTTCTTGGTGACTTTGAACATGCTGACCACATCCGCCAGGGGGTAGTTGATCAACGTGGCGCCCATGGTGCCGCCGATGACGATCATCAGCGAAGGATAGTCGATGAACCAGGCTCCGGGCCCGCCCATCAAAATGGAGACAAAAACCAATCCGCTGGCGACGATGATCCCGAGTAGCGTGGCTAAGTCCAAAATATCCTCCCCAATTGGCCGCAAACCATCGAACGGGAAGAATAGCATGGAATGTGCCACCGGCCGGACAAGCGCGGATCAGCCGCAGGATAGTTATAACGTACTGTACTTACATATAAATAATATTTGCTGGGCTTACCGGATGGAAGGACTGGAGATTTCTTCTAGGTTGGAGATGGGGTGTTCCGTCAAATTTCATCGGTGGGTTAGTCAAGGCTTTGACATTTCGATGGCCTTTAATCGAAAGCTGTGCCGGTACCCGGGAAGCAGTATTCAATAAGATGTGATCGAGCGCTCCCGGCCCATGGCCAGGGAGCACGCGATCACATCCACAGGAGGGAGGAGGATCCCAACTAACGCTTAATATTGATTAGTTCCGCCAGCACTTCGTCACTGGTGGTGATCACCTTGGAGTTGGCCTGGAAAGCACGCTGGGTGGTAATCAGGGCGACGAACTCCTGGGCCAGATCCACGTTGGACATCTCCAGGCTGCTGGGGGCGATGGCGCCCACGCCGGCCGTATTGGGAACGGTGATGACCGGCTGACCGGAGGCCAGCGAGGAGGTGAACAGGTTGCTGCCCTGCTTGGCCAATCCGGCGTAGCTGGCGAAATCGGCTACGGCGATCTGTGCAAAGGGGCTCATGGTGCCGTTGGAGTACAGGGCCGTGAAGATACCATCCTCGTCCACCGAAATACCCTGGAGCATGCCGCTGGGATAGCCGTCCTGGGTTTGGGAGGTCTTGACCGAAGTGCCCGCATAGCCCGTGACCGAGCCGTCGCTGGCACCTGCGGCATCCCGCAGCGTCCAGGTTATGGCAAGATCGTTGCCGTCCAGACCCGTGACCGCAATGGCCGGGTTGGCGGCCGGCAAGACCAGCGCGCCAGTGGCATCGAAGGTGATGGTGGCGGGGGCAGCCATAGCGGGTGTGGCGGCGCCCACGGAAGGCGATATATACCACTCCCAGGCGCCGGGACCGGTGTTTTCGAAGTTGAAATTGAGTTCCACGGAGTTGCCCAGGGAGTCGAAAACCGAAATGGTTGTATCGTACGTGTCGCCGATGGCGGCACCGGAATCGAGGTTTACCCCCATGGTCAGATCGGTCGTGGCCGACGGCGTGCTGATACCGTTGGGCAGGGTGACGGTATTTAAGGCGCCCACGTTTCCATTGGCATCGATGGCGTACCCTTGGACCTGCAGCCCATCGGCGTTGACCAACTGGTTATCGGCATCGAACTCGAACTGACCTGCACGGGTATAAAACTGACCATCGTTGGCCGGGTCGCGCACGATGAACATGCCCTGGCCGTTGATCGCCAGGTCGGTGACTGTGTTGGTGGTCTCCATGGTGCCGGCGTTCCAGTTGGCCGCTGTGCCGCTCATCATGACGCCACGGCCGATCTGCATGCGGCTCTGGCCCAAGGTGGCGTTGAATACGTTGGCGAACTCCACCCGGGAAGTCTTGAAGCCGGTGGTGTTGACGTTGGCGATGTTGTCGCCGATGACGGCCATGGCGCTGGTTTGCGATTTCAAGCCGGAAATTCCTGAATATAAAGATCCGATCATGGTGTTGCCCCCTTTTCGAGATGCGTTTGCTTTTTACGCCTTCACAGTATTTGTATTATCCGAACAATTATATGCCAAATGGATGCAATCCTTAATGTTCCACTTAAATATTTTTTATTATTCTTCCGTTGTCAGCACGTTCACCACATTGCCCATGGCGATCTCCCGGTTGCCGCATTGCAGGTAAGCGACCCCGTTCTGGAAATGGACCCCGGTGACTTCGCCGGTCATGTACTGGGTGGACGGTACGGTGTTACCCAATTCGTCGATGGCCTCTACCTGGAAGCTATAGGCACCGTCCGGCACTTGGCCGCCCAGGTAGTCCGTGCCATCCCAGGGGACGCTGTTTTGCCCGGTCGCCAGCGCACCGGTTTCGATCTGGCGAATGAAGTTGCCCTGTTGATCGTAAATGCGCAGGTAACTGCCCACGGCATCCTCCTCGATGGAGAATTGCAGGTCCTGGCTCTGGCCGCCGCTCACGTCGATGGTGTCGCCGATGGCGGTAATGGTTTTGCCGATGAAGCCGACGGCCTGGCTGTTGGTCAGCACCGACTGGGAGGTGCCGATGCCCCCCAGGCTGGTATTGATGTTCTGCAATTGCTCCAGGGAGCTGAATTGCGCCAGTTGAGCGGTGAAGTCGGTGCTCTCCATGGGGTTCATGGGGTCCTGGGACTGCAACTGGGCCACCAGCAGCCGCAGAAAGTCATCCTTGCCCATGATATCGTTCTTCGCCGTCGATGTGGTTTGCGTGGCCTTGGATGCCACCTGATCCAATCCGTATACTGCCATATAATGCTCCCGTCAGCGCTGAGGTTTAAGCGAAGAAATCCACCGAACTCTTCTCGCCATAAGAGCGGGCGGTCCCAGTGGCGCCCTCCATGGCCTCGGCCTCCTCGCTATCCGCGAATAAACCGTTGCGTCCGCTCCCCGAGCGATAGCCGCGATCCTGGGCCTGGCGAAAAGCAGTCTGCTGCTGTCCGTTGCGCCAGGCATCGTTGTCCTGGGAGACGAACACGTCAAACTTTTGAATTTGCAGACCATGCTGCTGCAATTCGTTTTTGAGCACATGCAGGTTCTGTTCGATGATGCCTTTGACCGCCTGGTTTTCGGCCGTCATGCGCACGGTGACCTGCTGGTTTTCGGACACCACCTCCATGTGCAGGTTTCCCAGGAACTCGGGCTTGAGCTTGATCTGCATGGAAGTGTTGCGACCGTCGTTGCGCAAGGTCATGCGCTGGACGATCTGCCGGATAACGTCGGTCTGCATCTCTTTGGGAGCGGCCGGGGTTTCGGCGGTCTCCTTAAGGTGCTGCACCGGGCGCGTTTCGTTCAAACGGGATTCGATGCCCTGCACCGGTTCACCCGAGGCGGGTACGTTCTGGGGTGTGCCCGGAGTGACTGCGGCTTCAGTTTGGGCCGGAACGCGTCCGTCGGCCACGGGCTTCTCCTCTTTTTGAATCGGCCGCTGCTCGCTCAACGCTTTGTCCAGGGAGGCGGCCATGTCCACGGGCTTATCGGCTACGGCGGACTTCGCGGCCGCATGGGCCACCGCCGCCGAAGCTGCTTTGGTGGCTGCGACGTTGCGCTTGGCGGCCTTTTTCTCAACCACGGCAGCAAAGGATTCTTTCCCCTCCGTGGCCGCTTGGTTCTGAAGCGCATTGAGATCGATGGGGGTCTTGGCCGACACCGGCTCCATTGGTTGAGGCTGGGGGTTCTTGTTTTTGTCGGTCAGGTCCGTCATGGGATTGAGCGCCGGCTCGTCCGCAGGCTTGGTTTCTTGCCCGCGACCGGTCAATGCCCGGGCCAATTCGGCGGAGAGATCATTATTGGGTGTCTGCTTCGGCAGCCCTTCGCCATCGGTCTGAACCGATGCGAAGTAGGACGCCATTTCCTTTTGCATCTCCCCGGCCGCTGCCGGCTTTTCCTGGGGCACGAGGTTTTCGCCCGCCAGCGGGATTGTTGTTTGCGGCAGGACCTCGGCCTCCGGCTGGGCGGTGTTTTCCTGGGGCTGCATCTGCTGGATTTTCAGTTGCAGCATGGAGGCGGCGGCCTTATTGGCCTGAGAGTCGACTTGCAGCAATTTGAGCATGCCGCCGTTGGCGCCGGCAGCCTGGGTCAAATCCAGCAGCGGAACCCACTCCTTGCTCTGGCCTTCGACGCAGACCCGGTCGAGTTGGGCCAGGGACTGGCGCAACTGATCGGCCGGCAGGCTCATCAGGGCCGCCATGATGTCGGCGAATCCGTTGCCATCCACCGATCCGTTGGCATCGCCTCCGGCGGGCATCTTGACGGCCACTTTCTGGACCCCCTGACCGACTCCCTTGGGCAGTACTTCGAAAAACTTCATTTGACATTGCATCGTCGTTTTCCTCTATTCCTCTTTACGAACGAATCGTTGAATCGCCATCTCGTTGATGAACTTCCGTTCCTGGCTATCGAGCTCGGCCATGAAGGCCTGCTCGCCCTTTTCCTTGAGCCGGTCCAGGGCCTTGCGCCGCTTCATGGCATCCAGCAACGCATTGCGCGCCTTCTCACAGGCTTTTTCGGCTCCCTGGACCTGCTGGTGGCGCACGAGGATCTCGCCGGACAAGCGCTGTAGGTAACTGCGATACATCGCGGCTTGGGAGGCCAAGGCTTCGCCGCTTTGAGAACTTTTGCGGAATTCATGCTCGGTTTTCTGGCGCAGGGCCATATGCGCTTTCAACAGCTCCTGGGCTTGTTCCACGACCCGTTGGGCGTCCGCCAGCTCCTTTTGAAGCCGATCCTCTTCAAATTGGCGGTAGCGGCGCAGGGCTTCGAGTTTGAATTCATACGGCATCGGCAATTACCTGCTGTTCATGATCTTTTCCAACTGGAGCAAGCTCTCTTCAAACGTCACATGTTCGTCGATGTTCTGACGCAGATACCCATTGATCTGATCGATCTTGGCCATGGCGCGGTCGATGGCCGGATTGCTGCCCGCCACATAGGCCCCGATGTTGATCAGGTCTTCGGCCTTGCGGTAGGTGGCCAGCATTTCTTTGAGCCGCCCGGCGTTGTGCTTGTGTTGCAGCGCGGCGATATCTTCCATGACCCGGCTGATGCTGCGCAGCACGTCGATGGCCGGATAGTGATTCTGATGGGCCAGGTCGCGGCTCAGGACGATGTGGCCGTCCAGGATCGAGCGCGCGGCGTCGGCGATGGGCTCGTTCATGTCGTCGCCCTCCACCAGCACGGTGTAAAGCCCGGTGATCGAACCGGCATGATCCGAAGTGCCGGCCCGTTCCAGGATCTTGGGCAGCAGCGTGAAGACCGAGGGCGTGTAGCCTTTGGTGGTGGGCGGCTCGCCCAGGGCCAGACCGATTTCGCGCTGGGCCATGGCAAAGCGGGTCAAAGAGTCCATCATCAGGTTGACGGTCATGCCCTGGTCGCGGAAGTACTCGGCGATGGCCGTGGCCACGAAAGCGCCCCGCACCCGCACCAGGGGCAGATGGTCGGAGGTGGCCACCACGACCACCGATTTTTTGAGCCCCTCTTCTCCCAGTTCCTTTTCGATGAAGTCGTTCAATTCCCGACCGCGCTCGCCGATCAAACCGATGACGTTGACATGGGCGTTGCTCTTGCGGGCGATCATGCCCATGAGCACGCTTTTGCCCACGCCCGATCCGGCGAAGATGCCCATGCGCTGACCGCAACCGACGCTTAGCAAGCCGTTGATGGCCCGAATGCCCAGGTCCAGCGGCGTGCGGATGCGCTGGCGCAGCAAGGGATTGATGGGTTTGGCGTAGATCGGATACTCCCGGTCGGTCTCCAGCGGCCCGCGGCCGTCGATGGGATTGCCCAGACCGTCAATGATCCGCCCGAGCAGCTTGTCGCCCACGGCCACGCTGGCTTTCTCCTGGCGGGCCACGACCTTGCTGCCCGGGCCGATGGTGCGGATATCCTCCAGCGGCATCATCAACACCGTGCGGTCGCGAAATCCCAATACTTCCGCCGTCACCGGCCGGTCCTGCTCATTGCCGTGGATGTCGCAAATGGTTCCCAATTGAACCATGGGGCCGTTGGCTTCGACCACCAGGCCCACTACCTTGGCGACGTGGCCGTAGGTTTTAACGGGCGCCACGTTCTTGATGCGCTGGCTGTAATGGTCCAGTTCCAAGGCAGCCCCCTCGGAACGGTGCACGGCGGCTTTGGACTCGGTGAGGGCCGCGGCCAGGCTGGCGGCAATGACGGCCAGTTGTTGATCGATACGGGCGTCGATGACGCCGAACTCGGTCTCGATCAGACAGCCTCCCCTGGCAAGACCTTGATCGGCCGCAATCTGGATCTGCTCCCGGTCGGCGTCGTTGGTAAATTTCGTCTTTAAAAGCGTGCGCAGGGTTTCGCAGTCGGCCGGGTGGGCCTTGACCTTGACGCGGCCTTGACCAGCGGCCATCTCCACAGCTTTGGCGGTGATGGCGTCGGCCAGCTCCGGCCGCTGATTGAGCTCGTAATGCACGATCTCCCGGGCGATGGCCAGGGAAATGCGCACGGTATCTTCCTCGCACAAGGCGCGCATCTTGGTTTGATGGGCTTGCAGCGACGCCTTGGCCTGGGAGAGCAACCCGCTCATGGGCATCAGTTTGGCTTTTTCCGCGCCCAGGCACTCGTCCCGTCCTTTGGCGAAGGCCTCTTCGTAGGCCTGGCATTCGATCCGCGCGAGCTTTTGCTCCAGGGTGTCGTTCGACTCTCGGGAGTCGGCGCCCCCCTCGCCTTTCGGATCGGCGTTGGCGTTGAATCGCGGAAAACAATAGGTGTTGTAATCTTTGGTCGTCATTAGCCCACAAACTCTTCCCCGCCACGGCCGGTGATGATCAGTTCGCCTTTGCGTTCCATATCCTGGATGATGCGCGTGATTTTCTGCTGGGCGTCGGTCACGTCCTTCATGCGCACGGCACCGCTGACTTCCATCTCTTCTTTCAGAATCTCCGCCGCGCGCTGGGACATATTGCGGAAGATCTTCTGCTTGACTTCGTCGGAGGCGGCCTTCAGGGCCACGGCCAGTTCCTGGGACTCGACGCTGCGCAGCACTTTCTGCAAGCCCTTGTCGTCCACCAGAACGACATCCTCGAAAACGAACATCATCTGCTTAATCTCTTCAGCCAGGTCCGCATCGGTCTCTTCGATCTGGTCGATGATCTGCTCGACGATGGTTCCGTCGATCTGGTTGAGCAGCTCGGCCAGGCGCCCGACGCCGCCGGCTTCCTGGGTGGAGACGCGATCCTTGTTTTTCAGGATCTCTTCGAAAACCTTATCCACTTCCTTGACCATGCCGGCCAGAACCTTGTTGAGGTTGGCGATGCGCAGGGCCACATCGGCCATAACCTGCTCGGGCAGTCGCCCGAGAATCTCGCTGGCCACGCTGGGTTCCAAATGGACGAGGATCAGGGCGATGGTCTGGGGGTGCTCGTCTTTGATCAGTTGGATGAGCTGATTGGGCTCCATGTCCTGCACGGCCTCGAGCGTGGATTTGGGAGGGGCTTTTTTCGCGTCCTTCCCCGCTTCGCTCTCGGCAGGTGCGGCCTGGCCCTGATTGGCGATTTGCAGGGGAAGACCCGAGGTTTCGATAAATTCGAGCGCCACGCGGTCCACCAGGCTGGGAGGCAGCGCGGGGAGCCTGGATTGAAGCCGAACCACCAACTCGCGCTCATCGTCCGATAAACGATTGAGAATGGCGCGCGCCGCATCGGGACCCACGGCTCGGGTCAGAATCGCTACTTTTACGGAACCGGTTAGTTCTTTTGCATCCATTTTCGCGTCGTTTTCATGCCTGCTTCAGTTCGAATCCTAGGTTTCTTTCAGCCACTGCTGCATCAACTTGCTGGAGTCATCCTGGTTGCTCGCGATGAGCTGGGCCGCCTGCTTGACGTAATTGGCCCCCGCTCCTTGAGCGACATACTGCTTTTCGATTTCGGAGAGCGTCCGCGGCAGGTGCTCCAACAGCTCGACGTCTTCCCAGGCCGTATCGGTCAGCCAGCGGATCAGCGGCTGGATCACGAAGCGGAAGGCGAACAGCACGAACAGGGCCACGGCCAGGTATTTGAAAATGGCGCCGTATCCCCGCAGTGAATCCAGCCAGGCGAAGCGATCGCTCTGCGCTTCGGCCGCTAGCGGGGTGGCGCTGAAGGCGATATTGGCCACTTCGACTTTGTCGCCCCGGGTTTCGTCGAAATTGATGGCCCTCTTGACGATGCTTTCCAGCTTGGCCATCTCTTCGGTGCTACGGGGCACATACTCGGTTTCCTGGCGTTGCTCATCGCCTTCGCCCACGGTCTTGGTCTGGTAGGTGCCATCCACGATGACTGCCACCGAAAGCCGTTCCAGGCCGCCCACCGGCATGATTTTCCGGCTGGTGGTTTTGCCGATTTCATAGTTGCGCGTGGCGTCGTCTTTTTTGAAGCCCTTGCCCGGGTTGGACTGGACGCCGGGGGCGCTCTGCGGTTGGGTGATGTTGCTGGCCAAACCCGGAATGCCCACGGGGCCGGCATCGGATTGGGACGAGGCTTCGCTGAGCAGTTGTTCGCTGCGCACCACATGGTTTTCCGGGAGGTAGAGTTCTTCGGTTTTTTCCTGCTGGACAAAGTCCAGGTCGCAGGCCACTCGCACGATGGCTTTGTTCTGCCCCAGGACCGATTCGAGCATGCTCAGGATCTGCTTTTCCAGGGAACTTTCCTTGCGCTGCTGGAATTCCAGATGGTCGGCGCTCAATTTGGAGGGCGTGGCCTTGTCCTTGAATCCGGCCAGCATCTTGCCTTTTTGATCCACGACGGTCACGTTGTCCGGCGACAGGCGCGGCACGCTGGATGAAACCAGATGCACGATGCCCTGGACCTGCTCGTCGCTCAGCCAGCGACCGGCGCGCATCTTCAGGCTGATGGAGGCCGAGGCCGGCTCCTGATCCTCGACGAAAAGCGAGCGCTGGGACATGACGATGTGCACCCGGGAACTTTCCACTTCGGAAAGGCCGTTGATGGTGCGGCTCAGTTCGCCTTGAAGCGCGCGCTGGTAATTGATGTTCTGCACAAACTCGGTCATGCCCAGCTTGGCGTTGTCGAATACTTCGAAGCCCGTGCCGCCCTTGGGCAACCCCTGGGCCGCCAGGTCCATGCGCACTTCATAAAGATTCTCGCGGGGAATCTGAATGGTACCGCCATCGTGGGACAACTGGTATTCGATCTTCTTCTCGCGCAGGATGGCCACGACTTCACCGGCATCTTCGGGGCTCATGTTGCTGTAAAGCGGCGCCATATCGGCGCTGCCCGACCAACTGACGACCACGACGATGCCTGCGACGGTCATGGCGACCAATAAAAAAAGCGCCATCATTTTGCCGGCCGACATGGTCTGAATGATGGCCCTGAGCTGTTTGAGAATTTCAACAATCGAATTGGGCATGGTCGTTTCTCTTATTCGGTTGAGGTGTTACTTGGAAATCAGAACTGCATGCGTTTTACTTCGTCATAAGCCGCGATGACTTTGTTGCGCACTTCCATCACCAGGTCCAAGGCAATGCCGGCCTTTTGCATGGCGATCATGGTGCCGTGAATATCGTTGCTCTGGCCGGTAATCAGCTTTTGGGAGGCGGCGTCCGAGGAATCTTGCAACTGACTGACTTCCGCCAGGGAGCGCGCCAGCCACTGGCCAAAGGTACCCTCCTCGGCCTTGTCCGGCTTTTGGGGGCCTTTGACTTCTAATGAATTATTGATGGACCCGATGGGGGCGACATTGAGTTCCGTCATGGGTTACCGTCCTATTTCCATGGCATCGGCGGCCATCTCTTTGGTGGACCGGATAGCCGTTACGTTGGCTTCATAGCTGCGGCTGGCCGAGATCATGTTCACCATCTCTTCCACCACATTGATATTGGGCAGCGTGACATAGCCCTCTTCGTCGGCATCCGGATGCCCCGGATCGAACTTGGTGATGGGCGCGCGCAGGTCGTCCCGGATCTCGGTCACCTGGACCTCCACATTCTGGGGTTCCAGTTGCCTGGAGAGCGCCTCTTCGAAGCTTGGTTGCTGGGGGGTGGCCGCGAAAACGGCATCCTTGCGTTTATAGGGTCCGCCTTCCGCGGTGCGCGTGGTGTTGATGTTGGCCAGGTTGCTCGAGATCAGGTTCATGCGCAGGCGTTGGGCGCTCAAGCCGCTGGCGCTGGTGTTCAGGGCGTCAAGAAAACTCATGGCTAACTCCTACTTCCAGTAATGATGCTGCGTAATCTCTGGAATTTCTTTGCCAGAATCTGGGTGGAAGCCTTGTAATGCAATTGGTTGGAAGCCAGAGCGGACATCTCGCGATCCATGTCCACCGTATTGCCGTCACCCCTCAAGGTGACCTGGGGCGACAGATGCACCGCCTGGGGACGCAGGGTCTGCTCGGTGGGGCCGCCCGCGGGCAGATGGCCCGGATCGGTCCGAATCAATGACACCTGGCCGTTTTTCTGGGGCGCCTCTTTGGCCAGGGCTTCATCCACCAGCATGTCGAAGGCTTTGTAGTTGGGGGTATCGGCATTGGCGATGTTGGATAGGAGCAACTCATGCCGACGCCCGCGCATGTTGAGCGCTTTTTCGGCCAAATCGATGGTACGGTCGAAGATGCCCTTGGTTTCCATGGTCCGGTTCCTCCTGTGTCACTGGGCATTTGAGCAAATAGCGTACCACAGATCCTCCCAGGGGCTTGTACTGCTTCAACGTATTGTATTATTAACTAATTTATGATTTTTCGGACAACAGGACGTGGTTGTGGGAGGGTGTCATGGGGCCGACGCCGGCGGCAAAGCTTGCCTACCGGCGGCGTCATCTGCCTTGTTCGGCGGCGGACGGCTCTTCGCCGTCCTCCTGACGGTATTCGCGCAGTTTGTTGCGCAAGGTGCGAATGCTGATGCCGAGCATTTCAGCGGCATGGGTGCGGTTTTGGTTGACGTGACGCAAGGTCTGTTCGATCAAGCGCTCTTCCAGTTCCCGAACGGTCAGTCCCACCAGGCCGGCCGCCGCGGCGGTGGCTTCGGTGCTGTTCTGTTCGTCCAGAAAGAGCATAGACGGCCCGATGACGGAGCCGTTGCGCAGCAGCATGGCCCGCTCCACGGTATTTTCCAATTCGCGCACATTACCGGGCCATGGCCAGGCAGCCAGCTTTTCCATGGCCGCCGGATCGAATCGAGGCAAGGGCGTTTCGCCTGGAGAGCCATATTTTGTTATGAAATAATCGACCAGAAGCGGTATATCTTCGGGCCGTTGCCGCAATGGTGGGATGGTCAGAGGGATAATGCGCAGGCGGTAGTAAAGGTCCTTGCGGAATTGGCCCTCGTTGACCATGACGGCCAGATCCCGGTTGGTGGTGGCGATCACCCGGACGTCGATGGGAATCGGGTTCTGCCCACCGACCCGGTCCACCTCTTTTTCCTGGAGCACCCGCAAGAGTTTGGCCTGCAGCGCCAAAGGCATTTCACTGATTTCGTCCAGCAGCAGCGTTCCGTTTTGGGCCAACTCGAATTTCCCGGACTTGCGCTGCAGGGCACCGGTGAAGGCCCCCCGTTCGTAGCCGAAGAGCTCGCTTTCGGCCAAATTTTCGGGCAATGCCGCGCAGTTCATGGCCACGAATGGATGGGCGGTTCGGCCGGAGTGTCCATGGATAAAACGGGCTAAAAGTTCCTTGCCCGTACCGCTTTCACCTTGAATCAGTACTGTGGCCGCTGAGGGTGCGATGCGTTGCGCCATCTCCAACAGTTGCCGCATATGGGTGGATTGGGAGATGATATTCGGCAAAGCCGGTCGCCCGACCGACTTGCCGATAGGTGCTTTTTCTTTTGATAGCAATACCTTTTCTATTCTTTTATGCAGCAATGCTTCATCATCAGAAGCCAACAGGTAATCGGCCGCGCCAAGACGGATCGCTTCGATGGCCTGCTGCACAATGCCATTTTGGGCTATCACGATAATCGGCACATTGAGGTTGTGCTTCCTCAGATAGCCCATCAGCTCCGCAAGGGACATGCGCGGCAATGGCTCCGCGGCGATGATGAGATCGAAGGATCGGGCCGTAAACTCGGGGACAAGGGCTTGCTCCTTGGTTAAACAACGTAACTGATGCCCCTGGCGAAGCAGCGCGGTGCTGAAACGCTCGTAAATCAACCGGCCGGATTCGACAATAATGATAGAGCCCGTGATCATTCAATAACTCCAAGGATTCCAATGGTGCCTGCCCCGATTGTACAATAAGCATGCCACGCATCGAAAAGCCTTGCCCTTATTGGTTGCGTCGCTCACTGGGCACGGTTGTGATGTCACTTTGTTGACACTAACGAAAGGTATTCAGGAGTGAGGTAAAAATCAGGTGGTGGCAGGATTGTTTTTGGCAAGCAGCTCGGTCAGGGCTGAAAGTATGCGCTTGTCGAGCGATTCCCTGGAAAGGCCGGTTTGGTCCGAGACACGCACTTCACCCGGCGTCACCAGAGCATCGCTCTGGATATCGATTTGGGCGAGACTGGGCCACTGTATACCGTCTGCGGCCATGAGCGCTTCGATGCCCCGGGCATCCTCGGGATTGATATGCAGGGCAATCCGGTTGATGTTAGACAGCGCTTCTCCCAGAAGCGCCTTCAAATCGTTCATGGCAGGCAAGGTCAGGCGTGCGCTTTCGCCCGTGACCCTTTCGCTGATGGAGAGGGCCAGTTCGATGACCTTGGCGCTGACCTGTTCCTTCATGCGCTGGCTGGATGTGGATAAGTCGTTGAGCGTGTGGATAAAGGCTTTTAAGCTTGGAGACAAACCGCTGCGTGCCACGCGACAAGCTTCCTCGCGGCCGGCCTCCAAACCGCTCTGAGCCCCCCGGCAGCGGGCCTGGTCGATACGGGCCGCTTGCTCCTGGGCATCGCCATTTTTTCCAGCGGCACCTTCGGCTGTGAAAAGCGGTTGGAATGCGCCGCAACTAGCGGCGCTTTGATTGGTTTTTTTCGCCGGAGCCGAGTCTTTAACCGATGCCATGCAGCGAAACTCATAGGCAGGGGCCGCATCGTGCGTTGTTCCTGGTTTTCCCATGAGCCCTTACTCCATTCGGATGCATGCCGGCATCGGCGGTCCGCCCCAGAGAAGTATCAGGCGCATTTTTGCAGATCGTAGCGTTTAATTTTTTCCACCAGCGTGGTGCGTTTGACATGCAGCAATTTGGCGGCTTTGTTTTTTACCCAGTCGGTTTTTTCAAGGGATTGATAAATGAGGTTCTTCTCGAATTCGCTGACCGCCGTATTCAGACAGATGCCGTCGCCGTCGATCTCGGGAGCCGCTACGGCCACCGGGGCGAACTCCTGATCCCCTTCGGGTCTGAGCTTGGCGGGAAGATCATTGATCTGAATCTCGCCCTCACCTTTTAATACCACCATGCGCTCCATCATGTTGGCCAGCTCGCGCACATTGCCTGGCCAGGTATGCTGCGTGAGGACCTCCATGGCGGCCTGGCTGATCCCGCTGACCTGGGTGTTTTTATCCTTATTCAGCTTATTCAAGAAATATTGGGTAAGCAGAGGGATATCGACGGGGCGATCTTGCAATGCAGGCAATTGAATGGGAATGACGTAAAGCCGATAGAACAGATCTTCGCGGAAATTGCCTTTCTGGACTTGCTCTTCCAGATCGCGATGGGTGGCGGCGATAATGCGCACATCCACCTTGATCGACTTGCAGCCGCCCACTGCTTCGAATTCACGTTCTTCGAGCACCTTTAGCACCTTAACTTGCAGATCGGGGCTCATGTCTCCGATTTCATCCAGGAAAATTGTGCCGCCGTTGGCCACTTCGAACTTGCCGATTTTGGCCGACGTGGCACCGGTGAAAGCCCCTTTCACATGGCCGAAGAGCTCGCTCTCGAGCAGGTTTTCGGGAATGGCGCCGCAATTGATGGACACGAAGGGCTTATCTTTGCGATACGAGCTGGAGTGGATGGCTTTGGCAACCAGCCCTTTGCCGGTACCTGTTTCGCCATTGATCAGGATGGTACTATCGCTGTCGGCCACACGTTCGATCAGCCGAAAAACTTGTTGCATTGAGCGGCTTTTGCCTACAACACCTTGAAAACCGATGGGACCAGGCTTTTCCGTTATTTCAGTGAGGTTGCTTGAACAGTTGGCACCATCAGCGTTCGATAAATAAGTCGCTGCCATGTGTTGCACGTGCGGCCTCCACTGTCATGAGTTTTAAGAAAATGGAATGTATTCGGGTTTTAGCAATGATTGTGCCACAAAAGGAATCTATTATAATGGCGAGCTCCATCCTGTCGCCTTCATTTAAATATTTTTCCTGTAATAGCGGCCGGGTCGGCAACAAATAATTAAAATCCGATCACCTGAAAGGTTGTCGAACCGCTCGCACCGTTTTCATTAAACGAGACTTTAGAACAGCCTCTCATTTTGCAATCTGCACAGTTTTACACAAAGAACCGGCCAGCGCCTTCGTTACAGTTTTTCAAAATTATTTCAACATGCTGTATTTTATCTACAATTTTTTCAGAATGAGCGATGCGTGTCCGCTTAGAAAATTATTTTGATGTGCAAAATGGAAAAGGTGGTTTTGCACATTGCAATACATGCCCCAATTTTGTCTTTTTCTGAGCCCTGCTTCCTTTTCTGGTCTACTCCATTTTTTCCCTAAAGTTTCTCCCTGCACGGACGATAGAATAGACGTATGGCGCAATCCGAGCGGGAAAGGAGGCGAAGCGGAAACTGAAATCGCGCGCCGTCTGTTGGCGAAATTAACCGTATCGTAACTATCGAATAGGCCAGAAGGCCGAGAATACCTAGAAAAGGAGAAACACCATGGCATCTTCACCCATTACCTTAACCTCCGGCATGCGGAAAAACCTGTTCAGCTTGCAGAAAACCTCCCAACTGTTGGAGACTACCCAGAAAAGGTTGGCCACTGGTCAGCGGGTTCAGAGCGCCGTTGACGATCCCGTCAACTACTTCACCGCTTTGAGCCATCGCCAGAGAGCTACCGACTTGTCCTCGCGTAAAGACGAAATGTCAGAATCGGTCCAATTGATTGCAGCGGCCAACGAAGGCGTGGAATCCATCACGGCTTTGATTGCTTCCGCCAAGTCTTTGGCCCAATCGGCTTTGTCCGCAGCGACCACGTCGGAAATCAATACGCTCTATAGTCAGTACTCATCGGTGCTCACCCAAATCGATCAGTTGGGTGATGACTCCGGCTATAAGGGCGTTAACCTTCTTGATGGCACCTCGATCACCCATACGGTGAAGTTTGATGAAACCGGCGCCTCCTCGCTGACCATGACCGGCTTCGACGCTTCGGCCCAAGGGGCCACGCTGAGCCTGTCCACCCATGGCACCAATGCCTGGGTGAGCGCTGGCGGTTCCGCCGACAAAGCGGAAATCAACTCGGCCATCGCCCAGTTGGACAATGCCCGTTCCGCGCTGCGTAGCGAAGCTCAGAAGCTCTCAACCAACCTGAGCACGATCACCATTCGTCAGGACTTCACCTCTGGTATGATCAACACCTTGGAGGATGGCGCGGCTGAACTGACCAATGCCGACATGAACGAAGAAGGCGCCAACATGCTGATGCTCCAGACGCGTCAATCCCTGGGCACCACATCGTTGAGCTTGGCCTCTCAGGCGGCCCAGTCCGTCATGAGACTGTTCTAAACAAGTATCCAACAACATCGCCAACGACCAACTCGGGTTGTGTCGCACAAATGAAGGCAGAGGGGTTCGCCCCTCTGCCTGATTCACCAAGAGGTCACCATGGCAATCACAACGAATAATTTAACTGTCGTGAGTCCCGCGATTGCCTCTAACGAGACCCACTACGGACCCGGCATGGCGCAGAAAACGCCCCAGCCCAACAAGAGCGAGCCTGATAGCTCTCAGGGAAGACCGGCAGTGACCACCCCCTCTACCGACCGCATCCTTATTAATGAGTTGGAAGGTGCCAACGAAGAGATCCGCGAAGTCGCCAGGCAGATCCGGGAAGTGGATCACACCATGGATGTCATCGCTCAAAACCTCGAAAAAATGACCATCTCACTGGAAACAATCGTAAAACAATACCCGCCGTATCTTCAAAACGACAAGGAAAGAGTCGCAGCCCTGCGTCAATTTAACGGATTGCGTCAGATGATCGACAAACTTACCGTGCCGGCACCGGAGGATACCCCAGCCAAAATTCTCGGCGACAAAAAAATGTATCCCCAGGCCGGCGATTGGGAGTTCCCATCCGGCAAGGGGCGCGCGCCGGTGACCCTTCGGCACCAGCCCGTCCACGCCGGAGCCGGCGGCCTTGATTTGCCTGATTTGTCCATCGACGCTTCCGACGCCTCGGTCCAAAAGGCGTTTGGTCAAATGACCAGATCCCATCAAGCTCTGCGACAAAGAAGAGATGCATTCGCGGGGGATGCCAACCGCGCCATGGCCTCTTTTTTCTAATGGCATGCTAACTGCATTGTTTCTGAAGCGTTAAAGGCATCGACTACTAAATACTTTCAAAAAGCGAAATGGTGTCATGGCGCTCAAACTCACTTTAAAACCCTATGAACGCTTGATCCTGGGCGGAGCCGTCATTACCAACGGTTCCAGCAAGGCGGAGTTCATTGTAGAAAACAGCGTGCCGATTCTACGGCAGAAAAACATCTTGAGTCCAAAGGAAGCCGACACCCCCGCCAAGCGAATTTATTTCATCGTTCAATTGATGTATGTTGACGGCAGCCATCTCGCCGATCATCACAAGCTTTACTGGGAACTTGTTCGCGATTTTCTTTCCGCGGCGCCTCGATCCTTACCGCTGATCGACCAGCTTAGCGAACACATTCTTCACGCAAAATACTACGATGCGCTCAAGACGGCACGTCATTTGATAAAATTTGAACAGGAGGTCCTTGACCGTGCAAAACAATGCTTTGAAAACCTACCAGAATGTACTCAAAGAGACGATGTCGGGTCGCGAGACGGAAGCCCGTGTACTGACGCAAGGTGCGCTCAAACTTATTGATTGTCAGAAGAATTGGGACACCCCGGATCGCAACGCACGTCTTGACAATGCCCTCAGATACAATCAACGACTCTGGAGCATCTTCCAGGTGGAAGTAGCCAAGACGGACAACCCCCTGCCGGCCAGCATTAAAAAAAATATGCTTCTGCTCAGCCGATTCGTCGATCGCCGGATCTTCGAAACCATGGCTTTCCCTTCGCCGGAGAAGCTCGATATCCTTATCAAGATCAATCAGAATATCGCTGCAGGTTTGCGTGGCTCGCCCTCCGGCCCTATCGAATAAACCAAGAACGGGTCGCCGTCGGTTTGCCTGATGGCGACCCTTGTTAGCTTCCCTCCTTGCAATGTCATTCCTTTGGCGTAAAAACGTCATTCCTCCGGCAAAATCCAAACGCAAATCAGCCCGTGCAATGCTCTTTTCACGCCCAGCGCGTGGCACCTTTCTTGCTGTTCCCAACAAATAGTCCTTAATTAAACGCACAATGACCACGACCGCCGTCCAAATGCCCAAGGCGGTGGGGAAAAGGCAGCCCATGATCGGGCCCAAAGGCCGGCATACCGCCGATACCCTTCTGGATGAAGGCAACCTGCAATTGACCGGCAATAATTTCCCTGCCGCCGTCGCAAACTATCGAAGTGCCCTGGATCTGAATCCACAACTGGTGGAGGCCGCTTATAATTGCGGTGTGGCGCTTCACAAACAAGGCCGACTGAATAGTGCCATCGATCATTACAAGCAGGCCATTCGGCTGCGACCCGACCTGGCCGAAGCTTACTTCAACCTTGCGCACGCCCTATCGGATTTGAACCATACCGCGGAGGCCGAGACCGCTTATCGCGCCGTTTTGCGCCTGCAGCCGCGCAATGCCGCGGCGGCC
>JAKAFO010000015.1 GCA_021819735.1 Deltaproteobacteria bacterium
TGAGGGTATCGTCTGTGATGGGGCGCTCCACGGCCACCTCGTACTCCTTTTCATGATCGAAGGAGGGATGGGAGAGCTGGTGGTGCAAACGGCCGTCGTTGGTGAGCAGCAGCAATCCGGTGGACTCTTTGTCCAGCCGCCCCACGGGATAGACGCGCTGGGGCAGTTCAACCAGATCCATCACCACCTGGTGGCCGGTGTGGTGCACGCTGGTCACGTAGCCCCGGGGCTTGTGCAGGGCCACGTAAATCTTCTCCTGGGGAGGCCGGATGGGCTTGCCGTCCACTTCCACGCGATCTTTGGCCGGATCGATCTTGGAGCCCAACTCCTTTACGACCTTGCCGTTGACCCGCACGCGGCCTTCCTGGATGAAGATCTCCCCATGGCGCCGGGAGCACACCCCGGTTTCGGAGAGCCATTTTTGCAGCCGCATGGTTGTCATGGAAGCATTCGTCCTAAGAGCGGTAATCCGCATTGATACGCACGTAATCCACCGAAAAATCGCAGGTCAGCATGGAACCCGCGCCTGCCCCCAGATGCAAATCGATGGTGACGGCGAACTCCGCCCGGCGCATGACGGCGGTCACCTGATCTTCGGCGGCCTGCCCGCAACCCAGGCCGGCCTTGACCATCTGGACGCCGTCGAAGAGCACATCGATGCGCTCGGGGTCGATCGCCACGCCGGCCCGGCCGGCTGCCCCCAGTATGCGGCCCCAGTTGGCGTCCTGGCCGAAAAAGGCGGTCTTGACCAGAGGCGAATGGGCCACGGTTTCGGCCACTTTCAAGGCTGCGGCGTCCGAGGGCGCCCCCTGCACCTTGATTTCCACCACCTTGGTCACGCCTTCGCCGTCCTTGACCAAGCGCCGGGCCACATCCATGAGCAGGTCGTCGAGTACGGCCTGAAAAACCCGTTGCTGCTCGGCCGTGACCAGCGACACGCCGGAAACGCCATTGGCCAGAATCAGCACGGTGTCGTTGGTGCTGGTGTCGCCGTCGATGGTGATGCGGTTCAGGGTGCGCTCCACCGAGGCCCGCAGCATGGATTGCAAGGTCTCGGCCGATGCGGCCACATCGGTGCAGACGAAGCAAAACATGGTGGCCAAGTCGGGCCGGATCATGCCCGCCCCTTTGGCCACGGCCAACGCCGTGAAAGGCCGGCCATCCAAGGAACCCCGGCGTTGAACCAGCTTGGGTACCGTGTCGGTGGTCATGATGGCACGGGAAAAATCTTCAAAACCGTCGGACCGCAGTTGCCCAATCAACGTCGGCAGGGCCGCCTGGACCTTGTCGATGGGCAGGGTCAGGCCGATGGTGCCGGTCGAGGCCACCAGCACCTGTTCGTCTGTAAGGTTCAGACCAGCGGCCGCGCCGGCAGTCATGTGCTTGGCGTGGGCCATGCCCTGGGGGCCGGTGCAGCAGTTGGCGCAGCCGGCATTGGCAATGATGGCCCGGGCCGAGCCCTTGGCCGCCCGCTCCTTGGAGAGCACCACCGGCGCGGCCATGACGCGGTTGCGCGTGAACATGCCCGCCACGGTCGTATCCGGCACCTGGGAGTAGATCAGCCCCAAATCGAGCAGACCGGCTTTCTTCTTGATTCCGGCGGCTACGCCGGCCGCCTGAAAACCTGGGCATTGGATGGGTTGATTCACGAGGGCCTCCGTTCAATTTTAAGAATAGCGTGGGCAAAAAAAGCCTTCATGATGCAAATGGGCCCAAATGTCAATTTGCGTTTTTGGTTGTCAACCGGTGGGATTTTCAATAGATAGTTCCCATTGAACAATAGAGGTGAACGATGCGTTACGATACCCCCATATTCCACTGCCCCCACTGCCGGTCGCCGCTGGCCCAACAGCGCACCTGACGCAAGGTGCAATGGCGCTGCAAGGCTTGCGGCCAAGCGTACGATCTGGCCGACCTGCTCGATCAATTGGATGAGCGCACCGAGGCGGCCCTGGGTAACCTGATCTGCAATCGGTTTTAATATGGTCATCCAACACCTCTTCCCCGTCTTTGCCTTGATCCTGCTGGGCGTGATCCTCAAGCAGCGCGGGCTGACCGATGCGCGTTTCCTGGCCGCCACCGATCGGTTGATCTACTACATCTTCTTTCCGGCCATGCTCTTCTGGAAGATCGGCACGGCCGATCAGCGTTTCGCCGCCCAGGCCGTACCGCTGTTTCTGGCCGCGGCCTGTGCGGTGGGCGTCATTTATCTGCTCAGCGCCCTTTACATATGGGTCATGAAGGTGCCGGCCTTTCAGGCCGGCGGGTTTTCCCAGAGTTGCTACCGCTTCAACACCTATGTGGGCATGCCGGTGATCCTCAGCCGCCTGGGCGACAGCGGCGTGGCCCAATTCGGCATTCTGATCGGTGGGGTGATCCCCTTGATCAACCTGCTGGCGATCGCCACCCTGATCTGGTTTTCCGGCCAGCCCAGCCACTGGCGCGCCCGGCTGCGCCTGACGGTGCGCGCCATGCTGACCAACCCCCTGGTGATCGGATGCGCGGCCGGGCTGCTTTATGCGCGCTGGGTCAACACCTTGCCCGCCTTTCTGGAAAACACCCTGCGCCTGGGGGTCTCGGTCACCCTGCCGCTGGCGCTGATCTCGGTGGGCGGCAGCCTGACCCTGGGGAGCCTCAAGAGTCACCTGACGCTGGCCACCGTGGGCGCCGTGTTCAAACTGCTGCTGCTGCCGCTGGTCGGGTACGGCTTTCTGCGGCTCTTCGGTGTCACCGGCACCGACTGGGGTGTAGGCCTGATTTTCTTTGCCCTGCCCACCTCCACGGCCATCTATGTGCTTTCGTCCCAGTTGGGCAGCGACACCGACTTTGCCGCCGCGGCCGTGATGGTCTCCACCGCCCTTTCCTTCCTTTCGCTCTCGGCGGCCCTGTGGTGGCTGCATGCTTAGAAATTTTAAATTGGTGATCGAGTACGACGGCACTGCCTGGCACGGCTGGCAACGCCAGCCCAACGGCCGCACCATTCAGGAGGCCATCGAAACCGCCCTGGCCACCATGACCCGCCAGGCGGTCGCGATCATCGGCTCGGGACGCACCGACGCCGGCGTACATGCCCTGGGGCAGACGGCCAACTTCACCTGCGACACCGCCATCACGCCCCAGGCGTTCCACAAGGGCCTCAACAGCCTGCTGCCGCCCGACATCGTCATCCGCGAGTGCAGCGAAGTTCCCCTGGCATTTCATGCCCGCTATGATGTCCGCGCCAAAATCTACCGTTATACGATTCGCAACCACCCCTTGCCGGCCGCCATCGGCCGGCACTATGCGTGGTGGCTTCGGGCGCCCCTGGACGTTACGGCCATGGCCGTGGCCGCTGCCCATCTGGTGGGGGAAAAGGATTTCAAG
This sequence comes from Deltaproteobacteria bacterium, assembly GCA_021819735.1. Lineage (GTDB taxonomy): Bacteria > Desulfobacterota > Desulfobacteria > Desulfobacterales > Desulfosarcinaceae > Desulfatitalea. The sequence continues at coordinate 3,364 of JAKAFO010000015.1, forward strand.
GCCTTCGAAGGCACGGGCAGCCCGCGGGCGCACACCGTGCGCCATGTGACCCGGGCCGAGGTGCGCCGCGTGGACGGCGACCACCTCCACTTCGAGATCGAGGCCAATGGCTTCCTGCGCTATATGGTCCGCAACCTTACCGGCACCCTGGTGGCCATCGGCATGGGGCAGATGCCTCCCGACGATATCCTATCGATATTGCATTCCCATGATCGGCGAAAGGCGGCTCCCACCGCTCCGCCCCAGGGCCTCTGCCTGGTCCGGGTTATCTATTATTGATGACTTTTATGGTGATGATTTTTATGGCGATTTTTTGCGCTCATGTTCGCGCGCCAAGGGCCGATAAAGAGTAAGACATCCAATCACCCTATGCGCGAGGACGGAGTATGCAGGAAACCAGCTTTTTAGACAGCAAAACCAACATGGTGGACAATCTCAAAAACATCCCGGTGTTGGAATCGTTTGAAGAGCAGGAGCTCAACCGGCTGCTGGAGATGAGCAAGATCCGCAAATACAAACCCGGTGAGTGCATCGTGGAGGAAGGCCATTCGGATACCTGGCTCTACTTTTTGATGTACGGCCAGATCCGCATCAGCAAAGGCGGCAAAGAACTGGTGGTGTTGTCCCGCAAGGGCGAAGTGTTCGGCGAAATGGGCGCCCTGGACAGCTCGCGCCGCTCAGCCTCGGCTTATGCTGTCACCGATACGGTCTGCCTGGCCACCGATATCTTCTACTTGGAAAAGCTGACCGGCACCGAAAAACAGGCTTTCGGCTATGTCTTCTATCGCCTCATGTCCGAGATTCTGGCCCGTCGCCTGCGCCAGACCACCGAAGAGTTGATGAAGGTCAAAGGCCGCATCAACCTCAAGTTTTGGTAAGGCAAAAGCACCGCCGCCCTTTGGGAGCGGCGGCACCGAATGGTTAGGTTATCGGCTTTGCTCCAGGTCACCCACGCCTTGCAGAACGAGGTCGAAAAGCTCCTGGAGCTGATCTTCATCGATGCACGAGAAAGCCACGCGCAAATCGTGTTTTCCCAATGCGATCAAGCCCACGCCGTATTTATCCAGCAAATGCACGCGCAGCGGTTCCGCTTCCACGGTCTTGAGCTTCAGGCACATAAAGTAGCCTGAATTGAACGGATAAACTTCCCAGGCATTTTTGTACTTGGCATCGGCCAGAACCGACTTCACCTTCAAGGCGCGCGCCTTGAGGATCTCGAACTTCTCCTGTTTTTGCTTCTCGTGCTGCGGGTCCTTCATGGCTTGCAGCATCAGGGTCTGTCCCAGGTGGGACGCATTGGAGATGTTGCCGCGCACACAACCGGCGGTTTTTCTCTCCAGGGCATCGTAGATCGGCGCAGGGTCGCCCTTGCATTGAATCCCGTAAGTGATGAAGCCGATGCGCAAGCCCCAGACGAAGTACTCTTTGGTGGCGCCGTCGAGTTTGACCGCCAGCAGATTGGGATGCCGTCCACACAGCAAGGCGAAGAGGCTCTCCTTCTGGGTTTCCTCTTCGAAGAAAAGGCCGAAGTAGGCATCGTCCAAAACCGCCAGGACCTGGGTGCCCTGCTCGGCGGCCTGCGTTAGAATCCGTGCGATCCCTTCGGCCTCCTTTTTGGTGACGGTGTAGCCGGTGGGATTTTGGGGAAAGTTCAACAACACGGCGATCTTCTTGTTGGTCTTGGCCTCCTTGGCCACCGCCGCCGCAAGTGCATCCAGATTGAATCCACCAGTCGCATTGAAAAGCGAATATTGGCTGATGCGCGCGCCCCGGCGCACGTTCATGATCATATTGTAGTTGCCCCACATCATATCCGGCAGCAGAACGACATCGCCTGCATCGAGCCACACCTCTGAAAAGATGCTGATGGCGTGGGTAATGCCGCAGGTGACCACGGGCAGGCTGATGGCCTTGCCTTTCAAGGAGGGATTTTTGGCGAACAAGTCTGCTTGCCAGCGTTTGCGCAGCTCCGGCAGGCCGAAGGAGGGTGCATAAGTGAGGGCCTGACTGGCGCGAATCCCATGTAAGCCTTGCATGACGCTCGCAAGGCACATGGTGTGGCCGTCTTCCTTGGCGATGCCGATGGTGCCATTGATGCGGTGGGCTTTTTCCTTGGCTTCGGCACTTTGGCTTAATATCCCCTTAGGGAAGAAAAGTTGTTGCCCCACCTGGGAAAGCATCGCCATGATCTGTTCGTTTCCCTGGAGGATCTTCTGATTGAGTTCCACGGCAAGCGGGTTCATATTATAGTTCTCCAAGTTATATTAGTTGGTTGAGTATCACTCGAACAGGTTGCGGTGTCGCACCTCATACAGGCCGGCCTCTACACTGTCAAGCAACAAACCATGACCGACAGAAAGCAAGCAACGGTTCGAAAGAGGTTATCGCTGGTAAACAAACAGAAAGACCCCATCCCGTTGCCAGGATGGGGTCTTCATATCCATGGCAACCGGTATTACTGCATACCGCGTTTGGAAGCTTTCAAAGGATTGACCTTGGCTTTGGGCGCTGCCGCGGCCACGACGATGTGGGTGGCCAGATTGCAGTTGCCGCGCTTCCATTTCATCGCCGGTTCCGGACACGAGGAGCAGTACGAGCCCGATTCGATCTGGGTGATGCGGGCACACCCTTTACAGGCCTCGACGATTTCGTGGCAGAGTCCGCCGTTATAACCGCATCCTTTAGCGGTCATAAAAGCACAGTCGGAACCTTTGCGGATGGTTTGGCAAATCATGATGTGTTACCCCCTAAATATTTTGTGACAAAAAAAATAGCCAGAGCAGAGCTCATCCGGCCATTTTTCCAGAGAAACGTCCGGCCGCGATATAGGCAAGACCATGGGGATTGTCAAGCAGTTTGTTTAATTGCCATTGACGGCGTGACGCGACAATGGCTCCGGTCCCCACACGATCGCATTTCCCTGGAGCTCTGGCGTACGCCTTCATATCGCCACCGATGAGCCTTTTCTTGAATCCTATTCTAACAGCTTTCCAATCGAATGCAATCCATCAAAAAAATCATTGGATTCGAATAGGTTGCCCCGCATGAAACCCTAAGCGCTGCTTGCATGTATCCAAAAGTTGATCTATAGGTAGGAAACTTGCGGCCCTGGCACCATGCCGCACCGACAATCGGCCTCCTGAATGCTCTATTTTGGGGAGTATTCATTCGAGCCAAAATAGGATGACCGCATGAACCTTGCAGAAGATCGTGACATCCTCGCTGAAGCGGGGGCTGTCCTGAAACTAGAGGCCGAAAGCATTCTGCGCCTGAGTCAGCGCCTGGACGACGGCTTTGCCCGCATGGTGGAGATGATCTGCGCATCCAAGGGGCGCGTCATCGTCTCGGGCATCGGCAAGTCGGGCATCATCGCCCGCAAAATCGCCGCCACGCTCAACAGCACCGGTACCCGCTCCCTTTTTCTGCATCCCGTGGAAGCGATGCACGGCGATCTGGGCATCGTCTCTCCGGAAGATATTTTTCTGGCACTCTCGTCCAGCGGCGAAACCCACGAATTGAACGTTCTGCTGCCGACCATACGGACGGTGGGCTGCGCCATCATTGCCTTCACCGGCAATCCTGTCTCGTCCTTAGGCCGGGCGAGCGACATCGTCATCGATGTGGGCGTAGAAAAAGAAGCCTGCCCGCTGGGATTGGCGCCGACCTGCTCCACCACGGCCATGCTGGCCATGGGGGACGCCCTGGCCGTGGTCTTGATCCAGCGCAAAGAGTTCAAAAGCGATGACTTCAAACGCTTTCATCCCGGCGGTGCCCTGGGCCAGCGTCTGACCCGCAAGGTGCGCGACATCATGCTCACCGGGGCCGCAATCCCCTGGATTCGCATCGGCGCAGCCATGGATGCCGCCATCGATGAGATGAATCGCCACAGCCTGGGCGTAATTCTGATTCTGGAGTCGGATGATCGGCTGGCCGGGATCATTACCGACGGCGACATCCGACGCGCCGTAGCTCGCCGCGATCCCTTGCACAGCATGCTGGTGGATCAACTGATGAGTTCTACCCCACGTCAGGCCCACCCGGAAACGCCGGCCTATGACGCCCTCAACACTATGGAGCATTTCCAAATTACGATTCTGCCCATTACCGACGAAGATAAAAAGGTAAAGGGCGTTCTGCATTTGCACGATATACTGGGAAAAGGCGAATTTACATTCAAAGGAGAAGGCCAATGAGCCATGAGATACTCGACACCACGATACCCAGCCTGGGCAAGGCCGGCATCGACTCGCCGCTGATCAGCAGCGACATTGCCAGTCACCAGAGCTTTATAGACGATAAGGATCGTATCCTGGTGAGCATCCGTATGGCGGAACTGGAAGCCGACCTGAAGAAGAAAAAGCCGTTGACCTATTTCGAGTTGGCCGGTCCGCGCCGAAAAATTTACTACGACGCCAGCAAACTGCGTTGCGCCTTGGTCACCTGCGGCGGGCTGTGTCCGGGTCTCAATGACATCATTCGTTCCATCGTGCTCGAGCTCTATCACCATTACGGCGTGCGCAACATTTACGGAATGCGCTATGGCTTGCAGGGATTCATTCCCAAATACGGTCACGAGGTGATGGATCTGGGGCCTTCATCCGTGGCCAACATCCTGGACCGGGGCGGATCGATCCTGGGTTCCTCCCGCGGCCCTCAGGATATCGATGAGATCATCGATTGTCTGGAGCGCATGAACATCAGTATCCTGTTCATGATCGGCGGCGACGGCACCTTGCGGGCGGCGGTCAAGATCGCCGACACGATTCTACAGCGCAAGCTGAAGATCAGCGTGGTGGGCATCCCCAAAACCATCGACAACGACATCCACCTGATTTCGCGCTCCTTTGGCTTCGACACGGCTGTGGATGTCTCCACCCAGGCCATCATCGGCGCCCATAACGAGGCCGCCGGATACCCCAACGGCATCGGGCTGATCAAGCTGATGGGGCGCCACTCGGGCTTCATCGCCTCCACGGCCTCCCTGGCCCAGCAGGATGTCAACTTCGTCTTGATCCCCGAGGTGGATTTTGACTTGGAAGGGCCCAGCGGTCTGCTGGTCGCGCTCGAAAAAAGGCTAGCTGATCGGAGTCATGCGGTGATTGTCGCGGCGGAGGGCGCCGGTCAGCGGTTCTTTCAGGATTCGCCCGAAGAGCGCGACGAATCCGGCAACATCCGACTCAAGGATGTGGGCGTTTTTCTCAAAAACGCCATCAGCAACCATTTCAAATCGCGCAACATCGAAATCAACATGAAGTATATCGACCCCAGTTATATGATCCGCAGCCTGCCGGCCAATGCCAATGACAGCGTCTTCTGCGGCTTTTTGGGGCGCAATGCCGTGCATGCCGGCATGGCCGGCAAAACCAAACTGGTAATCGGCCGCTGGAACAACCACTTCGTGCATATCCCCATGGAAGCGGCCACCAGCCAGCGCAAGCAAGTGTGCCCGGACGGCGAACTGTGGTCGGCAGTTCTGGAGGCCACCGGTCAGGGTTCCTTGAAGAATCCGGCATAGGCCCCCATCTGCCTTCGCTTCAGAATGGCCAGGGAGTCAAACACCGGTGGCATTTAACAGGCGTGCAATCACGTCAGCATGGCGTTGCGCCGCACCGCGGTGGGAGATGATGGCTTCGCGCGCGGCGTGACCGACGGCTTGGGCTTGTTCCGGCCGGCGCAACCATTCTTCAGCCAACGCGGCCATCTGACGGGCGTCGCACACTGTGCGCCCTCCGCCGGCCGCTTCGATCAAACGGCGGGCATCGGCGAAATCTTCCATGGAAGGGCCGAACATAACCGGTTTGGCCCATACCGCCGGCTCCAGCAGATTCTGCCCCCCCTTGGGCACCAGGCTTCCGCCGCAAAAAACAAAACTGGCCACGCTGTAGGTGGCATTCAACTCGCCGATGGTATCCAGCAATACAACCGGGCTTGTCCGGCCGCCGGCCAATGCTTCCAATTGCGTTCGACGCTGCCAGCTTAACCCCTTCTGACGGATGTACTGCTCCACCTGATGGTTCCGGGTGATGTGGCGCGGCGCCAGAATCAAAACCGCCTGGGGAACCTGCCGCAAAAGCTGCGCGAACGCCTCCAGGACGACGGGCTCTTCCGGATCGCGGGTACTGCCGGCCACGAAGACGGGAGTCGCTTGTGTCAGCCCATACAGCTTCATGGCCCACGCCCTGGCCTTGGCGGGATAGCTGCCGGCCAGGGGGTCGGGACTATCGAACTTGGCATTGCCATTGACGGCGATGCGATTTTGATCCGCCCCCAAGGATTCGATGCGGGCAGCGTCCGGCCGGGAGATCATGCTGAAGGCATCGATGTGGGTCAGTGCCAGGCGGATCAGCGGTCGAATGCGCAAATAACGGCCGATGGAGCGACTGGAGATTCTGCCGTTCACGACCGCGATGCGGGTCCCCATGCGCCGGGCTTTGATGATCAGATTGGGCCACAACTCGGTCTCCAGAAGGGCCAGCACGTGCGGTCGAACCATCTGTAAGGCCTTGCCGGTAGGGCCTACCAGATCCATGGGGGCATAGAAACACGGCACGCGCCCTTGGAAGCGCTCCTGGGCCTGGGCCAAACCTTGCCGTGTGGTGGTGGAAATAGCGATGCGGCATTGGGGCGCTTGGGCCATCAGGACATCGGCAATGGCGGCGGCCACGCCCACCTCGCCCACCGAAACCGCATGCAGCCAGACGCGCGGCCCGTGGCCCAACGCCTCGCGGATGCCGGAAGGGTAGCACCCCATGCGCTGGCGCAAGCGTTCACGCTCTTCGGGATGATTTTTATGGCGTAGCCAAAGCGGTGCGACCAGGGAGAGGCCGGCCCCGGTGCCGAGCAGATTGTATGTGAAGTGCAGCAGATTCATGGGTGCGGAATTTCGACGAACCGATCCCCCTTGATCCGCAGCAGGCTGAGCTGTTTGATGGCCTCCCGGTTGGGGGCGAAGGCGGTCGGTCCGGTAACCCCATCCGCTTTGTAAGCCTGTTGCAATGCGTCCCGCAGTTGGTTGCGCAAATGCAGATCGGGATAAGCGAGCAATTCGAACATCAGGTTGGCCGTATCGAAGGCAAATGCCTCCATGATCCCCGGATCGGTGCCGTAGATGGAGCGGTAGGTTTCCACGAACCGGCGCACGGTTTCCGAGTCGCTGTCCTTGTAAAAGCCATCGACCATCACGGCGTTCTGGGCATACGCGCTGGCCATGTCGATGAGCTGCTGGGAGTGCCATAAATTGGTGCCGGCCGAATAGACGTTCTGGATATCGTGGTACACCAATTGGGGCAAAATCATTCCGGCGGCCTTGGGCGCGTCCGGGATGAACAAAACATCGAAATCGGCGGCCGGCCCTTGCGCTCCGGTTTGCCCCATGGCGGCCGAGCCGGTTTGGCCGGTGCGCGGCTGCTCCGGGTTCTGGTAAAAAAGGCCCGAGGCTCTGGCCACCGGATCGGGCAGGACGACCTCCAAGGCGCCGTCGGCGTTGGCGCGGCGCTGATCGATGGGAGCTTTTTCCACCTGAACCACCGGTCGGGCCTTCAGGTCGGCCGGAACGGCATGCTGCTGTCCCATGAGCTTTTTGATGGTGGCGGCGAAATCGGCCTGGCCCGGGGAGTAGGCTTCCACGCCCACCATGCGGCCGCCCTGGCGCACGACCTCGTCCCAAAAGAGCGACATGAAGGTCTTGCCATAGGGTTCATTGGGGTAAAGCACGGCGAAGTTGCGCATCCCCAAATCCCTGACGAAGTAGGTCACCAGCGTTTCCACCTGGCTTTGGGGCGTAATAAAATGGCGGAATATATAGTCGCCGATGGCGGTGATCTCCGCCTTCTGGGTGAAGGTCACCATGGGGATATTCAGACGCTGGGCTTCCTGGGCCGCCGCTTGGGCCGTAATGATCGGACCGATGATGGCCCCGACCTGCTCCTGGGCCAGCGCCTGCACCTCTTGAACGGCCCGCTTGTCGTTGGAAGCCGTGTCTTTGACGATCAATTTGATGGCTACCGGATTTTCGCCGCTCTGCATGAGGCTCAAGGCCATTTCGATGGCATTGAGCACACGCTGGCCATAGGCCTGATGGGAGCCGCTCAACGGCAGCAGACAACCGAGGGTCTGGGGGGCGAAAGTGAGCTTCCGGTTGAGTTCCGCGATCAGTGTGTCGGCCTCCGGCCCCTTGGGATGATCGGGAAATGCGCTGCGAAAAGCGGTCAGGAGTTCAAAAGCATCACCCTGCTTGCCCTCCGCCATTTGCAGCATGGCATAGCGGAACATGAGGTCCGACTGGATCTGCGGGTCTTCGATCTGATCCCAGAGTGCCTGAATGCTTTGGGCATTCATACGCATGATGTTCTCCTGGAAGAGATCACGCCAGGTTTGGTTTTCCGGCGCCGGCAGTTCCTTGGACAACAGGTAGGCATACAAAGCGGTATTGGAGGGATCGCCGGCGGCTTGATACACCCGGGCCAAGCGTCGCCACAGGTCCAGACGCATCTTGGGGGGTAATTCGCCGCGCAGCATTTGCAGGGCCATCTCCACGGCTTCGGCCGAACGTCGTGCCTGAATCATCACGTCGATCAAGCCTAACCGCGCTTCGTCGGCCGCCGGGCTCTGGGGAAAAGATTGGATGGCGTTGCGGTAGAACGCCTGGGCTGCGCTGAAGTCCCCCCTGGTTTGATAGATCGACCCGATGCGCTGCAAGGCCCAGGCGGCATGACGCCCCTCGGGGTATTGCCCCAGATAGCGGCTATACTGGGGCAACGCTTGATCCAGTTGTCCCAGCTTGAAAAGGTCTTCCGCCGGCTGGAAGCTCAGATCCTCGGCATCCGGCGGGCGCACCGGTTCGGCCGCCTTCTGGGTCTGCGCCATGCAGGCGCTCAGGCTCAATAAAAGAATCGCCAGCCAGGTCCGGCCATACCGAAGCCCTTGCCATCGGTTATGTTTAGAAAACACGTGTTCCTCGGAATTAAAAAAATTTAAAAAAGCGCGCATCGCCGCGATATCCGCCGAAGAGTGGAGAACTTGCGGTTTCATCGCCATTTATTGGGGCCAATCTACACTAAAACACTCCATTGTCAATTCCTTCATGAATTTGCGTTTCCGGCCTTGCGAACCTTGACATATTACGGCCTTAAAACATATAGTGACCCAAAAGAACCTGCCGAATCCGGTCCTTAGCAATGACATGGCAATGCCCATCCAACACCCAGAGGATATCCGCGCGGCGCATATGCTTCCCGCACGCTCAGACGTCAGCGCCTCGGCCGGTTGAGGAAATACGTTATTTAAACGGACATCAGGCTATCGTGGGCAATCCGAAAAACAATTAAAAAAGGTGACAATTTATGCGAGCAGCTTTCATTGTTTTGGCCATCGTCCTGTTCCTTGTCATTACCGGACCGGCTTCCGCCGAATTTTACCGCTACGTCGATAAACATGGCAACGTGCTTTTCACCGACGACCTGAGCAAGGTCCCCGCCGATCAACGTGAAAAAGCAAAAGCCTACGACGAATCTTTCAGCAAGCCGGCCAAACCCCAGGCCAGCCCGGCCCCCAAAGCGCCCGCCGCCCAGGACCCGGCCCAGGCCCAAGCCCTTGAGGCCGAGCGCAAGCAGTTGGAAGACCATGAGCAAACCTTGAACCGCGAATATGACGACCTGATGAAGCAGCGCGCCACCCTGGACGAAGAGAAGGCCAACGCCGTCACTCCCGCGCAAATTAAGGAATACAACCAAAAAATCGTGGACTTCAATTCGCGTATTCAATCGTATGAAGGCAAGCGTGATGCTTACTCGGAAAAGGTCAAGGCGTTCAACGAACGCGCCAAATCCCAATCACCGGAAGGCCAAAAGCAATAGGAGGAGATCGCATGAAACAAGTCACCCCGGCGGATTACCAAAAGGCATTGAAGGTGGGCCGTCCGCCCAACATCCAGTCCCTGTTCCCCAACTCCCAGGCGCTGTTGATCAGCGGTAAATATATCGACCTGGCCATGTTGGCCAAGGGCCAAAGCATCTGCATGGCCGCCAACGGCCGAAATATCTTTGTGATCCGCGGCGCCCTGCGCGCGGCCCAGAGGGCCAATTCGGCGCTGATCATCGAAATCGCCAAATCCGAAGGCGGCGCCGATGCCTACTGTGCGATCAACTATTGGAACATGGCGCGCACCGTGGATGCCCTGTGCAACGAAATGAACATCACGATACCGGTGGCGATCCATGCCGACCATTACGGGATTAAGAACGAAAAGGATATCAATACCGCCCGCAATGAGATTCCTTCCATGTTCGACGCCGGCATGACTTCCATCGCCATCGATGCCTCCCATATGACCGACGACCAGAACCTGCTCGCCAGCATCGCCCTGAATCCCTATGTTCCCAAGTGGGCCGGCCTGGAAACCGAAGTGGGCGAAATAAAAGGCAAGGAAGGGCTTTCCACCCGTCAGGAGGCGCTGTTTCTCATTCAAGGACTCAATGCCCACGGCATCTTTCCCAACTGGATCGCCTTGAACAACGGCACCACCCACGGCATCGAAGCCAGTGCCCAAGGCATCCAGGTGGAACTGACGGCCGATATCCACAACGCCCTCAAGCCCTACAACGTCTCCGGCGCCCAGCACGGCACCTCGGGCAACAGTTCCGAACGGCTGCGCGAAATCGCCCAGAAGACGCGCACCACCAAGGCCAATGTGGCCACCGCCTTGCAGATGATCTCCTGGGGCCTGGAGGTCAATGACTACGGCAACGCGATCCTGGATGACGCCAAGGAGTTCATCAAGGTCAAAGACCAGGGGGTCACCGAAGAGCTGTGGGCCCAGATGAAAGCCTATGCCCAGTCCAAGAGCTACAAGAGCGGCGATTACAAGAAATTGAACCTGCCGTTCGAAAGCAAGCTGCAGACCCAACCGAAAGAAGTCCGTGCGCGCATGGCCCAACGGGTGGAGGATTTTGTCTACAACATGCTGGTCAAGGTGTTCAACGCCCAGGACACCGCTCCCTTAGCCGTCGAGGCGATCCTAAAAGCCGGCGGTTACGATCCCGGGCCTAAAGGCGAGCGCATCGAAGATCCATCGAACTGGACGACGGAAAAAATCGTGGCCCGCGGGAAAAATCTGCTAGCCGACAAAGGGCCGGCCGGTAATTTCGACGATTGATCGCATCGAACCCGTATAGCCCAACGACTAAAATCGCCAGGGGCGGGACACCGTCCCTGGCGACTCTCCCCTGCCATCGTTTTGCCACATTTTTCACATCGAATCGGACAGTTGAACGATTCTAGACCCTGCGGCCATTTTTTTTCTTAAGTTCCTCCGGAAATCGTCGATAAAGACAACGGAGGGACCAACTATGTACATCCACAACTATCAAATACATAACGTCCTGAATGTGTACCGCAAGCACCTGAGCCAGGAGACCGGCGCCAAAAAGGGTGCTCCGACGCCCGCGGCACCCAAAGGGGATAAAGTCGAGCTTTCAGCCGGATTCCATCGCCAGTCGCTCATCGATCAGGTTTCGGCCGAAATAGTGGACCGGATCTCCCAGGGCGGAACCCCAAAAAACTTCGACGATGTGATTTCCAAGGAGTGGGGGCGTTCGTCAGGTCCCCTGACCGGGCGCGCCTCCAAGCGGGAAGTGGAGTTCACCTACTCGGTGATCGACGAGAACAACCGTAAAACAACCAACACCTTGCCGGTGGAAAATTTCAGTCCGCTGACCGGCCAGGCAAAACCGAATGCCCAGGAGAACGCCGAGTAAAGTGCCCCGGAGGAGGCCTTGCTTCGCAAACACCCGAGCGCCAAAGCGGACAATGAAAGGAGGATCACCATGATCAACAACATCAGTGAAGGAACCATGCGGACCGCGGTTAAAATCGATCCTGGTGAAGCGATTCATGACAGACAGATAAACCAGGCCAAAAGCGAAGAGATCCGCAAAGCCAGACCCGTGGAAAATATGGAATCCGGTAGTAAAACCGATTCCAAAAATGCTCAGAAAGAGCCTTCCAGCAAATATCGATTGGAGGAAAAAACGGTAGTATTCGAAAAATACAACAAAGACGGTGAATTGCTATACCGATTACCGCCAAAAACCAAGCCGGTAGATGAGCGGGCATAGCCCGTACCCCCGCATCCCCCGCTTTCCCCGCTTCCCCGCCGCTTGCACCGGTCATGAGACCGGCGCCGATTCCGCTTTCTTCGCCTCGCGCCAGAAATCTTCCATCGCTTCCCTGGAAACCGATTCCAGCGCTCGCCCCTGATCGGCGGCCATGGCTTCCATGCGTTTGAAGCGGCGCACGAATTTTTCGGTGGCGCGGGAAAGGGCGGTTTCGGGATGGATGCCGGCCAGTCGGGCCACGTTGACCAAGGTGAAAAGGATGTCTCCGAACTCCTCGGTCATCCGCTCCTTGGATGGACCGGTCGATCCTTCCGGAGGCGCCAGTTCGGCGTTGAACTCCCGCCACTCCTCCTCGGCTTGCGCCATCACCCCCTGAACCGAATCCCAGTCAAAGCCGATGCCGGCCGCCCGTTCCGAGATCCGGTAGGCGCGCAACAGGGCCGGCAGGCCGGCAGGCACCGAATCCATCAACGAGCCGGTCGCGGCCCCCTTTTCCTGCTTTTTGATCTCCCGCCAGCGCTCCTTGACCTCCCCGGCACTCTCCACCTTCTCGGTTCCGAACACATGGGGGTGGCGATGGATCATTTTGGCCAGGTTACGTCCCAAAACCTCGGTGGGACCGAAACGCCCCTGCTCGCGATAGAGGTGCATCAAGAAAAGGATCTGAAAGAGGACATCGCCCATCTCGTCGCGGATGGCTGCGGTATCGTCGCTGGTGATGGCCTGCACCAGCTCGAAGGCCTCTTCGATGAGGTAAACCGTCAGAGAGGCGGGGGTTTGCTTGCGGTCCCAGGGGCAGCCGTTTTCGCCCCTGAGGGTGGCGATCAACTCCATGACCGCCGCGAAGGTCGGTACCTGGGCTATTTTGTTTTGCGTTGCCACGTTTGATTGAGTTCCTTGAGATGGGTATCGTACAGGGTTTTCATGTCCGCCGATGCGATTTGCACCAACAGGCTGCTGATACCCAGCGTGTGCCGAACCAGGAGGGAGTCGCGCAGGAAAGCGGTGTTCTTGGGCAGAAAGGTGGTCAAAATGGCCACAATCACCGAGACGATGAGCACGCCTTTGATCGCTCCGAACAAGGCGCCGGTCAGCCGGTCGGTCCATCCCAACCAGGCAATGTTCATCAAATACTTGATGATCACCCCGGCGATGCTGACCACCAGGTAAACCCCAAAAAATAGAATCAAAAAGCTGATAATCTGGGCATAGGCGGCCGTCGTGATCCAGCGCTCCAGGCCCTTGGTCATCTGGGGGTAATAGTTGAAGGCGAAGTAGAATCCGCCCAGAACCCCGATCAAGGCGGAGATCTCTTTGACCAAGCCCCTGAAAATCCCCCGGACCAGGCAATAGACCAGGATGACGGCCAATATGTAATCGAGCAGGTTCACGATGCACCTATTTATATAGAGCGGGTGGCGGCTGTATTGGAAAAGGATCGGACAAAAAAGTGGCTGAAGCTAACAAAGGCTGCCGATGGCGTCAAGAATTTATCCGATCGAAACCCGGCACAGCGGGACAAACCGCGTGTCCGGCAGCGTTTGGGGCTGCCATTTGCCGTTTGCATTCGATGGAAAAGTTTTATATTCTTGCGCATTATGACGGAAGCCGGGGAAGAACCAGCGCCGACCGCGGGTAAAAGACCGTGGGGGCCCCTTGGGCGTCCATAAAGGAGAGATCGCCGCTACCGGCCACCCAATGAACGATCAAACCCATCAATCCAAAATCACCTTCAGCGATGTGGAACTAGCGCGCCAACTGTTCGGCGAGCACAACAACCATTTGCAGCGCATCGCGCAATCTTTGGGAGTGGAGATCCAGGCCCGGGGAAACACCGTCCATCTGCAGGGAGATGAGATCATCCTGCGCCTGGCGCAAAATTTGCTGTCCCAGTTATACGGGCTGCTCAAGGAGCGCTATCCGATCTACGCCACCGATATCGACTACGCCATCCGCCTGCTCAGCGCCGATGACAGCGCCCAGCTCAAGGACATTTTCCTGGATACGGTTTACATCACGGCCAAGAAGATGGCCATCACCCCCAAAAGCCGTTCCCAGAAAGAGTACATCGACGCCATCCGGCAACACGACATCGTCTTCGGCATCGGCCCGGCAGGCACGGGCAAAACCTACCTGGCCATGGCCATGGCCGTGGCGGCCCTGACCAAGGGAACCGTCAACCGCATCATCCTCACCCGGCCGGCCGTGGAGGCCGGAGAAGCCCTGGGCTTTCTGCCGGGCGATCTGGCCGATAAGGTTGACCCTTATCTGCGGCCTTTGTACGATGCTTTGCACGACATGATGCGCTTCGAGAAAGTCACCGGCTTGATGCAGCAGGGGGTCATCGAAGTGGCGCCCATCGCCTTCATGCGCGGCCGCACCTTGAATGACTCGTTCATCATTCTGGACGAAGCCCAGAACACCACCTCCGAGCAGATGAAAATGTTTCTGACGCGCATCGGTTTCAGCTCCAAGGCGGTGATCACCGGGGATATCACCCAGATCGATCTACCACCCCAAAAAACGTCGGGGCTTATCGAGGCCAAGGAGATTCTGGCGCACATCGCCGGCATCAAGATGGTGTTCTTCTCCCAGCGCGATGTGGTGCGGCACCGCCTGGTGCAGGACATCATCCAGGCCTACGAAACCGTCTCCCATAAACGATCACCGGTGGGCAATGGCGCGCAACGTTTGGCGGAACCATTGCCGCAACCATAAGAAGTAGCGTGCAACCCATGAACGCCGAGAGTAAAAAGAAAGCCGCCCTCAACGACTATTTAAGCGGATCGCTGAAATGGGCGCTGCTGCTGGCGCTGGTCGCGCTCTTCCTGGTGTTGCTCTACCCCAGCCTGGTGGTACGCCAGCCCGTTTACAATCTGGGCGATATCGCCGAACGGGACATCAAGGCGCCCCAGGATTTCTTCGTGGAGGACAAGGCCGCCACCGCCGCCAACCAGCAGCAGGCCGCCGATCAGGTGCTCGCTGTGTACGACTACGACCCACGCATCGCGACCCAGCTCGTGGACCGGGTGCGGACGGCCTTCGGCGGCATGCGCAAGGTCATGGCCACTCTTGCCGGTCAGCAAGCCACCGGCGAGGCGGCCGAGACCGCTTCGAGGGAGAACACCCAGCGTGAGATCGAAAATGCCCTGATGATCCAGCGCGAGGAGTTTGAAAGGCTGATGGGCATCGAAATCAGTCGCGGCGTTTTGAAACTGCTGGCCGGCGAAGCTTTCTCGCCCACCCTGGCCGAAACCATCGCCAAGATCCTGGAAACCATCATGGCCAACGGCGTGGTGGCCAACAAAGATCTGCTGCTCAAGGAAGTGGACAAGGGCATTACGCTGCGGGATGTCTCCAATCAGACCGAGAAAACGGTCTACTCCCTGCGCACCTACTACGGCCCGGACCAAGCCAAAACCATGGTGCGCATCGTGGCCGAACCCATGGTCAAGGATCTGAATTACAACCTGGTCAACCTCATCGTGGACCTCAGCCAACGCCTGCTCCAGCCCAACATTTCCCTGAACCGCAACGAAACCGAAGAACGCAAAAAGCAGGCCCTGGCCGAAATCAAACCGATCATGTACAAGATCAAGGCTGGCGAAATGCTGCTGCGCGAGGGTGAGCGCGTATCGACCCTCCAACTGCTCAAGCTGCGCGCGTTGGAAGCTCAGAACGAAGACAAACGCATTTCCACCACGGGTGTCGGAACGGCCATTCTGCTCACCATCGTGCTGATCGTGCTCTATTTCCTGTGCTTCAACCAACCGCGCTTCGCTCGCTTGGAAAGCGCCAAAAACCTGCTTTTCCTGACCCTGGTCCTGATCCTGGTCGTCCTGATGGCCAAAGTCGGTCTCCAGCTCTCCACGGCCAAGATTCCCATGGCCATCTTCTCCATTCCGGTCGATGCCATCTTATTTGCCGCGCCGCTCTCATCGGGAGCCATGCTGGTGTGCCTGGTGCTGGGGTTCGCGATTGCATTGCCTTTTGCCCTGATTTCGGCCCTCTGCGCAGCCCTGCTGTTCGGCAGCCGCCTGGATATATTTATCTACTTTCTGGTCAGCAACGCCATGGCCGCCTATTGGGTCCAGCATTGCCGGGAGCGCAAGGTGGTGATCGCGGCCGGCACCAAGGTGGGCTTGCTCAATATCGTCGCGGCCCTGGCCATCGGGTTTTTAACCGCCGGCTCGGGCACGCAACTGGCATGGAACGGCGCCATGGCCTTTCTGGGCGGCGTGACCTGCGGCATCATCGCCCTGGGACTGGCCCCCCTGGTGGAGATGACCTTTCACTTCACCACCGACATCACGCTGCTGGAACTGGCCAACCTGGACCGGCCGATCCTGCGGCGGCTGATGATCGAGGCCCCGGGCACCTATCATCACTCGGTCATCGTGGGTTCCTTGGTGGAAGCGGCGGCCACCGAAATCGGTGCCAATCCGCTGCTGGCCAAGGTGTGCGGTTACTACCACGACATCGGCAAAGTCAAAAAGCCGCTTTACTTC
Organism: Deltaproteobacteria bacterium; assembly: GCA_021819735.1. GTDB lineage: Bacteria > Desulfobacterota > Desulfobacteria > Desulfobacterales > Desulfosarcinaceae > Desulfatitalea. The sequence goes on from JAKAFO010000015.1 coordinate 19,985, forward strand.
ATCGAAAACCAGACCGACGGACGCAACAAGCACGACAAACTGGCGCCCTCCATGTCCAGCCTGATCCTCATCGCCCATGTCAAGGACGGCGTGGAGATCGCATTGGGCCACAAATTGGGCCAGATCATCATCGACACCATCCAGCAGCACCACGGCAGCAGCCTGATCCACTACTTTTATGAAAAAGCCAAGCAGCTCAAAGGCGATGGGGTAGTAAAAATCGATGACTTCCGCTATCCGGGCCCCAAGCCCCAGACCAAGGAGGTGGGTCTGGTGATGCTGGCCGATGTGGTCGAAGCCGCCTCACGCACCTTGGAAAACCCCACCCCGGCGCGCTTGCAGGGGCTGGTGCAGCAATTGATCAACAAGGTCTTCTCCGATGGACAGTTGGACAGTTGTGAGTTGACGCTCAAGGATCTGCACAGCATCGCCAAGAGCTTCAACAAGATTTTGAACGGCATCCACCACCATCGCATCGAGTATGCGGATACGGCGGTCAAAGAAATCGCAAAGGTAAAAAATGTCAGTCCTGATCGACAATCGGCAGCAAAACCAGCCCCTAAGGATCCCAACCGTCCAAAAGAAAGCCCAGGCCATCTTAAACGCCTTGGAATGTCCTGACGGTGAGTTGTCAGTCTTGCTGGTGGATGACCCCCGCATCGCCGAGCTCAACGAAACCTACTTGAACCACCAGGGGCCCACCAACGTGATATCATTTCCCATGCGCGAAGGCGCCGATGGCGATCTGCACCCGGAGCTGTTGGGCGATGTGGTCATCTCCATGGACACCTGCGCCCGGGAAGCCGAAATGGGTGAAATTCCCATGGAGCGGCGCTTTTATGAACTGCTGATCCACGGCATCCTGCACCTTTTCGGCTATGACCATGTCCATTCGGAAGCCGAAGCCGAAGTCATGGAAAGCAAGAGCCGGGAGCTGTTGGCGCTGATCGGAGAGAACGAAAGCCAAAGCAACACCTAAGGAAGAACAATGGCAAGCCTGACCGTCACTTTGGATTATGTCGCCGCCTTGCGCCAGGCCATGCATACGCCCACTCCCGATCCGGTGGCGGCGGCCTTGCTGGCCGATGCCGCCGGCGCCGACGGCATCGGCATCTATTTGCGCGAAAGCTATCGGCCGGTACGCGAACGCGATGTGCGCCTCTTGCGCCAAACGGTCCACAGCCGTCTGGTGCTGTTCATGGCGCCGACCTCCGAGATGATCGGTGTCGCCTTGGAGCTTAAACCCTCGCGGGTGGTGCTGATGCCGGTGCTGCGCAAGGACGGCGCCCTGGACATGGGCATGGACCTGGTCGGAGACAGCAAATTGATCGCCGAAACCGTCGAAACCTTGCAAGCCAACGGCATCAGCGCAGGTGTTTCGGTGGTGCCGGAGCCGGACCATGCCAAGCTGGTGCACCAGACCAAGGCCAATTGGATTTACATCCATGCCGGCCGCCTGAGCAGCGCGGATTCGGCCGCCCAGCAAACCCAGGAGTTAAGCCGGATCGTGGACACGGTCAAGGTGGCCCATCGTCTGCGGATGCACATCGCCGTGGGGCACGGCCTGGACTACCGGCTGATCAAGCTTTTTGCCGGGCTCAAGGAAGTGGATGAGTTCACCGTGGGGCAAAGCATCGTGGCCCGGGCGGTGCTGGTGGGCATGGAGACGGCCGTGAGGGATATGCTGGCGATCATCCGGGCGCTCTGAAAAGAGATAGGAGCTTTGCATGCGTGTCGTCACAGCAGCCGAAATGCAGGCCATGGACCGCAACACCATCGAAACCTTCGGCCTTCCCGGCCGAGTGCTCATGGAGAACGCCGGCCGGGGCGCCACGCGCAGCTTTCTGGAGCGAATCTACGCCGGTCGGCCGGGGCGCGTGGGGGTATTGGCCGGCCGGGGCAACAACGGCGGCGACGGCTTCGTCATGGCGCGCTACCTGGCCCAGCAGGGCATCGCGGTGCAGGTCTTTTTGCTCTCCACCCAGGACCGGGTGCAGGGCGATGCCGCCGCCAACCTCCAATTGCTGCCCAAGCTCCAGGTGCCGGTCATCGAGACTCCCGACAAAGCCGCCTTTGACGCCCGGCAAAACGAGATGCGCCTTATTCCCCTGTGGATCGACGCCATCTTCGGCACAGGACTGAACGCCGATGTGCAGGGCCTCTTCCATGAGGTCATCACCTTCCTCAACAGCTTGCAGCGGCCGGTGTTGGCCGTGGACATCCCGTCCGGGCTCAACAGCGACACCGGGCAACCCTGCGGGGTGGCGGTGCGGGCCACGGCCACGGCCACCTTCGGCCACGCCAAGATCGCCCATCTGATTTATCCCGGCCTCGAGTACTGCGGGGCGGTGGATGTGATCGACATCGGCATTCCGCCCTCCGTGGCCGAAACCATTCCAACTCGCCAAGCCTTGATCACCGGCCGACAGGTGCGCGGCCTGCTGCCGACGCGCCCGGCCGACGCGCACAAAGGTCATACCGGTCATGCGCTGGTGGTGGCAGCCTCCACGGGCAAGACCGGCGCCGCGGCCATGGCCGCCACGGCCGCCGTACGCACGGGGGCCGGATTGGTGACCCTGGCGGTTCCGCGCAGCCTGAACCCCATCCTGGAGTCTTTGACCGTCGAGGCCATGACCTTGCCGTTGCCCGAAGATGGCCAGGGCGCCTTGACCGAGGCGGCCTTCAGCGAGGTCGCCAGGGCCTGGGAAGGCAAACGTTGCGTGGCCCTGGGCCCCGGCCTGGGCCTGGCGCCCCAAACGCGCGCCCTGGTGCACCGCATCCTGCGCGACTGCCCTTTGCCCCTGGTAGTCGACGCCGATGGCTTGAACCACCTGGCCGCGCAAATCACCCTGCTCGGCGAACGCCCGGCACCCACGGTGCTCACGCCCCATCCCGGCGAAATGGCCCGGCTGCGCCAGTGCACCACGGCCGACGTTCAAAAAGACCGCCTGGCCGCCGCGCGCGGCCTGGCCCAGCAATACAACGTCGTTGTGATCCTCAAAGGCGGCCGCACGCTGGTGGCGGCGCCCGACGGCCGGGTGTGGATCAACCCCACCGGCAATGCCGGCATGGCCAGCGGCGGCATGGGCGATGTGCTCACCGGTGCCGTCACCGGCCTGCTGGCTCAAGGTCTTTCGCCCTTGGATGCGGCCCTGGCGGCCGTCTTCCTGCATGGCCTTTCGGCCGACATCCTGGCCGCCCAAGCGCCCTGGGGCTATCTGGCCACGGAAGTCATGCACGCCCTGCCCCGGGCCATCCGTCGGGTTCTGGACGACCCGCCGACACCGCCCCTGGGCACGCCCTTATTCTGAGGATGATCCATGTTCGCGATCACGACCAATAGCCCCGAACAGACGCGCCTTCTGGGTAACTGCCTGGGCCAGTGCATTCGAAAGGGGATCGCCCTGCGCCTCCATGGTGACCTGGGCAGCGGCAAAACCTGTTTTGTCCAGGGACTGGCCCAAGGACTGGAGGTGCCTGGCGACTATGTCATCGCCAGCCCCACCTATGCCCTGATCAACGACTACCCCGGCCGCCTGCCCCTTTACCACGTGGACCTGTATCGCCTGGAAGGCGGACTGGACGCCGATCGCATCGGCCTGGGCGAGATCCTGGGCTACGACGCCGTGGTGGCCGTGGAGTGGTCCGAACGCTTGCCCGAGAGCCAGTGGCCGGCGGAAAACCTGGTGATCGAATTTGCCCCGATCGATGAGCAGTGCCGCGCGATCCGCTTAATTGGCTATGGACGCGGCATAGACAATTTGATAATGGAGACGGGCAAAATTTGGGAAGAAAGATCCAAGTAGAAACAATACCTTTGAGGAGCAACCATGGCCCTTGTCGTTCAAAAATTCGGCGGCACCTCGGTGGCCAACATCGACCGCATCCGCAACGTGGCCCGGCGGGTGGCCAAGACCTACGATCAAGGCAACAATGTGGTCGTCATTCTATCGGCCATGTCCGGCGCCACCGACGGCCTGATCGAGTTGGCCCAGAAAGCGTGCGAAGATCCGGACAAGCGGGAGCTGGACGCCTTGCTGGCCACCGGCGAACAGACCACGGTCACCCTGCTGGCCATGATGCTGATCTCCATGGGGTACAAAGCCCAGTCCATGCTCGGTCATCAGATCGAGGTGGTCACCGATTCGGACTACGGCAACGCCCGCATCATCGAGATCAATTCCAAGCGGCTGCATCAACTGCTCGAGAAGAAAAGCATCGTGGTCGTGGCCGGCTTCCAGGGCTATGACATGAAAGGCAACATCACTACTTTAGGCCGGGGCGGGTCGGACACTTCGGCCGTGGCCATCGCCGCCGCCCTGAAGGCCGATGTCTGCGAGATCTTCACCGACGTGGACGGCGTCTACACCGCCGATCCCAACGTCTGTCCCAAGGCGCGCAAGCTCAAGACCATCACTTACGATGAAATGCTCAACATGGCCAGCCTGGGCGCCAAAGTGTTGCAGATTCGCTCGGTGGGCTTCGCTAAAAAATACAATATACCCGTCCACGTACGGTCATCTTTTAATGAGGAGGAAGGCACCATGGTCGTCAGCGAAGATTCGGGCATGGAACAATTGGTGGTTTCCGGTGTCAGCCACGACAAGAAGCAGGCCCGCGTGACCTTGACGAAAGTCCCCGATCAACCCGGCATCGCCGCCAAGATCTTCTCCCCCATCTCCGAAGCGGGCATCCTCGTGGACATGATCATCCAGAACACCCGCAAGGAAGGCAAGACCGACATGACCTTCACGGTGCCCAAGGGAGACTTCAAGCGCACCATGGAGATCGCCAAGAAGGTCGCCCAGCAGGTCGGCGCCGAAGAAGTCCTGGGCGACACCAACATCGCCATGGTTTCGGTCATCGGCGTGGGCATGAAGAACCACTCCGGCGTGGCCTCGGTGATGTTCAACACCCTGGCCCGGGAGAACATCAACATCCTGATGATCGGCACTTCCGAAATCCGCATCTCGTGCGTCATCGACGAGAAGTACACCGAACTGGCCGTGCGCGTGCTGCACACCGCCTTCGGCCTGGACGCGGAAGAATAGCAGTGAAGTGAAAGCGCCACGCTTCAGCCCAGACCAGCTCATCTTCATCCTGGCACTGGGCCTGGTGGTGATGGCATTGGCGGTTTGGCGCTACTTCACTTTGTATTAGCAACAGATTGAGCCACCCGATCTTATCGGTCGGATGTCGCGGTATTATCCCCTCTTTCCTTATCCATTTCACCCTATTCCATAGTTGCTGCTTCTCGCCTTAGTTTTATTCCTTGCGTTTCGCGGATGATTGCATTATCCGTCAATACAGGGTGTTAGCCTTCAGTCACCAAAACCACACCGAAAAATCTCAGCTACATTTAACCAATTTGGAGCTACTCCGACATGCCTGAGAATAGCGAACTGGAAAAGCGCATCCGCGAAAATTTGAAGGAGATCGGGTATGAGTTCTAACCTGGCCGGATACGGTAAACTCCTGACCGAAATCAAGGGTCGAATCCATCAGGCCCAGCAGCGCGCGTTTCTATCCGCCAATGCCGAGATGATCGCCATGTATTGGGATATAGGCCGCATGATCCATCGGCGGCAGAAGGAAAAAGGCTGGGGCGCGGGCATCATCCCCAAGCTGGCGACGGATCTGAAAAACGAACTGCCTGAGGTCAAGGGCTTCTCCGAGAGAAATATCGGGTACATGATCCGATTTGCCCGTGAGTACGATTCTCCGGCAATTTTGCAACAACCCGTTGCAAAATTGGGCAGCGTGGGCGACCCGCCGGGAAATGCGCCGCAAGACGCAATGCAACGTGTTGATGACAAAGGGCTTCAAATCATGCAACGGCTCGTTGCACAAATTCCCTGGGGCCACAATATCGTGCTGATGGAGAGAGTCAAAGAGCTCCCGGCCCACCTCTGGTACATGCAGCAGACCATCGAACAGGGCTGGAGCCGGGATTCCCTATCGGCGATGATCAAGCGCAATACCCACGCGAACGCATGAAAGGCGGTCAGCAATTTCTTAGATCATCTCCCCGCGCCGCAATCGGAGCTGGCCCGCCAGATGTTCAAAGACCCCTATGTATTCGACTTTCTGACACTTGAGGAACCTTTCCATGAACGAGAGCTGGAGGTCGGACTGGTCCGGCACATCGAGAAATTTCTTTTGGAACTGGGCGCCGGTTTCGCCTTCGTGGGCCGACAATACCACCTGGAGGTCAGCGGCAGGGATTTTTACCTCGATTTGCTCTTCTATCACCTCAGATTACGCTGCTTCATCGTAATTGAACTGAAAAAGGGTGACTTCAAACCTGAGTATGCAGGGAAGATGAACTTTTACTGTTCGGCCGTGGACGAGCTGTTGAAGGATAAAACCGATCAACCCACCATTGGCTTGATTCTTTGCCAGACCAAGGACCGCATCCTGGCTGAGTACAGCCTGCGTGACATTCACAAACCCATCGGCATCTCCGATTACGAACTGACCCGCGCCCTGCCGGAGAATCTTAAATCCAGCCTGCCAACGGTGGAGGAGATTGAGGCGGAATTGGGAGGAGGGTTGGAGTGAAGGACTTATTATGGGCGAACGAATTTAATCCCGTCGAATTCGACGGGATTAAAATACAGGCCGGGCTCAACAGTGAAGGGCTTTCTCAAAAGGTACGGCTTGCGCGGCTTAATCGGATTACGATCCATCAGATGACGATTTTGACAAGTGATGGGAGATGCCGTTGGAAGGTGTCTCAATAAGGAGCAGACAATGCCACATGTCATCGTAAAACTTTATCCAGGAAGATCAGACCAACAAAAGACGCACCTCGCCGATGAAATCGTTAAGGACGTGGTGGCCATTGCGGGATGCGAAGAAAAATCAGTCTCGGTCGCATTCGAAGAGATCAAACCCGAAGATTGGGTGGAAAAGGTTTACAAACCGGACATCCTCGGAAATCCACAAGGTTTGTGCAAAAAGCCTGGATATAATCCCCTGGAGAAATAAGCCGAAGAAAAACTCAATAGCATCTCAGACCCTACTGATTTTTTTCACCTTCAGCCTTCAGCCTACGCCCCCCTCAATCTCTTCCGCGATGCGCCGCGCCGCCGCCACCGGGTCGGCGGCGTCGCGGATGGGCCGGCCGATGACTATATAGTCGGCCCCCTGGGCCACGGCCCGGGCCGGGGTCATCACGCGTTGTTGATCGTCTTTTTTGTCCAGCGTCCAGGCTGGACGGATGCCGGGCGTCACCGCTAAAAAGTTTGGTCCCAGTTGGGCTTTGATGGCGGCCGCTTCGTGGCCCGAGCAGACGATGCCGGCGCAGCCGGCGGCCTGGGCCATGCGCGCTTTGTGCAGTACCAGGTGCCGCGGATCGGCGGCCATGGCCGGCGTGTATCCGGCGGCTTGCAGATCGGCGGCCGAGACGCTGGTCAGGACCGTGACCCCCAGAACGCCTACCTTGCCCTGGCTGCCTTCCACGGCCGCCGCCAGCATGGCCGCGCTTTCGCCGCAATGCACCGTGGTCAGGGCCACCTTCAGATCGGCAATGCCCTGCATGGCGCGCCGCACGGTGGCGGGAATATCGTGCAGCTTCAGATCCAGAAAAATGCCGGCCGCGGCATGCTCGGCCAGCCAGCGTACCAGCTCCGGTCCGCCTCGGATGAAAAGCTCCAGGCCGATCTTGAACATGCCGACATCCGCGTGCAGCCGTTGGACCAATTGCTTGGCCGCCTGGGCGTCGGCCACATCCAGCGGGAAGACAATGTATTCTTTGCCCGGTTTGTTGCGCTGTTGCATTTTTTGGGACTTCCTTCATGGGGGGTTGGGAAGCGGCCTATCCGCCCGAGTTACGCATCCCTCTATATTTTCAATTCGCTGAAAAGACAACCCGAGCCTGTGCCCGCCCGCGCCAAGCCGTCACCGGCCACACCCTTGACGCTCATGGGCCAGAATAGGAATTGAATTTTCTACCGAAATCATGGTATTAGACAGCTTACGCGAAATGCCGAAACGCACTATCTCCGGTATCGAAACACCATACCTTCCCCTGGGCGCGTATTGATTTGGTTATTGAGCCATAACGGCGGGTAAACAGTCAGGGGAGAAATCGGCAGGAAGTACGATGAATGTGACCCTACGACATCATGTGGCCGCCGGGACCCTGAGCATATCCGAGCGCAAGCCATTGTTTCTCCAAGCCTACCTGGGTACTTGTGTCGGCTTGGCCGTATATTGCCGGAAAAGCGGGATTGGCGGCATGATTCATCTGCTGCTGCCCGAACCGGTGTCGCTCAGCACCGTCAAGCAACCCGAAAAATACGCCTCCACCGGCGTTCCGCTGCTCATCGCGGCTCTTCTGGAAAAAGGCGCCCAGGCCGACGCCATGGTGGCCACCATGGCCGGCGGCGCCCTGGTGGGCCCGCTGAGCGAACAGGATCTGGCGCTGGATATCGGCGGACGGACGGCCGACACGGTGCGCGAGTACCTGGCCGGGCGGAAGATCGAAGTCATCCGTTCCGAAACCGGCGGCTTTTTTACCTGCTGCCTCAGCTTGGATATGGCCACCGGCCAGTGCACCATCGAACCGGCCGGCATCGCCAAGCTGAACGCACCGGCGGATATCAAGGTCCCCACCCCGGCGGAAATCAAGGCATCCATGGATCACCTGCTGCCGATCCCCCAGGTGGCCTTGAAAGTGATGCGCATGATCGAGGACCAGGGGCATGCCATCCAGAAAATCGCCGACGAAATCCGCAAGGACCAGGTGATCAGCGCCCGGGCGATTCAATTGGCCAATTCGGCCATGTTTGCCAAAAGACAGGCCATAGAATCCCTGGACCAAGCCTTGATCTATCTGGGCACCGATCAAGTGGTCAAACTGGTGATCTCGGCGGCCGTCCAGGGCTATTTTGATCAATCCTCATCGGGATACTCCTTGTGCAAGGGCGGGTTGTACCACCATGCCCTGGGCTGCGCCCTGGTGGCCGAAGCCCTGGCCGTCAAAACCGGCAAGGTGGAACCGCGCAAAGCCTATACCGCCGGCCTGCTCCACGATATCGGCAAGGTGGTGCTGGACCAGTACGTGGCCCCGGCCTATCCGCTGTTTTACCGCCAGGCCATGGAGAAGAACGAAAATCTGCTGACCATCGAGCGGCGCCTGCTGGGCATCGACCACGCTGAGGCCGGCCGCATGCTGGCCCAACAATGGTCGTTCCCGGAATCCCTGGCCCATGCCATCCGCTATCACCATCACCCGGATAAGGAGAGTCCATTCAAGCCGCTGGCGATCCTCGTTTACCTCGCCGATTTGCTGCTGTCCCGTTTTAATGTCGGATTCGAATTGGAACGCATCGATACCAGCGCCCTGGCGGCTTATCTGGAAAGCATCGACCTGAACCTGGACGACTTCGACCATCTGGTGGACCTGATTCCCGATGTGGTGCTCAAGTCCACGACCGAGTGCGCCGCGGCCAATCCCTGACGGCGAAGAAGAGTACAACGGCTTATGCCCATCGACCCTCGACAGCAACACCTGCTCCGCAGCCTCCCGGGCGTGGATCTTCTTCTGTTGGCGGCGGACGATGAACCGGCCTTGCAATCGACGCCCAAAAGCGTCGTGACCCGTGCCATTCGCGAGTCACTGGAGGCGCTGCGCCAGCGGATCCTGGCCCAGGATGCGTCTCTTGCCGAGCCGGCCCTATCCCCCGGGGCGCTGATGGCGACGGTCATCCGGCGCGCAACCCAAATCCAAAGCTACAACTTAAAGCGCGTGATCAACGCCACCGGCGTGGTGGTGCATACCAACCTGGGGCGCTCCTGCCTGGCCCAGGAAGCCATCGACCACGTGTCGGCCATGGCCGCCCGTTACTCCAACCTGGAATTCAATCTCGAGACCGGCCGGCGCGGATCGCGTTACAGCGCCGTGGAAGAGCTGCTGTGCGAGCTCACCGGCGCCGAAGCGGCCATGGTCGTAAACAACAACGCCGGCGCCGTGCTGCTCTGTCTGGACACCCTGGCCAGGGGCAAAGAGGTGATCATTTCCCGGGGCGAGTTGGTGGAGATCGGCGGTTCGTTCCGCATTCCGGATGTGATGGCCCGCAGCGGGGCCCTGCTCAAGGAGGTCGGCGCCACCAACCGCACCCACCTGCGCGACTACCAGCAGGCCGTCACCACGGCCACCGGACTGCTTCTCAAGGTGCATACCAGCAATTACGCCATCGTGGGCTTTACGACGGCCGTCAGCCTGACCGACATGGTGGCCCTGGGCCGGCAATTGAACCTGCCGGTCATGGAAGACCTGGGCAGCGGCAACTTCATCGACCTGACCCAATACGGCCTGGCCGCCGAACCCACGGTGCAAGCCTCGGTGGCCGCCGGCGTGGATGTGGTCACCTTCAGCGGCGACAAACTCCTGGGCGGTCCCCAGTCGGGCCTGATCGTCGGACGCCGGGAGATCCTGGAGCGCATCAAGGCCAATCCCCTGACCCGCGCCCTGCGCATCGACAAGTTGACCCTGGCGGCCCTGGAGGCGACCCTGCGCCTCTACCGGGATGAAGCCCAGGCCGTAAAGCGCATCCCCACCCTGCGCATGCTGCTCTGCCTTCGGCCTGAGATCGAAGGCCGGGCCCGGCAATTGGCCGAAGCGCTGCGCGGCTTGAACCACCCGCGGCTGAGCGTGACCCTGTGCGATCTCACCTCCCGGGCCGGCGGCGGGGCACTGCCCCTGTTGGACCTTCCCAGTTGTTGCGTGGGCATCGCCCTGGACGGGCAATCGCCCAACCGCATCGAAGCGGCCCTGCGCAACGGCCGTCCCCCCATTATCGGACGCATCGAGAACGATCTCTATATTATAGATCCGCGCACCCTCCAGGACGATGAACTGGAAATCGTCGTCGCGGCTTTCGCGGACATGGTACAAAGGATTCCGGGTTGATCCATCCGCCCCCATACGTCCGATTGGAGCGAGCTTATGCCATCTTCGTCGCCTGAGAAAGGCACCGGCCAGCAGTCCTTTCTGCGCACCGCATCCGGAGCGGCCCTGCATGCCCGCATCCCGCAGGTAACCCAAGCGGAAGCCACACCGGCCGAAGGGGACCGCCCCGTGTCTCCAGCCCCCGCGCCCCCGGAGGTGATCGTTGCGCGTTTGGGGGATTGGCCGTGTTTCGTCGCCCTGGCCATACGCTTCGATTTGCCGCCGGCCGAGGAGCACAACACCGCCACCGGAATCCTGTCAGGCTGCCTGGAAGCCATGGCAAAGCAGTCCTCCGGCGTTTGGTTTGCCTGGAAACAAGGGCTGTATGGCGCGGCCCTGCCCGAGATAGACATGCATGCGGCCGAAGCATCCGCCCGCCGGCTTCAGATGGATTTGGCCGCGAGTTGCACGGAAACGATTTCGGTCGGCATCAGCCGATTTCCCCAGCTTGACTTCTCGTACCAGGATGTCTTGCAGAACGCCTGCAAGGCCTTGGATCACGCCGCTTTTTTCGGTCCCGGCAGCATTGCAGAATTCGACGCGGTGAGCCTGAACATCAGCGGCGACTATCGCTACCAAGATGGAGACCTGGCCAAGGCCATCGCCGAATACCGCACCGCCTTGCGTCTGGCCCCGAACAATGTCAATGTTCACAACAGCCTGGGAATCTGCCTGGCCCAAAGCGGCGATCGCGACGGCGCCCGAGCCGCCTTCGAAAGCGCCCAGCGCCTCGACCCCCAGGAGGCCATGGCGGCCTACAACTTGGGCGTTCTCTGGCTGTTGGAGAAGCAGCCGGCCGCGGCCCTGAAGCAATTCCGCCAGGCGTACGCCATAGAGACCCAGACCTTCGAAATCCCCTTCCAGATCGGAAAACTGCTCAGCGAGCAGAAAGCCTATGCCGAAGCCATCCCCTATCTGGAAAAGGCCATCGAGATTCGCAACACCAGCGCTCCGGCCCATACCTTGCTGGGACGCTGCCGCGCCTCCCTGGGCCAAACCCATCCGGCCATTGCAGCCTACCAGCGCGCAGTGAAGATCAACCCTTACGATGCGGCGGCCCTGTCGGCGCTGGGATCGCTGTATGACGTCAAAGGCGAAAACCCGGAAATCTGCGTCACCTTCTGCCGCCAGAGCGTGACTCTCGCGCCGGAAAACGGCCTTTTCCGCCTGCGCCTGGCGCGCCTGTACCACAAGCACAATCAATTGGACCGCGCCCTGGCCGAATACGAAAGCGCCACCGCCCTGGGCTGCGACGCCAGCCACCAGATCGCCGATATCCAGGAGCAGCTCGCGGCCGGCGATAAAGACAAACAGTGCTGCGCCTGAACGCGTACCTTGCATTTTGAGCCCGCAATCGTTATAAGTTGGTGCTTTTTTGTATTTCGGAAGGAGAAGCACCCATGCCTATTTATGAATATCAATGTAAAAAATGCGGGAAAGAGTTCGAGCAACTGGTCTTCGGCAAGGAGAGCCCGAACTGCCCTGAATGCAACAGCGCCAAGGTTTGCCGTTTGATGTCCTGTTGCGGTTTCGTCTCCAAAGGCAGCGGCGGCGAGACGGTTTCGGCGTCGGCCGGCGCCTCGTCCTGCGGCGGCTGTTCGGCTTCCAGTTGCGCGGGTTGCGGCCACTGATGGCCTCCCCATTGCGCATCGGCACCCGGGGCAGCCAACTGGCCCTGTGGCAGGCCCGCTGGGTCCAGACAGCCATCAACCGCCTGCGGCCCGAGCTGGCCGTGGAACTGGTGATCATCAAGACCCAGGGCGACAAGATCACGGATGTGCCCCTGGCCCAAGTGGGCGGCAAAGGCCTCTTCGTCAAAGAGATCGAAGAGGCGCTGCTGGACCGCCGCGTCGACCTGGCCGTGCACAGCATGAAGGATATGCCGGCCGAGATTCCTGCGGGCTTGACCATCGGCGCCGTGCCCCAACGCGAAAATCCCCTGGATGCCTTGATTACTTCCGTCCCCGGCTCTTTGGAGACGCTTCCCAAGGGCGCACGGATAGGCACCAGCAGCCTGCGGCGGGGCGCCCAGATCAAACACCTGCGACCGGATGCCGTCATCGTGGCCCTGCGGGGCAACC
>JAKAFO010000016.1:0-16798 GCA_021819735.1 Deltaproteobacteria bacterium
GATGGAAGTACTGGGCCGGCGTGGTCACATCGCACACCTGCATGTTGTCGTCGGCGCACAACTGTAAAAATCGCTCCAGGCGGGCGCTGGAGTGTTCCGGTCCCAAGCCCTCCCAGCCGTGGGGCAGCAGCAGCACCAAGCCGCACAGGCGCCGCCATTTGGTTTCGCCGCTGGCGATGGACAGATCGATGACGCCCTGGGCATTGTTGGAAAAATCGCCGAACTGGGCTTCCCAGAGGGTCATTCCGTCGGGCCGGGCCAGGGCGTAGCCGTACTCGAAGCCCATGACAGCGTACTCCGACAGGGGGCTGTCGAAGACCTCGAAGCGCGCCGCGCCGTCGCCCAAATGGCTCAACGGCTGATGGCTTTCGCCATTCTTGCGGTCGTACAGCACGACGTGGCGCTGGCTGAAGGTGCCCCGGCCGCTGTCCTGGCCGCTCAGGCGGATGGGGATGCCCTCGTCCAGCAGGCTGGCAAAGGCCAGGGCTTCGGCATTGCCCCAATCGATGCCCAGGCCCTTTTCCACGGCCTCCAGTCGGCGGTTCAAGAGCAGTTTGATTTTGGAATGGGGCGCGAATCCCGGGGGCAGCGTGTCGATGCGCCGGGCCAGGGCCGCGAGCCGCTTTTCGGGCACGGCCGTGGGGACCGGTTGATGGCTGTAACGGCCGGTGTAGGCCTCCCACTCCTTGAAGAAACGCGCTTCGGGGAAGGGACAACTGCTGTTGCGCACTTCGTCATAGGCCGCCTCCATGCGCTGGGTCGTCTCCTTTTCCATGGCCGCTACCTGCTGGGCGGTGGCCGCGCCAGCGGCGACCAACTGCTCGGCGTAGATTTTGTGCGGCGAAGGCCGGTTCTGGATGCGGTCGTACATCAGCGGTTGGGTGAAGTAGGGTTCGTCGCCCTCGTTATGGCCGAAGCGCCGGTAGCAGACCACATCCACCACCACGTCCTTGGCAAATTCGTGGCGGTATTCGGCGGCCAGGCGGATGACGTGCACCAGGGCCTCGGGATTCTCGCCGTGCACGTGGAAGATGGGCACCATCAGCATCTTGGCCAGGTCCGTGGCGTAGCGCGTGGAGCGGGCATCGTCGGGCAAGGTGGTGTAGCCGATCTGGTTGTTGATCACCACGTGGAGCGTGCCGCCGGTCTTGTAGCCCTTGAGCTGGCTCAGGTTGAGGGTTTCGGCCACGACGCCCTGGCCGGCGAAAGCCGCGTCGCCGTGCAGCAGGATGGGCACCACCTGACGGTGTCCGGCCTCGCCGCGGCGCTCCTGGCGCGCCCGGGCGATGCCGAGGGCTACCGGGCTCACCGCTTCCAGGTGGCTGGGATTGTTGACCAGCAGGGCTTGCAGCCGGCCATCGGCGCCCAGATCGACGTCACCCAGGTAGCCTTTGTGGTATTTGACGTCGCCGGCGCCGACCAGTTGGCTGCTGTCGTAGCAATTTTCGAACTCGGCGATGATCTCTTCCACGGGCCGGTTGAGGATGTTGGCCTGGACGTTGAGCCGGCCGCGGTGGGCCATGCCCAGGATAATCTCTTCGGCCCCCAGTTGGGCCAGCTTGCGCAGCAGGGCGTCGAGCATGGGGATCACGCCGTCGCCGCCTTCCAGTGAAAAGCGTGTCACCGCCACGTAGCGCTTGTTGAGGAACTGCTCGAACATGGCCGACCGGGTCAATTTCTCCAGGACCCGGCGCTGTTCTTCTACCGTCAGAGGCGGCTGGTTGCGCACCGGCTCCATGCGCGTTTGCAGCCAGGCGCGCTCGTCCGGGTCTTGCAGGTGCATGTACTCCACGCCCACCGAGCGGCAGTAAGTCTGCTTGAGAATCGCGACGATCTCCTGGAGCGTGGCTTGCGGCCTGAAATCGAACTGGGGCGTGGCATAGGTCCGCTGGAGATGGGCGGGGCCCAAGCCGAAACTGCCCAGATCGAGCAAAGGGTGGGCCGTGGGACAGGCGCTCAAAGGGTCCATGCAGGCCAGCAGGTGGCCCAACTGCCGATAGCGCAGGATCAGCTCGGCCACCTGGGCCTGGGAGGGATCGCACTCGGGCGACGGTTGGGCGCTCACCGGAGCGGCGCCACCCTGTTGCTGACCGATATCGAACCCGTAGAAAAAAACGCGCCACTCGCGGCTCACCGACTCGGGGTCGGCCTTGTAGCGTCGATACTGCTCATCCAAGTAATCCATGTTGAGGGCTTCGGGGATTTGCATGGTTCCGTTCTTCTGAAGGGTTAAGGCTGGGAAGACAGGGCCACCAAGCGGAAAGGATAAGAAAAAGGTCAGGGCATGTCAAAAAGAAAGATCGGGTCGGGAGGTAAAAGTTGAAACTTCACCTTGTCCCGCGCGCAGGTCGTCGGCTATAAATGATTATCGCGTGAATCGATTTACCGGAGGCCAAGGTGCGTATTCCCCAACCCGACGAGTGCCTGAACATGCTGGCGGTGATGCAGATGCCGGCCCATATCCAAGCCCATTCCGAATTGGTCTGCCGGGTGGCGCTGCTGCTGACCGACGGCTTGATCCAGGCCGGGGTGACGCTCAACCGACCGCTGGTGAACGCCTCGGCCCTGCTGCACGACATCACCAAGCCGCGCAGCTTTTCCACCGGCGAAAATCACTCCAAGACCGGCGGCGAATATCTGTGCGGCCTGGGCTTTCCCGAGGTGGGGGATATCATCCGCCAGCACGTGATCCTGGATGCCTATTTTGCCCAGGCGGCGCCCAGCGAGGCCGAGGTGGTCAACTATGCCGACAAGCGGGTGCTGCACGATCAGGTGGTGCCCCTGGCGGATCGCATGAACTACATCATCCAGCGCTATTGCAAGACCGACGAACATCGGCAGTGGATGCGAGCGGTCTGGGATCACACGCTGCAGTTGGAGCAGCGGCTGTTTGCCTACCTTTCTTATACGCCGCTGGAATTGACCGGGTATTTGGAGGATTGAGGGCGTTCGCCCCATTATCGGATCGCCCCCCGTACCGGCGCCCTCTCGATTCCATCCCGGAAGGCCCGCGCCAGTTCCAGGTCCACCGTATGCTCATAGACCCGCCCCTCATCGTCCACGCCGCACACCGCACCATCGCGTAAAAAAGCCGCCAGAAGCATCCGCCCGATAGCGGCGCGATCTATAGAAAGATCCAGCTTATCCGGGACGGCGGCCGGCGCCGGCAGACGTTCGCCTTGATCGAGGGCGGCCTTCATGAAGTTAAGGATGCGCCCCAGGCGCAGCAGGGTGACGGCCTGGCGCCGGTCGGTGACATGGACCAGCGGCAGGGCCGTGGCCCGCAGCAGCCCGGAAGAAGCGGGCAACCGCCCCTGGCGTTGGCACCAGCCGTAATCGGCGCTACCCGGGGCCGGGTAGAAGACCGAGACGCCGGCCAGCACGCGCCGCCGGGCCAGGAAGAGCAGATCCTGCAAGCTATCCATGGGGTCCTGTCCGGGGCCGGCCACGATGAGATAGGCCACGCTGCTCATGTCATAACGCGCCGCCAGCGCCAGGACCCGATCCAACTCCGCGGTAAGGTCCGGCCGGTTGAAGCGTTTGAGCTGGGCCGCGGCGGTGGTGATCAGGGCCAGGTTGAGCGTCTTGAAACCGCTGGCGCACATCACGCCGATGATCGTTTCGTCCAGGGAAGCGGCCAGCAGCCCGTTCATGGCGCGCAGCTCCGGCGGGCGGCCTTTGAAATGAGTGCGTATGGCGGCCATCAGGGCCAGGAACCAACGCCGGTCGGCGGTGAGATGCTCGTCTTCGAAGTCGATGAAGCCCAGGGGCGCCTGGCGATCGGCGGCCGCCAGCTCGGCCATCACCCCGGCCACGCTGCGGCAGCGGTAACCGTGAAAAGTGGCGGCATTCACCGCGCAATAGGTGCAGCGCAGGGGGCAGCCCCGGCCGGCCGAAAGGGCCAGGCCGCCCCGGCCGGCGCGCCGATAAAAATGCCAGTCGATGAGATCGAACGCCGGTGGCGGCAGGTGGTCCAGATCATCCACCCGCGCCGGCGGATGGATTGCCAGGGTGCCGTCGGGCCGCCGCCAGGCCAGGCCGGGAACGTCGGCCAAGGGCGTGCCCTGACGCAACGCCCGGGCCAGGGCCGGCAAACCGATCTCGCCATCCCCACGCAACACGAAATCCACGGCCGGATGGGCCAGCAGGGCCCCGGGCAGGGCGGTGGGGTGATGGCCGCCCAGAACGACACGCGCCTGGGGGCAGGCCTTTTTGACGGCGGCCGCCGCGGCCAGGGCCGTATCTTCGTAGGCGCTGAAGAGCGAAGAGATGCCCACCAGCCAGGCGCCGGATGCTTGGGCTTGCCGGGCCAGGTGCTCGAAGCTGTAGCCGAAGTGGCGGAAGTGGTGGAAAAGGCCGAAGGGCGAGCGGTCCGGACGGCCATAAAAGGGGGCCAGGTAGGCCATCTCGTCCGGCCAGGGGATGATGCGCGATTTGGCGCTGGCCAGACCATCCAGGATGGCCACGCTGAACCGGCTTTGGCGCAGGCCCCCCGCGATGCAGGCCAGCCCGTATGGCTGGGTGCGCTTGGCGGTCAGGTAAAAGTCGCGGATGGGCGGCTGGATGAGCAGAATGTCGGTCGGCGCTACCCCATCTTGGAGATCGTGCTGAAGGTCTGGATCTCGGCCGGCAGGTCGTTGGGCTGAATGGCATCGACCCCCAGGGCCAGGGCGCGCTCGATGACGTTCTGCAGTTGGATCAGATTGCCGGGCCAGTGATAGCGCATGAGGATGTCCAGGGCGTCGGGCGATACGCTGATGGGCCGCCGGTTGTGCTTGGCGCAGGCCTGGTGCACGAAGTGGTTGATCAGCAGGCAGATATCCTCCAGCCGCTCGCGCAGGGGCGGCATGCGGATCACCACGGCATTGAGCAGGTCGAAGAGATCTTTCTTCAAGGCGCCGCTGGCGATCACCTCGGAAAGCTCCTTGCTGGTGGCGGCGATGACATGGGGTGCCGTGGCGCTCTTGCCGCGCTCGTCCTTGAGGGCTTGCAGGATGGTCAGACGCAAGGCCGGCGCCAGTTCGGCGATTTCATCCAGGTAGAGGGTGCCGCCCTGGACGCGCTGCATGAGGGCGGTGACATTGGCCACGAGCTGTTCCTCGGGCACCCCCTCGGTGATGCTGCCGCAATTGACCGGTACGAAGGCGTTGTCCCGGCGGGGGCCGCAGTGATGGATGGTGCGCGCCACCAGCTCTTTGCCGGTGCCGCTTTCGCCCTGGATCAGCACCATGGGGTCTTGCCGGCTCACGGTTTCGATCAATTCGTAGATTTGCTGCATGCGGGCGCTGATGCCCACCAACCCCTCGAATTTATGCCGCTCCCTGCCGCGCTTGCGGATCAGGTCGGCCTTGTCCTTGACCTTTTTCTCCTCACTGATGCGGTCGATGATCAGCTTGAGGTGGTCGAGCTTGAAGGGCTTTTGCAGGTAGTCGTAACTGCCGAATTTCATGGCCTGGATGGCCGACTCCATGGAGCCGTAGCCGGTGACCACGATCACTTCGATCTCGGGCTTGTATTGCTTGACCGCCGCCAGCAGCTCCAGACCGTTAAATTCCGGCATCTTGTAGTCGGTGAAGATGATGTCGATGTCCTGGTCCTTGACCAGGTCCAGGGCCTTGAGGCCGCTGTTGACGGTGGTGATGTCGTAGCCCTGCATCTGCAGGTATTGCTCCACCATCATTAATATATCTTTATCGTCGTCCACGAAGAGGATGCGGCACATGGTCATGTGTGTACTCCGGCACCTGGGCGGTCATGGAGGGCTTCATTGGAAGGATGAATGCCCCGGGGTGCGTCAAGAATTGAATGCGTGCCGGCCGCTCGCATGGGAAGATCTTGGCGCGGGCGATTGAACCGACTGGAATCGTTTATAATGGAGCAAGCGTAAAAGATCAAGGGTGGATCACATTGAGGCCATGCCTGCATTGACAGACGCGGGGGAGATGCATTACATGTGTAGCCAGAAATGAGGCAACCCATTGATAAAAAAGAAAAGCTTATTTGGCCAGGTTACGAGGGCACCGTTTGAGGTTCTGATGGTGTGCACCGGCAACATCTGCCGCAGCCCCATGGCGGCCGGACTGCTGCGCCATCGCCTGCCCCCGGCGCTCCAGGGCCGGGTGGTGGTGAACTCGGCCGGCACCCATGCCCTGCACGGCCACCAGGCCGAACCCCTGGCGGTCAAGACCATGGCGGCCGCCGGCATCGACATCCGCGACCATCGGGCGCGGCACATCACGCGTGAGATGGTGCGCCGGGCCGACCTGATCCTGACCATGGAGCAAGCCCACCTGGAGACAATCCAGCAGATGCTGGGATGGAACAAAGACAATGCCCAACTGCTGATGAATTTCAACCCCCTGGCGGATCGCCCGGAGATCGACGATCCTTACACCGGACCGCTTTCGGCCTACCGGACCTGCCTGCAAACCCTGGAACCCTGCATCGAGGGGGTCATCGCCCATCTCAAGGCGCGCCTGCTCTCCGCAGCGGAGATGGATTCCACCGGATAATGCATAGAAGCCATTTCAAAACCTTCAATCAAGGTCAAAGCCACGTGTCGGGGCGTAGCCGACAGGCGAAGACTGAAGGCGGGACAAGGAGGTTTTGAAATGGCTTCTACCATCCGACAACAGATTGTCGCCCTGCTCTCGGAAAGGCCCATGGATATCGTGGCCCTCTCCCAGCACCTGGGCTTGCGTGAAAAAGAGACCCTGACCCATCTGCCCCACATCGCCAAATCCATGGCCGGCCGGGGCGGCCGCCTGGGCGTGCAGCCGGCCTGCTGCGAAGGCTGCGGCTTCGAATTCAAGGATCGCCGGCGCCTCTCGCCCCCCAGCCGCTGCCCGCGCTGCAAGACCGCCCGCATTCAAGGGCCGTGGTACCGTATCACCGGCCTGAAGCCCGATCCCGGCGATGGCGACTGAAAATTCAGGGGGTCGCGACGATTTCAACCGGGTTGACAGTCCCGTCGAATTCATCTATTAAAACCGGCTTCAGAGCTAACCAGCAGGCTCGCTCAGGCATCGCGGCGGCAAGGCACACGGGGATCAGCCCCGCATGCGACCTCCCAGCGCCGCCGACAAACAACAAGGTACATCATCACTTATTCCAAGGGTTCAAGGAACCATAGGCCCGGAACGAACCAAGGAGACCGTTTATGATCCATGTTGAGGGATTGACCAAGTACTACGACGACTTTTGCGCCGTGGACCACATCGACCTGGACATCAAGGGGGGGGAGATCGTCGGGTTGTTGGGGCCCAACGGTGCCGGCAAGAGCACCACCCTGCGCATGCTCACCGGTTACTTCAAGCCTTCGACCGGCGACATTCGCATCAAGGAGTTTTCGATCCACGACGACCCCCTGGCCATCAAGCGCCTCATCGGCTACCTGCCCGAATCGGCACCGCTCTACAAGGGCATGCTGGTCTATGACTACCTGGAGCACGTGGCCCGCATCCGCGGGCTGGACGGCACGACCATGCAAAAAAGGATGCAAGAGCTGGCCGACATGTGCGGCCTGCGCGGCATCATGCACAAAACCATCGATACCCTATCCAAGGGCTTGAAGCAGCGTGTCGGATTGGCCCACGCCATGATGAGCGACCCTGAGATCCTGGTGCTCGACGAACCCACCTCGGGCCTCGATCCCAACCAGATCGTGGAGATCCGGGAGATCATCCGCAAAATCGGCGAGCAAAAGACCGTTATCCTCTCCACCCATATTCTCACCGAAGCCGAGGCGACCTGCGACCGCATCGTGATCATCAACAAGGGCCGCATCGTGGCCGACGGCAGCACCCAGGAGCTCACCTCGGGCAAGGACCGCCAGGGACGGGTCCAGATCGGCCTGTTGGGCGCGGCGGCCGGGGATGTGGTCGGCCGTCTGCAAGGCATTGCCGGGGTCAGCGCGGTGACCCCCCAACCCGAGGAGGCGCCGGGCGTGACCCGCGTCCAGATCCTGTGCCGGCCGGGCGTCGATGCCCGGGCCGATATCTACGCGGCCATCAAGGCCACCGACTGGGTTCTGGTGGAGATGAACCAGGAGGCCCAGACCCTCGAAACCATTTTCCGCGAGCTGACCAGGGAGAGTTGATATGCGCCAAGCATTGCTGATCTTCAACAAAGAGTTCAAAGATTACTTCACTTCCCCCATCGCCTATATCGTCATCGCCATCTTCCTGGCCGTGACGGGCTGGCTCTTCTTCTCCGCCTTCTTTCTTTACAACCAGGCGGAGCTGCGACGCTTTTTCACCTTGCTGCCCCTGTTGTTCGCCCTGGTGATGCCGCTGGTCACCATGCGCCTCTTCGCCGAGGAGATCAACGTGGGCTCGTATGAGCTGCTGCTGACGCTGCCGGTCACCTTCCGGGACATCATCGTCGGCAAATTCCTGGCCGCCGTGGCCTTCGGGGCAGCCCTGCTGCTGCCCACCCTCTCTTACCCGTTCTTCATCAGTTTTATCGGCGACCTGGACTGGGGCGTGACCATCGCCGGCTATCTGGGCGCCCTGCTGATGGCCGCGGCCTATGCCGGCATCGGCCTCTTCGCCTCGTCCCTGACACGCAACCAGATCATCGCCTGCATCGTGGCCATGGTGATCTGCGTGTTCCTGGCCATCGTCGATCAGATGCTTTTCTTCTTTCCCCAGGCCATCCTGGATCTGATCACCTACGCCAGCGCCAATGCCCACTTCACCAATATCGCCAAAGGCATCCTCGATTCCCGCGATCTGGTCTATTTCCTGAGTATCGCTTTTCTCGGTCTGTATGCCACCCATCTGGTGATGGAAGAAAAATAGCAAAGGGAAGATGACATGAACGCCAAAGCTCAACCATACGCCAAATATATCAAATTCGCCGTTTATGCCTTGATCGTCGTGCTCGTCAACCTGGCCGGCCTGACCTTGTTCTTCCGGGCCGACCTGACCCGCAACAAAGTCTATTCGCTCTCGCCGGTCAGCAAAGAGATGGCCGCCACCTTGACCGAACCGCTGACCGTCAAGGTGTTCTTCACCAAAGACCTGCCCGCGCCACACAACACCACCGAGCTCTACCTGCGCGATCTGCTCAACGAGTACGCCCTGCAGAACAAGCCAAAGTTCAAGGTGCGCTTCTACAACGTCAGCGCCGAGACCGAAGGGCTCAACGACGCGGCCCGCGAAAACCAGCAGATGGCCCGGGAGTACGGCATCCAGCCGGTGCAGATCCAGATCGTGGAAAAGGACGAACTCAAATTCAAGCAGGCCTACATGGGTCTGGTGCTGATCCACGGCGACATCGTCGAGCGCATCCCAACCATCACCTCCACCGACGGGCTGGAGTACAAGTTGACCACGGCCATCCAGAAGCTGAACCACAAGGTCAGCGCCCTGTTGGCCCTGGAGCAGAAGGTGCGCGTCACCGTGGTGCTCTCCTCTTCCTTTTTTAAAGTGGCCCCCATGTTGGGTCTCAAGGAACTGGACAAATACCCCGACCGCATCAAGGCCGTGGTGGAAGGCATGAAAGCCAAGACCTACGACCGCCTGGAGTACCAGTATATCGATCCCACCGTAACCCCCGACAAGATTCAAACCCTGGGGAACCTGGATGCCATGCAATACAGTTGGCCCGATATTCCCCAGGCCCATATCGCCGCGGGCGAAGGCATCATCGGCATGCTGATGCGTTACAAAGACCAGATCCGGGAGATCCCGCTGATGCGGGTGGTGCGCATCCCCATCTTCGGCGACCAGTACCAATTGACGCCCATCGAGCAGATCGAAGAACTGGTCGGCACCAATCTGGACCGCCTGATCAATATCAATGAGGAAATCGGCTACCTCGCCGGCTTCGGCACCCTCTCCATGGGAGACGGCGGCATGCCTTTAGGGCCTCAGGAAGAGGCGCTGAATCGCTTCGGCGAACTGCTCAGCCAGAGTTACTCGCTCAAAGCCGTCAACCTGAACGAAACGCCGGTGCCCGAAGGGATCAAGACCCTGATCGTGGCCCGACCCACCGAGCCGCTCTCCGATTATGCCCTATTCCAGCTCGACCAGGCCCTGATGCGCGGCACCAACCTGGCGCTCTTCGTCGATGCCCTGCAAGAGCAGCAGCAAAACCAGGGGCTGATGATGGGCAACCAGCAGATGCGCTTCCACGTGCCGCTCAAAACCGGCCTGGAGAAGCTGCTGGCCCACTACGGCGTGCGCATCAAAGAGTCGTTCGTGATGGACGAGAATTGCTACCACGAACAGAAACAGGCCCAGCAGGGCGGCGGCGATCAGCCGATCTACTTCATCCCGCGCATCGAGAACGCCAATATCAGCAAGGAGCTGGACTACCTGGAGAACATCAAGGGCATGTATGCCTTCCTGGTGTCGCCCCTGGAGCTGGACGACAAACGCATCGACGAGCAGAAACTCAAGGTTCACAAGCTCTTCTCCTCTTCCAAGCGCTCCTGGGAGATGCGCGACCGGATCATCCTGAACCCCATGTTCATCCAGCCGCCGGCCAACGACGCCGAAATGGCTTCCCGGCCCCTGGCCTACCTCCTGGAAGGCGAGTTCGACAGCTATTTCAAAGGCAAGCCCATGCCGGAGAAACCGGCGGCGCCCAAACCGGAGGAAGCGGTGCCGCCGGCCGGCGATGGTCAAACACCGACCACCCCGACGCCGGCACCCACGGCCACGCCCACGCCGGCCCCTTTGAAGGGCCAGAGCCCGGTGCTCGAAAAGAGCGCGCCGGCCAAAATCTTCGTAATCGCTTCGGCCAAGATGATCGGCGATCAGTTGATGGATGAGCAAGGCCAAGGCCCCAACACCGTCTTCGTGCTCAACATGATCGACGCCCTGAACGGCCGCGAGGCGGTGGCGGCCATGCGCGGCAAGGCCCAGCGCCTGAACCCCTTGCAGCCCATCGGCGGCGGCACCAAGGCCTTGATCAAGGCGGCCAATATCGCCGGCCTGCCCATCGTGGTGGTTCTGTTCGGATTGCTGGTCTGGTGGCGCCGGCACGCGCGCACCAAGAAGATCCAAACCCTGTTTCAGTAAATCGACGACTTGATCGAATACACAGAGGTAACGATGAAGCTGAAAAAAGAATATATCCTGCTGACCCTGGTGGTCGTGGCCCTGGTGGTGTACCTGACGACGCGTTCGGCCAATAACGATGAAGAGGATCTGCCCCAACCGGCCAAGATCGAAACCGCCAAAGTCAATCGCCTGGTGGTGACCGACAAGGAAAACCCGCCGGTGGAGTTGGTCAAAAAAGACGAGAAGTGGTTCATCGAGCCCCAGGGCTACGCGGCCGACAGCGTCAAGGCCAAGAACATGGTCAGCGCCGTGGCCGAGTTGGCGCTCACGGCCTTGGTTTCCGAATCCAAAAACTACGATCGCTACGAGCTCACGCCCAAGACCCGGATCAACGTCCAGGCCTTCGGCGACGGCGGCACCCGGCTGCGGGCCTTCGACATCGGCAAGGCGGCGCCCACCTTCCAGCACACCTTCGTGACCCTCGACGGCGATCCCAAGATCTACCACGCCCGGGGTCAGTTGCGGAACACCTTCGAGCAAAGCGTCGAGGCGCTGCGCGACAAATCGATCTTCGACATCGACAAGGAGAGCATTGCCTCGCTCACGATCCAAAAGCAGGGCAAGCAACTGGCGGCCAGCAAGGTGACCCCGCCCAAGGCGGAAGCCTCCGCCGCGACCCCGGCCCCGAGTCCGGAAGCCGCCCAAGAGAGCTCGGCCACGGCCACACCCGCGCCCAGCGCCACGCCGGCCGAACCGCCCGCGCCTCAATGGCAGGCCGCCGACGGCCAAGCGTTGGACAAAGCCGAGATCGAGCGCATCCTGGGCGCCGTCGCCCGCTTGCAGTGCGACAGTTTTCTGGACGACGCAGCCAAGGCCAAGCTGACCCAGGGCACGGCCCTGGCCACCCTGACGTTCAAGAACGACCAGGGGGAGTACACCTTGTCGGTATTCCCCAAGGAGAGCGAGACGGCCGACAAGGTACCGGCCCTGGCCTCGACCACGCCTTATGGCTTCATGCTGAATGAACATCGGCTCAAAGAGATCGAGAAAACCATCGACAAGCTGCTGGGCATCGAAGCGCCCAAGCCCCAAAAATAGCCGCCGCATCTTAGCGTTCCCATGACACCCTCCAGGCCCAACGGCCCGGAGGGTGTTTCGTTTGCCTCCCTTGCAATTTCCGCAAAACCAGTTCAAAATGGCCTCAGTTCATGGGGAGCGCCGCCGCTGCTGCTCGCCCATCCTCGATTTCCGTGGCACCTATCCGGCCAACGCGCTCGCTGATTCGGACCCGTCGCAGGCACCGCCGGGCAAATATCCCTTCCAAGGAGGAACGCATGAAAGAGATCAGTGAACTGCAATTCCCCGAAAATCTGCGCTACAGCACCGACCACGAATGGGCCCGCCCCGATAAAGACCTTTTCGTCGTGGGCATCAGCGACTATGCCCAGGATCGGTTGGGCGACATCGTCTACGTGGATCTGCCCGCTACGGGAAGTAAAATCAAGAAGGGGGCCGATTTCGGCTCGGTGGAGTCGGTCAAAGCGGTCTCGGAACTATTCATGCCCATCGGCGGCGAGGTGGTGGCGGTCAACACCCAACTGGGCGACACCCCCGAACTGGTCAATAGCGAGCCCTACGGCAACGGCTGGATGATCAAAGTAAAAGCCAGCGACCCGGGCGAGTATCAACAACTCATGGACCAGAAGAGCTACCTGGCCACCCTGAAAGGATAGCCGTCATGCGCTACCTGCCCCATACCGAGGCCGACATTCAGGCCATGCTCGGCGCCGTGGGCGTCGGCAGCATCGACGATCTGTTCGCCCAGATCCCGGGCGAATGCCGTCGCCGGCGGCCGCTGAGCCTGCCGCCGGCCCTCAGCGAATGGGACCTGGACCGTCACATGGAGCAATTGGCCGGTGCCACGGCCACGGCGCCGGAGTACAAGCTCTTCCTGGGCGCGGGCAGCTACGATCACCACATTCCGGAGACCATCAAGCAACTGCTGCGCCGGGGCGAGTTCTTCACGGCCTATACGCCCTACCAGCCGGAAGTGAGCCAGGGAACGCTGCAGGCCATCTACGAATACCAGACCCTGGTGGGCCGGCTGCTGGGCATGGAGGTGGCCAACGCCTCCATGTACGACGGCGCCTCGGCCCTGGCCGAAGCCCTGCTCATGGCCATCCGGGTCACCAAGCGCAAGCGCGTGGCCCTTTCCCGGGCCGTGCATCCCCACTACCGCCAGGTGGTCGAGACCTATCTGCGGCCGGCGGGCTTCGAGATCGTTTTACTGCCCTATGGCGCCGACGGCCGCACCGATCTATCCGGTTTGGCGGACGAGGCGGAACTGGCGGCCGTGGCCGTGCAGTCGCCCAACTTCTTCGGCTGCGTGGAAGATTTGAAAGCCGTGGCGGCCGCGACCCACGCCCAGGCCGACCGCCTGATGATCACGGCCTTCAGCGAGCCGCTGGCCTACGGCTTGTATCAGGCCCCGGGACGGCTGGGGGCCGATATCGTCTGCGGCGAAGGCCAGAGCCTGGGCATCCCGCGCTCGTTCGGCGGGCCGGGGGTGGGCCTCTTCGCCTGCCGCGAGGCCCACATGCGCAGCATGCCCGGCCGCCTGGTGGGCCGGACCGTGGACCTGGAGGGCCGCCGCGGCTTCGTGCTGACCCTCTCCACCCGCGAGCAGCACATCCGCCGGGAACGGGCCACTTCGAACATCTGCACCAACCAGGGGTTGTGCGCCCTGGCCGCGGCCATGTTCATGGCCTCCCTGGGCGGCAGCGGCTTTCGCCGGTTGGCACGGCTCAATTACGACACCGCGGGTTATCTCAAAGGCGCCCTGCAAGCCGCCGGCATTGCCCTGCCCTTCTCCGCGCCGACCTTCAACGAATTCGTCGTGCGGCTGCCGGCCGGCTCCCAAAGTCGCTACCAGCAGTTGCTGGCACGCCGCATCGTGGCCGGCCTGCCGCTTGGGCAGTACTTTCCCGAACTCTCCGATCACTACCTGCTGTGCGCCACCGAAACCAGCCGCAAGCAGGATTTGGACCTGCTGGTCCAGGAGGTGACGCGATGATCGGAACTACCGGATTGATCTTCAACGAGCCGTTGCTTTGGGAACTGGGTGCGCCGGGCCGCGAGGCCTTCTCCCAGCCGGCCCGGGAAGTGCCCGAGCAGCCCATTGACCCGGCCCTGACCGGCCCCGGGCCCGACTTTCCCGACCTGAGCGAGCCGGAGATCGTGCGCCACTACACGCGCCTGAGCCAATGGAACCTGAGCGTGGACAGCGTGATGTATCCCCTGGGCTCGTGCACCATGAAGTACAATCCCAAGACCAACGAGCGCCAGGCCTCGCTGCCCGGCATCGCCGCGGCCCACCCGCTGCTGCCCGCAGACCTTTCCCAGGGGCTGCTGGGCCTGATCTTCGATCTGGAGCAGTGGCTGGCCGAGATTACCGGCCTCGCCGCCGTCAGCCTGCAACCGGCGGCCGGGGCCCAGGGTGAGCTGACCGGCATGCTGATCTTCCATGCCCATCACACGACCCTCGGCCGGCCGCGCACCAAGATCCTGATTCCCGACACGGCCCACGGCACCAACCCGGCCAGCGCGGCCCTGTGCGGCTTCACGGCCGTGCCGGTGCGCTCGGGCCCCCAGGGCATCCTGGAGCCCCAGACCGTGGCCGACCTGATGGACGACGACACGGCCGGCATCATGCTGACCAACCCCAACACCCTGGGGCTCTTCGAGGAGAATATCCGCCAGGTGGCCGAGATCGTCCACGCCCGGGGCGGCCTGGTCTATGCCGACGGCGCCAACATGAATGCCGTGCTGGGGGTGGTGGACATGGCCGCCATGGGCGTGGACGTGCTGCACCTCAACCTGCACAAGACCTTTTCCACGCCCCACGGCGGCGGCGGCCCGGGGGCCGGGCCGGTGTGCGTCACGGCCAAACTGGCCCCCTATCTGCCCGTGCCCCGGGTGGTCCAGGCGAACGGCCGCTTTGCCTGGCGCAGCGACTTTCCCCTATCGGTCGGCCGCCTGCACGCCTTTTACGGCAACTTCGGCATCCTGGCGCGGGCTTACAGCTACATCCTGAGCCTGGGCGCCGAACTGGCCCAGGTAAGCCGCCTGGCCGTGCTCAACGCCAACTACATCCAGGCCGGACTCAAGGCGGATTATCATCTGCCCCACGACCGGCCCTGCATGCACGAATGCGTCTTCACCGACCAGCGCCAACTGGCCCACAAGGTGTCGGCCCTGGACATCGCCAAGCGGCTCATCGACTACGGCTTTCACCCGCCCACCATTTACTTCCCCCTGGTGGTCAGCGGCGCCCTGATGATCGAGCCCACCGAAAGCGAAACCAAGGAGACCTTGGACCACTTCATCGCCGCCCTGCGGGCCATCGCCCGGGAGGCCGAGCAAAATCCGGATCTCCTGCACCAGGCCCCGCACCATGCCAAGCTGCGGCGCCTGGACGAAGTCAAGGCCGCGCGCAAGCCGTGTCTGATGGGATAACGCCATGCGGCCGGGATACCTGCTCGATCTGCCCCAGACCGATTACCGCCAGGCCCTGGCGCTGCAACACAGGGCCGTGGCCGCCCGGCGCGACGGTCGCCTGGCGCGCGATCTGGTCGTCATGCTCGAGCATCCGCCGGTCTTCACCCTCGGTCGCCGGGGCGGCCGTGAAAATCTGCTGGTCCCGGAAGAAGTACTAGCGGCCAAGGGCATTTCCATCGTGCCCATCGAACGGGGCGGCGACATCACCTACCACGGCCCGGGCCAACTGGTGGTCTACCCGATCGTCGATCTGAATGCCGCCCAGTTGGCGGTGGTGGCCTTCGTGGGCGCCCTGGAGCAAGCCATGGTGGCTACCGCGGCCCATTGGGATCTGCCGGCCCGGGGCGACGCCGTGCACCGCGGCGCCTGGATCGGTCAACGCAAGCTGGGCAGCGTGGGCATCACCGTGCGCCGGGGCATCAGCTTCCACGGCCTGGCCCTTAATGTCAGCACCGATCTGACCCCCTTCACCTGGATCAACCCCTGCGGCATTCAGGCCTGCGCCATGACCACCTTGAGCCTGGAAACCGGCGCAGACGTGCCGATGACGACGGTACGCCGCGAAATGGCGCGCCACCTGAGCGAACTGCTCGATTTGGAATTTCATACAATCGAAATGGACAAATTGCGCTTTCTGATTGACCATGCTTAGCCACTTGGCGTCATCCCCGCGAAGGCGGGGATCCAGTCTTAGAACATGAAAAGCTTTTATGTATACATCCTTGCCAGCAAACGAAACGGAACCCTATATACAGGTATGACTTCGAACCTGATTCAACGCATATGGCAGCATCAGCATGATCTGGCGGAAGGTTTTTCATCCAGATATGATGTCAAAAGACTTGTATGGTTTGAAGTTCATGAAACGGCTGAAAGTGCCATACAACGGGAGAAGCGGATCAAGAAATGGCACCGCTCGTGGAAGCTCCGATTGATAGAAGAAAAGAATCCGGAATGGAAAGATCTATATTCCGAGATCGTTTCATCGAATTAACTGGATTCCCGCCTGCGCGGGAATGACGGAACAAGCACTGTGCAGCGCATGGTCATTCCCGCGCAGGCGGGAATCCAGAAATTGAGATGCTAAAATGACTACCAAAACCTCAAAACCCCCCTGGCTGCGCGTGCGCATGCCCAGCGGCCCTCAGTACGAAGAGACCCGCCGCCTGCTGCGCGACGGGCATCTGCACACCGTCTGCCAGGAGGCGCACTGCCCCAACATCTTCGAA
>JAKAFO010000016.1:16898-33009 GCA_021819735.1 Deltaproteobacteria bacterium
CTCAAAACCCCCCTGGCTGCGCGTGCGCATGCCCAGCGGCCCTCAGTACGAAGAGACCCGCCGCCTGCTGCGCGACGGGCATCTGCACACCGTCTGCCAGGAGGCGCACTGCCCCAACATCTTCGAATGTTTCAGCCGCCATACCGCCACCTTCCTGATCCTGGGCGATCACTGCACCCGCGACTGCCGCTTCTGCGCCGTCCAGCAAGGCCCCCTGCAACCGCCCGATCCCGACGAACCCCGGCGCGTGGCCCGGGCCGCCGCCGAGATGCGGCTGCGCTACGTGGTGGTCACCTCGGTCACCCGCGACGACCTGCCCGACGGCGGCGCAGCCCACTTCGCCGCTACCATCGAGGCACTGCGCCTCGCCATCCCGGAGGTCCGCGTCGAAGTCCTGATCCCCGACTTCCAGGGCGATCCCGCGGCCCTGGCCGTTGTGCTGGCCGCCACGCCGGACGTGCTCAACCACAACATCGAGACCGTCCCGCGCCTCTACCCCACCGTACGGCCCCAGGCCCAATACCAGCGCTCATTGCGCCTGCTGGCCGACGCCGCCCGCCAGGCGCCCCACATCCCCACCAAATCGGGACTGATGCTCGGCCTGGGCGAAAGCGACGCCGAAATCCGCCAAACCCTCGCCGACCTGCGCGGCGCCCACTGCCGCCTGCTCACCCTGGGCCAATACCTGCAACCCACCCCCCGCAACCTGCCCGTGGTCCGCTATGTCCCGCCCGAAGAGTTCAACCAGTGGCGCCGCATCGCCCTCGATCTGGGCTTCGACCATGTCGCCGCCGCACCGTTCGTGCGCAGTTCGTATCAGGCGGGGGAGGTTTTCAGCGACATGGGAAAAGAGTTTACGAGCCAATAGAAATCGGGTTAAAGGTTCAACGTCAAAACACCTTCTCCACGGACACCCAAGCGATAACGGAAAGACATGGAACCTACCCAACTCAACTGGATCGCCAACTTCATCTGGGGCATTGCCGATGACGTGCTGCGAGATCTGTATGTACGCGGCAAATACCGCGACGTAATCCTGCCCATGACCGTCTTGCGGCGGCTCGACTCGATGCTCGAACCCACCAAGCAGGCGGTGCTCGATATGAAGGCCGCCCTCGACAAGGCCAAGATCGTCCACCAGGATCAGGCGTTGCGCCAGGCGGCCGGTCAAGCCTTTTACAACACCTCCCAATTCACGCTGCGCGACCTGAAGAACCGCGCCAACCAGCAGCAGCTCAAGGCCGATTTCGAAGCCTACCTGGACGGGTTTTCGCCCAATGTGCAGGACATCCTCGAAAAATTCGAGTTCCGCAACCAGATCCCGCGCCTGTCCAAGGCCGATGCCCTGGGCACGCTCATCGAGAAGTTGCTCTCGCCGGACATCAACCTGAGCCCCAACCCGGTCATGAACGGAAACGGTACGGTCAAGCACCCCGGCCTGGACAACCACGGCATGGGAACGGTCTTCGAAGAGTTGGTGCGGCGCTTCAACGAAGAAAACAACGAGGAGGCCGGCGAGCACTGGACCCCGCGTGACGCCGTGAAGCTCATGGCCAGGCTGATCTTCCTGCCCGTGGCCGACCAGATCCAGTCGGGCACCTATCTGCTCTACGACGGCGCCTGCGGCACGGGCGGCATGCTGACCGTGGCCGAGGAAACCTTGCGGCAGCTCGCCGCGGCCCAAGGCAAGCAGGTCTCCACGCATCTCTATGGCCAGGAGATCAATTCCGAAACCTATGCCATCGCCAAGGCCGATCTGCTGCTCAAGGGAGAGGGCGAGGCAGCCGACAACATCGTGGGTGGCCCGGAGCATTCAACCCTGGCCAACGACGCCTTCCCATCGCGCGAGTTCGACTTCATGCTCAGCAATCCGCCCTATGGCAAGAGTTGGAAGAGCGACCTGGAGCGCATGGGAGGTAAGGGCGGCATCAAGGACCCGCGCTTCGTGATCGCGCACGCGGGGGACCCTGAATATTCGCTGGTCACCCGATCCAGCGATGGCCAGATGCTCTTTCTGGCCAACATGCTCAGCAAGATGAAGCACAACACGACCCAGGGCAGCCGCATCGCCGAGGTGCACAACGGCAGCTCGCTCTTCACCGGCGACGCCGGCCAGGGCGAGAGCAACATCCGGCGCTGGATCATCGAAAACGATTGGCTCGAAGCCATCGTGGCCCTGCCGCTCAACATGTTCTACAACACCGGCATCGCCACCTACGTATGGGTGTTGACCAATCGCAAACCCGCACGGCGCAAGGGCCGGGTGCAGCTCATCGACGCCACCCAATGGTTCAAGCCGCTGCGGAAAAATCTCGGCAAGAAGAACTGCGAGCTGTCCGAAGAGGATATCCAGCGCATCTGCGACACCTTCCTGGCCTTCAAGGAGAGCGAGCAGTCGAAGATCTTCCCTAACCAGGCCTTCGGCTACTGGAAGGTGACCGTCGAACGGCCGCTGCGACTAAAAATAGATCTCGGCGAGAAACGGCGGCATGCTTTTCGGCAGGTATGCCTTGAGAACGATGAGGGGCCTATCGCAAATGTAGTTGACCGCGTGGCCGGAAAGCTCGGTCCAGGTCCACATACCGACTTCAATAGTTTTGTCTCCAAAGTCGAAGATGACGCTGAAACTCACGGGGTAAAACTCACCGCGAAACGAAAGAAACTGCTCCAGAACACCCTTGCCGAACGATCCGAAAACGCGCGGGAGGTTGTAGCGCGGGTTCATAAAATCGGGAAGATGAAGCCGGACCCTTTACAAGGGCTTTTCGCCGTCACTATTGCAGGCAAACCCGCCGTGGTCGAATACGAACCCGATCCCGATCTGCGCGACACCGAGCAGGTGCCGCTGCTTGAAGAGGGCGGCATACCAGCCTTCCTCCGCCGCGAAGTGCTGCCCCACGCGCCGGATGCCTGGTATGTAGCCGAAAGCGTCAAAATCGGCTACGAGATCAGCTTTACCCGTCACTTCTACAAACCCCAGCCCATGCGCACCCTGGAAGAGATTCGCGCCGACATCCTGGCGCTGGAGAAGGAGACCGAAGGTCTTTTGAGTGAGATCATTGGAGGTCGGCCATAATGAAGGAAATCCGTGGCAACGCGAAAAATGTTCGAGCACTGCTGAGTGGAACCAAGTATGCCATAGACTATTATCAACGCGAGTATCGCTGGGAGACCAAGCATATTGTCGAGCTTATCGAGGACCTGGCCGAAAAGTTCATAGAGAACCATGATGCGAAAAACGAGCGAAGCGCGGTTGAGCACTATGGGCACTACTTTCTGGGTTCAATCATTATCAGCGATAAGGATGGCCATAAATATATCATCGATGGTCAGCAACGCCTCACCTCCCTCACCCTTCTTTTAATCCATATTTACCGTCAACTTGATAATGACGAACAGAAGACCCAGCTAGCTGATCTTATTTTCTCCCAAAAGTATGGCAAGCGCTCGTTCAACTTGGACGTCTCCGAACGATCAATTTGTATGGAAGCCCTGTTTACCGGCGCGCCCTTCAAAGAGAACGGTCAGTCCGAATCCGTCTTCAACATCCTCCACCGTTATCAGGATATCGAGGAGCACTTTCCTGAAGAGCTTACAGGTGCAGCATTACCCTATTTCGCTGACTGGCTTATCGAAAACGTTCATATAGTAGAAATAACAGCATATTCGGATGCTGATGCATACACAATTTTCGAAACTATGAACGACCGTGGGCTTTCGCTGACACCAACAGATATGCTTAAAGGATACCTGCTTGCCAACATTACGGCCCCCGACCGTCGAAACGATGCAAGCTCAGTTTGGCGTCAACAGGTGGTGAGCCTCCGAGAGATAGGCAAGGAGGAGGATGCCGACGCTATCAAAGCTTGGTTGCGCAGCCAATACGCCCAGACTATCCGTGAACGAAAAATTGGTGCCCAGCCACGCGACTTCGATCTTATTGGGACCGAGTTCCACCGTTGGGTTCGCGACCACGAGAACGAATTGGGGCTTGATGAGTGGCATGACTTTGCGCGTTTCATTCAGGAGGACTTCGCTTTCTACGCGCACTGGTATAAGCAAATACGCCACGCCGCCGAAAAGCTGACCAAAGGCCTTGAGGCGATTCATTACAACGCGCAGAACAACTTCACGCTCCAGTATCCGGTCCTGCTCGCGCCACTGCATCGCCACAACAATGAGCAAGAGATCCTTTGCAAACTACGTATTGTTTCGACATTCTTAGACATCTTAATCTCTCGGCGAATCTGGAATTGGCGCTCGATTGATTACTCGACGGTTCAGTACTCTATGTTTTTAGTTATGCGCGATATCCGCGGTAAAGCCGTGCCCGAGTTGGCGAATATACTAATAGAACGTTTAGCGGCTGAGGGCGAAACATTTGCCAGCAATGAACGCTTCCACCTGCACGGCACAAACGGCAAACAGATTCACCGGTTGCTGGCCCGAATGACCGACTATATCGAAACCCACTCAGGTCGCGCCTCCCACTACTCAGAGTATATCCAGCGGAGCGGCAAGAATGGTTACGAAGTAGAGCACATTTGGGCCAACCATCCTGAATGGCATACGGATGAATTCAGCCATCCCGCCGACTTTGCCGAATATCGAAATCGCATCGGTGGGCTGCTCCTTTTGCCAAAAAGCTTCAATGCAAGCTATGGCGACATGCCATATATTGAAAAGCGCGAGCATTATTATGGTCAGAACCTTTTGGCCCAGAGCCTCCACGAAAAAGCTTACAAGCACGACCCCGGCTTTCTCAAGTTCGCACAAGGGTGCGATCTGCCTTTCCAGCCGCATGCCATTTTTAAGCGAGCAGACCTCGACGCTCGCCAGGAACTATACCGTAAGATAGCGGAACGGATTTGGAACCCCGAAAACCTGTTGGATGAGGCAAAGGCGTGATAGTAAACCTAAAGCAATACTCTCAATACAAAGACTCCGGCGTGCCATGGTTGGGAGAAATGCCGAAGCACTGGGTGGTGTTGCCGAACCGAGCTATCTTCACCGAAGTAAAAGAGCGTGATCATCCTGAAGAACAGATGCTGTCCGTAACTATTACAAAAGGCGTCATTCGCCAAAAAGCTTTGCTTGAAGGCAGTTCGAAAAAGGACAATTCGAACCAAGACAAGTCCGCCTACAAGCTGGTTCAGCCAGGAGATCTGGCATACAACAAGATGCGCGCTTGGCAGGGCGCCATCGGCACCTCGGACTACCGGGGAATCGTGAGCCCCGCCTATGTGGTGCAGCGCCCGCGCAATGGCGCCAATCCAAGGTATTTTCATTACCTGTTGAGAACTTCTGCCTTTGCGAAGGAAGCGGAGCGATGGTCATACGGAATCACATCCGATATGTGGAGTTTACGGCCTGAGCATTTTAAGATGATCTATGCGGCACTCCCCCCACCCTCCGAGCAAACCGCCATCGCACGCTACCTCGACTACATGGACCGACGCATCCGGCGCTACACCCAGGCCAAGCAGAAACTGATCAAGCTGCTGGAGGACCAGAAGCAGGCAATCATCCACCGCGCTGTTACCCTGGGTCTTGCCCCCAATGTTCGGCTCAAGCCCTCCGGCGTGGAGTGGTTGGGCTCAATGCCCGCACATTGGGAATTGTACCGGCTTAAGTTTGTTGCGGGTAGTATTGTAGATTGTCTTCATGCGACCCCTAATTATTCGAAGCGTGGAACGTTCCCAGCAATTCGAACCGCTGACATATCCCCAGGAATCGTTCGGATCGAGACCGCCCGACGGGTATATGAAGATGAATTCAAAACATGGACCCAGCGGCTCGAACCTAAGGAAGGCGACATTCTCTATTCTCGCGAGGGTGAACGTTTCGGGATCGCAGCTTGCGTTCCCGCAGGTGTCCAATTGTGCATTTCACAGCGTATGATGGTGTTTCGTATCCGCCGAGAACATAACCCCTATTTTGTGATGTGGGCTCTTAACAGTCCGCAAGTTTATGCGCAGGCAACCCAAGATATTATGGGTGCAACCGCCCCGCATGTGAACGTATCGACTATTAAAAACTATACCCTTGCCCTGCCATCCAAACGTGAACAAGATGCCATTGCCGCGCATATTGAGGCGGCTATCAGCCATTTCGCCCCAGCCATTGGTGCGGCACATCGACAAATCTCCCTCCTCCGCGAATACCGCACCCGCCTGATCGCCGACGTGGTCACCGGCAAGCTCGATGTGCGCGAGGTGGCGGCGCGGCTGCCGGAAGAAGAGCCGGTTGGCGATTCGGCGTCCTTGGACGAGGAGGATGCCATTGGCCCGCTGACCGAGGCGGACGAAGAGACCATCAATGACCTTGACACCGAGGTTGCGAGGGCTGAAAATCAATAAACCTTTGAGGGAAGGACCGGACATGCCGCTCACCAATGCCGAATTTGCCTCCATTCTGGAGGATGGCTCCAAAAGAATCGAAGGCAATATCGCCTGGTGCGAGGATGAAGATCATTCCCCGACCATGGAGTTCCGGGCAGAGGTTTTGTCGGCCATGGGATGGCCGCTTTTCGTTCGGGGCAGCTACAATCGATTGGCGGGCGCTTTGACTTACGCGCTGATACTGAAGCCCGAAGGACGCATTTACGCCCTTGATCTTGGCAAGGATCATCATAACCCCCAGTGCACGCAGGTCGGCGAGAAGCACAAACATCGTTGGACCGAACAAATGCGCGACAAGGAGGCTTATGTGCCAGCAGACATCACCGCGCCGGTCTCCGATCCAGTATCGGTTTGGCGCGAGTTCTGCGCGGAGGCCAGAATTGAGCATAAGGGCAATCTGCCGCAACCGCCCGCGATACAGGAGGACCTGTTCTCATGAATGACACCAATGTTTGCGAAGCGCTCAAGGCGGAACTCGGAGAACTCTTCACCTGCACGGAACAAGGCGCATACCGACGAATCCGAACTCCCTATCTCTACCCGGACGGCGACAACATCGACTTGTTCTGCAAGCATGAAGGCGACACGGTCACCGTGACGGACCTGTCCGAGACCAACCGCTGGCTGCGCATGCAGTCGCTCTCGCCACGGCGCTCGCCCAAGCAGCAGCAACTCATCGAGGATGCCTGCCTGACCCATGGGGTGGAGTTTTATCGCGGCATGCTTCAAGCCCGCTGTCGGCCGGGCGACTCGTTGGCCATGGTGGTCACCCGGGTGGCCCAGGCGGCGCTGAGGGTATCCGATCTTTGGTTCACCTTTCGAACCCGGGCAGCCGCCTCCATTACCGATGATGTGACCGACTACTTGACCGAACGCCAGCTTTCCTTTAACCGGGGCGAGAAGCTGGCCGGCCGATCCGGACGCAGTTGGAATGTGGACTTTCATGTCCGTGCGCCCGCGCGAAGCTCCCTAGTCTATGTGTTGAGCACCGGCAACCGCTCGGCCGCCCGTTCGGTATCGGAGCATGTGGTCGCGGCCTGGTACGATCTGAACCATTTGGCGGTGGGACCGGAGGCACTGCGTTTTGTCTCTTTGTTCGACGATACGGCGGACGTATGGACCGATGAGGATTTCCGTTTGGTGGAGGGACTCTCCACGGTCACGCGCTGGTCCCGTCCCGACGAATTCATGCGGGTCCTGGCCGAAGCTGCATAGCACGCAATATTTTGCCATCTACCCAAAAGCTCAATCGGTTTTCGTTGACGGGTCGTTGACTGAGCGGCTCCAAAAAAGACTGCATACATATCAACTATTTGATTTTGTATATTATTTTTAATTGATGGGTAATTGACAGAGGCTTGCATGGGTGCCACCGATACCAGCGAACGGGGTCTCGAACGCCTGATCTGCACTGCTCTGACCGGCGCGCCCTGCGATCCGGATGCCGGTCAGCCCGAAAGCATCGGAGAGCGCCCGGCCACCTACAGTCCGGGTTGGGTCTGCGGCAACCCGACCGATTATGACCGCGAATATTGCGTGGACTTGGCCCAATTGCGCGCCTTTCTCCAGGCCACCCAGGCCAAAACGGCCGAGGCCCTTTGCCTGGATGCGGACGGCCCGGCCCGGCGCAAGTTCCTGGCCCGGCTCCAGGGCGAAATCACCCGGCGCGGCACCATCGACCTCCTGCGTCACGGGGTCAAGGACGGGCCGCACCATATCGAACTCTTTTACGGCAGCCCCTCGCCGGGCAACCCGGCCGCGGCCGAGCGTTATGCCCTCAACCGCTTCTCGGTCACCCGACAGTTGCGTTACAGCCGGGACGAAACGCAACTGGCGCTGGACCTCGGCCTCTTCATCAACGGCCTGCCCATCGCCACCTTCGAACTGAAAAACAGCCTGACCAAACAAACGGTGGAGGATGCCATCCAGCAGTACCAGCGCGACCGCGACCCCCGCGAGAAGCTCTTCGAGTTCGGCCGCTGCGTGGTGCATTTCGCCGTGGACGACCACGAGGTGCGCTTCTGCACGCACCTCAAGGGCAAAGGCTCCTGGTTTCTGCCCTTCAACCGCGGCTGGAACGACGGCGCGGGCAACCCGCCCAATCCCAATGGTCTCAAGACCGACTACCTCTGGAAGCAGATCCTCACCCGCCGAGGGTTGACCGACATCCTGGAAAACTACGCCCAGATCGTCGAGAGCAAGGACGAAAAGAGCGGCCGGAAGCGATACACGCAGATCTGGCCGCGCTTCCACCAACTCGACGTGGTGCGCCGCCTGCTGGCCGGCGCGGCCCAACACGGCGCGGGCAAACGCTACCTCGTCCAGCATTCGGCGGGCAGCGGCAAGTCCAACTCCATCGCCTGGCTGGCCCACCAGCTCATCGGGCTGCGTAAGGCGGAGAAGCCCATTTTCGATTCCATCGTGGTCGTGACAGACCGCAAGATCCTTGACCAACAGATCCGGGACACCATCAAACAGTTCGCTCAGGTGGGCGCCACCGTGGGCCATGCCGAGCATTCGGGGGATCTGCGCCGGTTCATCGAAAGCGGCAAGAAGATCATCATCACCACGGTGCAGAAATTTCCCTTCATCTTGGACGAGATCGGCAACGAACCGCGCGGGCGGCGCTTTGCAATCATCATCGACGAGGCCCACTCCAGCCAGGGCGGCAAAACTTCGGCGGCGCTCTCCATGGCGCTGTCGGCGGCCGGGGCCGAAGAGGATGACGAAACCATCGAGGACACGATCAACCGCCTCATGGAGGCCCGCAAGCTGCTGCCCAATGCCAGTTACTTCGCCTTTACGGCCACGCCCAAGAACAAGACCCTGGAGATCTTCGGCGAACCTTTCGCAGTCGATGGGGTCGTCAAACACCGGCCGTTCCACGGCTACACCATGAAGCAGGCGATTCAGGAGGGCTTCATCCTGGACGTGCTCAAGTACTACACGCCGGTGGAGAGCTACTACAAGCTGATCAAAAAAGTGGCGGGCGACCCGGAGTTCGACACCAAGCGGGCGAAGAAGAAGCTGCGCCGCTACGTGGAGAGCCATGACCACGCCATCCGGCTCAAGGCCGAAATCATGGTGGACCACTTTCACGAGCAGGTGCTGGCGTTGAACAAGATCGGCGGCCAGGCGCGGGCCATGGTGGTCACCAGCGGCATCGAGCGGGCCATCCAGTATTACCACGCCATCGGCGCCTACCTGACGGAGCGCAAAAGCCCCTACAAAGCCATCGTGGCCTTTTCAGGCGAGCACGAATATGGCGGGGCCAAGGTTACCGAGAGTTCGCTCAACGGTTTTCCGTCCAACCGGATCGCGGATGAAATTCAGAAGGAGCCGTTTCGCTTTCTGATCTGCGCCGACAAGTTCCAGACCGGTTACGATGAGCCCTTGCTGCACACGATGTACGTGGACAAAATTCTGTCGGGCATCAAGGCCGTGCAAACACTCTCGCGGCTCAACCGGGCCCATCCCAAGAAGCATGACGTTTTCGTGCTGGACTTCATGAACGACGCGGAGATGATCGAAAAGGCGTTCGCCGACTACTACCGCACGACCCTGCTCAGCGAGGAGACCGACCCCAACAAGCTGCATGACCTCAAGGCCGTGCTGGACGGCTATCAAGTCTACGATGCGGCGCGGATCGAAGCGTTCGTAGCGCACTATCTTGGCGGCGCGGACCGTGACCGCCTCGACCCGCTTCTGGACGCCTGCGTCGCCGTTTACCGTGAAGCGCTGCAAGAGGATGGCCAGGTGGATTTCAAAGGCAAGGCCAAGGCATTTACGCGCACCTATGGTTTCTTGTCTTCGATTCTGCCCTACACCCACGCCGAGTGGGAAAAGCTCTCCATCTTTCTGAACTTTCTGGTGCCCAAACTGCCGGCGCCCATCGAAGAGGATCTTTCCAAAGGCATCCTCGAAGCCATCGACATGGACAGCTACCGCGTCGAAAAGAAGGCGGCACGCAAAATTCAGCTTCCGGACGAGGACGCCGAGATCGATCCGGTGCCGACCACGGGCGGTGGCCGCAAGCCCGAACCCGAGTTGGACCGCCTCTCCAATATCATCAAAATCTTCAACGATCAGTTCGGCAACATCCCCTGGACCGACGCCGATCGGGTACACCGCTTGATCACCGAGGAGATCCCATCCCGCGTGGCCGCCGACGCGGCCTACCAGAACGCCCAGAAGAATTCGGACAAACAGAACGCCCGCATCGAGCACGACAAGGCCCTGGCACGCGTGATGACCGCGGTGCTCAAGGATGACACCGAACTGTTCAAGCAATTCATGGACAATGATGGATTTAAAAGATGGCTGACGGATACGGTGTTCGGACTTACGTATAGCCAACCCCAGACAGGCACTTCAAAATCCGGAGCGACCAGCGAAAGCTTGCCGCCTCTATAAATTAGGACGGGCCACCGAAGAACCCATATCCCATAAAAAACGGGCCGCCCACGCGCGGCCCGTTTTCTGGGATCGATGGAACTCGTGGCAGCCGAGATCACTTGGGAAGAATCACCTGGTCGATGACGTGGATCACGCCGTTGCTGGTCTGGATATCGGTTTTGACGACCTTGGCGTTGTCCACCATTACCGTGCCGCCTTCATTGCGGATCTTGAAACTCTGGCCGTTGACGGTCTTGGCTTCGGTGAGTTTGGCGGCATCGGCGGCCATGACTTTGCCGGCCACCACGTGATAGGTCAGGATGGCTTGGAGCCTTGCTTTGTTCTCGGGTTTGAGCAGATCGTCGAGGGTGCCGGCAGGCAGCTTGGCAAAGGCCTCATCGGTGGGCGCAAAGACGGTATAGGGACCGGCACCTTTGAGGGTATCGACCAGGTCGGCGGCCTTGACCGCCGCTACCAGGGTGTTGAACGAACCGGCCGATGCGGCCGTATCGACGATGTCCATCTTCGCTGCGCCGTGATGATCGGCCCACAGCGCCCCAGGAACCAGCAGTACTGACAGTACGACGACGATTGTGTTGATTGCTTTCATTATGAAGATCCTCCCTTAACTGATCCGGTATGGTTTTGTAAAAGCTTCGATTGGTGCGGCCACTCTTGCGCCGCCACGGGCCAAAAGTAGCATTGCCGGCGTAGAACACAACGAGGGTGGAGCAACGGCCTATTGGCAGGTAAAAGCAACCATTGGATTCGACCGTTGGACTGGCCGGCACCGGGCGGGCGTGGTCGTTTGAACGCGCTTTATTTCATTTTTGTTCCGCTTGAGTTCGTTTTTGACTTTTTTGTATTTCGACCTATCGCCGGGGTGAGCCCCTGCAATTAATCTATTCCCTGTTATTACGTATTGTTAGCAACCACCTGCGCAACCACAGACCTATGGCACGTGGCTTGCTCACTTGCACCTCATGGAACTACTGATGCGCAAAAACGCGGAACTCAGCGCCATTCTCCAGGTGAGTCAGGTGTTGACCAGTTCGCTGGATCTGGAGAAGAACTTGTATGCCGCCATGGAGATTCTGGCCGGCCGCCTGGGGTTGCAGCGGGGATGCGTGTTTTTGCTGGACCCCGTGACCCGGGAGCTCAAGATCGTGTCGGCTTACGGGTTGAGCCGGGAAGAGATCCAGCGGGGCAAATACCGCATCGGCGAAGGCATCGTCGGTCGGGTGATCGAGACCGGCCAGCCCATGTTCATTCCTAACATCGGCGCCGAGCCCAAGTTTCTCAACAAGACCGATTCGCGGCCGCAAAAGAGCGGTATCTCATTTCTGTGCATGCCCATCGCCCTGGACGGCCGGAGCCTGGGGGTCATCAGCGTGGACGGCATCTACACGGCCCAGGAGGGCAATGTGGACGACGATCTGCGCGTGCTCTCCATCGTCTCGTCGTTCATCGCCCAGTTCGTGCTGCTCTGGGAGCATCTGCGCCAGGCCGAAAACGAGTGCGGCCATCTGCGCATGCAGCTCAAGGAGAAGTTCAGCCTGCCCAATATCGTGGGTGAATCGGCGCCGTTCCAACAGGTGCTCAAACTGGTGCGCCGGGTGGCGGCCACCGACACCACGGTCTTGCTGCTGGGCGAGAGCGGGACGGGCAAGGAGCTGATCGCCCAGACGTTGCACTACCAGAGCCGCCGGGCCAAACAGAGCTTCGTGGCCGTGAACCTGGCGGCGCTGCCGGAGAACCTCATCGAAGCCGAACTGTTCGGCGTGGAAAAAGGGGCGTTCACCGGGGCCGCCGTCCGTCGCGCCGGCCGCTTCGAGCTGGCCGACCAGGGCACCATCTTCCTGGACGAGATCGGCGAACTGCCGCTCAATCTGCAGGTGAAACTGCTGCGCGTGCTCCAGGAGCGCACCTTCGAGCGCATCGGATCTTCGGATTCCATGGCGGTGGATGTGCGCGTGGTGACGGCCACCAATCGCAACCTGATGGAGGCCGTGGCCAAGGGCACCTTCCGCGAAGATCTCTACTGGCGGCTGAATGTCGTGCCCATCGTGCTGCCGCCCCTGCGCGAACGGGCCGAAGATATACCTCTGCTGCTCGACTTCTATATGGATAAATTCAACCGCCTCCACCAGCGCCGGGTGCGTCTGAATCCGGCCGCGGTCGCGCGCCTTAAAAGCTATGCCTGGCCGGGCAACGTGCGCGAACTGGCCAACACCACCGAGCGCCTGGTGATCATGACCGACAAGGAGACGATCGCCGAAGGCGATCTGCCGCCCAACATCCTCTGCTTCAATTCCACAGCCGCGCCCATGCGCGATTTTTGCGCCCCGGGCGCCGAAGATCTCGGCGATGAGGTGCAGCAGTTGGAACGCCGCCGAATCCTGCAAGCCCTCAAGGACACCCGCGGTGTGCAGCAGCAAGCCTCGCGCATCCTCGGCATCACGCCCCGCCAACTCGGGTATCGCATCCGCAAGTACGGCATCGATCTGCGGGCATTCTAAAAACGGGCAGGAACGAAAAGATGCGGCATTTTTCGGTGATCCTTCGCGGCCCGTTCAGGCCATGGTCCTCAAGCACCAAACACTTTTGTAGATATCTACATTAATGAAGACACAAATCGCCGCAGGATCTTCCAAGGCCTCTTACCATGACGTGTCGCACTTGTAATTCTTCCTTTAAAGACGCCCGTTTCGCAATAAAACTCGCGATGACCTGTCGGTTGGCACGCTAATTGGTTTACTACCTTGCAAACAGACGCACCGCGCTGACGAACAGATGCAAATGCTCCGCGCGCGGCGCAAATTCAAAGGAGATTTTAAGATGCGAAAGATCGCGATTTACGGCAAAGGAGGGATCGGCAAATCCACCACCACGCAGAACACGGTGGCCGGTTTGGCCGAAATGGGCAAAAAGATCATGGTGGTGGGCTGCGATCCAAAGGCCGACTCCACGCGTCTGCTGCTGGGCGGCCTGGCCCAACGCACGGTGCTCGACACCCTGCGCGAGGAAGGCGAGGATGTTGAACTGGAAGATGTTCGCAAGCAAGGATACGGCGGCACGCTGTGCACCGAATCGGGCGGACCGGAGCCGGGCGTGGGCTGCGCCGGACGCGGCATTATCACCTCGATCAATCTGCTGGAGCAATTGGGGGCCTACGCCGAGAGCGAGGCGTTGGATTACGTCTTCTACGATGTGCTCGGCGACGTGGTTTGCGGCGGGTTCGCCATGCCCATCCGCGAGGGCAAGGCCCAGGAGATCTACATCGTGGTCTCGGGGGAGATGATGGCCATGTACGCCGCCAACAACATCTGCAAAGGCATCGTCAAATTCGCCGAAGCCGGCGGCGTGCGCCTGGGCGGCCTGATCTGCA
This sequence comes from Deltaproteobacteria bacterium, assembly GCA_021819735.1. Lineage (GTDB taxonomy): Bacteria > Desulfobacterota > Desulfobacteria > Desulfobacterales > Desulfosarcinaceae > Desulfatitalea. Next base: position 31,083 of record JAKAFO010000016.1, read on the forward strand.
ACAGCCGCAAGGTAGACAACGAGTTGGAGATGATCAACGCCTTTGCCAAAAAACTCGGCACCCACATGATCCACTTCGTACCCCGGGACAACATGGTGCAGAAGGCCGAAATCAACCGAAAGACGGTCATCGACTTCGAACCGACCCACGTCCAGGCAGATGAATACCGCACCCTGGCACGCAAGATCGACGGCAACGAAATACGGGTCATCCCAACCCCGCTGGAGATCGAAGCGTTGGAAAAATTACTGATCGAGTATGGGATTGCGGCGTAGGGAGAAGTAGTTAAAGGATTCTATCATCAATTATTAAGAGGAGAACATGTCATGATCATGATTCGATCCATAGTTCGGCCGGAAAAAGTCGACGATGTGCTGGCAGCCCTGATGGAAGCCGGGTTCCCGGGAGTCACCAAGATGTCGGTGGTGGGCCGCGGCAAACAACGTGGTATCAAAATCGGCGAGATCACCTACGACGAGATCCCCAAGGAGATGCTGCTCACGGTGGTCAAGGACAGCGACAAGGATTTTGTCATCCGTACGATCATGAAGGCGGCACGCACCGGCGAGAAAGGCGCCTTCGGCGACGGTAAGATCTTCATCGTGCCGGTACTCGAGAGTTACACCATCAGCTCGGGCGTCAAACAAAAAGCCGACGGCAGCATCGAAGAGGTGAAACCATGAAAGAGATATTGGCCATCGTGCGTCTCAATCGCATGAATCAAACCAAACGGGCCCTGGCCGAAGTCGGCCTGCCCTCGATCACGGCCCGGGATTGCCTGGGAAGGGGCAAAGGTCTGGTGGACCTGCAACTGCTCAAGGGCGCCGAGCGCGGCTACGAGGAGGCCATCTCCCAGTTGGGTCAAAGCCAGCGCCTGATTCCGAAAAGAGTGCTGGTCATCGTGGTGCAGGACGACCTGGTGGAGAAAACCGTTCAAACCCTGATCCGTGTCAACCAGACCGGCAAACCCGGCGACGGCATGATTTTCGTGATGCCCTGCCTGGACGCCTACCGGGTTCGGACCGCGGAGCATGGGGATGTGGTGCTCGACGAGGCCTAATAAGATCTTCTATCGACCGATTATAAGGAGAAAATTCCATGGCGATGCCAGCCGAACATAAACCAGAGCCCTTGACGCTGGATGGCAAGGAACTGGAACGGGTCCGCAAGCAATTGCTGGCCAAGTATCCGCCCAAGGTAGCCCGCAAACGGGACAAACAGATCGTGGTCAACCGCATCGCACCGGACGGCACGGTGCCCGAGATTCAATCCAACGTGCGCACGGTGCCCGGCCTGATCAGCCAACGCGGCTGCTGCTATGCCGGCTGCAAGGGCGTGGTGCTGGGTCCCACCCGGGACATCATCAACATCACCCACGGGCCGGTGGGCTGTGGATTCTACAGTTGGCTCACCCGGCGCAACCAGACCGATCCGGACAGCACGGCCGACGGCCATAACTTCATGACCTACTGCTTTACCACCGACATGCAGGACGAGCAGATCATCTTCGGCGGCGAAAAGAAGCTCAGGCAGGCCATCCAGGAGGCCTACGACAACTTCAAACCCAAGGCCATCGCGGTCTTCTCCACCTGCCCGGTGGGCCTGATCGGCGATGACGTCCACTCGGTGTGCCGCGACATGAAGGAGAAACTAGGGATCAATGTCTTCGGGTTCTCGTGCGAAGGCTACAAGGGCGTCAGCCAATCGGCCGGCCACCACATCGCCAACAACGGCATTTTCAAACATGTGGTGGGCACCGACGATACGGTCCAACCCGGGGCTTTCAAGATCAACATGCTGGGCGAGTACAACATCGGCGGCGACGCCTTCGAGATCGAGCGGCTCTTCGAGGCCTGCGGCCTGACGTTGATCTCCACCTTCAGCGGCAACTCCAGCATCGACAAGTTCGCCAACTCGCACACGGCCG
>JAKAFO010000263.1 GCA_021819735.1 Deltaproteobacteria bacterium
ATCTCCATCGTGCCCAGCCAATAACCAAGCGCCAGCGCTGCCGCGACGCCGGCCATTGACAGCCAAAGCTTCAATTTAGAATCTTTTTGCATACGCATTCCTACTTTCCGCCACCTGCATTCAAATCCCCGCTCGGCGGGGTTTCCACTGGTGGCAGAGTCACCCCCACCACCCCTTCCAACTGAGCCAGCACCATCTGGTGTTCGGTCACGGCTTCAAAGTACTGCCGCTCGTAATTGAACAGGGCCATCCGGCTGTCGAGCACGTTCATGAAATCGGCTTTGCCCACCCGATAAGCCGCCATGGCCGCGTCCAGCGCGCCGGTGGCCTGGGGGATGATGGCTGTTTGATACAATTCGGCCATGCGCCGGCTACGCTCCAGACGCGCCAGACTGTCGGCGATGTTCTGGCGGATGGTATTGCGCAGCATGTTGAGCTCCTGGGTGGCCATGTTCGTTTCGGCCATGGCCTCGGCCACCATGGCGTGCCGCCGCTGACGGTTGATGGGCAAGTTGAAGGTGACGCCCAGGCTGTACATGTCATCGCCCGGCTCGTCCATGACGGGGTCGCGCTGCATGTATTCGAAGGCCACGTTGAAATCCGGGTAGTACTCCTTTTGGGCCAGGGCCTGGGAGGTTTTGCCTTTTTCCACCTGGGCCGCCAGGCCTTTAATCAGGGGGCGCTTCTCCTGGGCCACGTTCGCCAATTCATCGATGGAAGCGGAAAGCGGCGCCATGGTCACATTGCGCACCGTGGGAAGGTCGTTTTCGGCCGGCCTGTAAAGAAGGCTATTAAATGCGGCCGCCAGGCTGCGGCGCTGTTGCCGCAAAGCGATTTGCATGTCTTCCATCTTGGAGCGCTCCACCTGGGCCTTGAGCACGTCCTGCTGCAGGGCCTTACCCACCCCGTACATGGTTTCGGTGAAACGGATCAGGTCGTCCAGGACCTGGATATTGCGCGCAACGATGGGCAGGGATTGATCCACATAATAGATGCGGTAGTAATTCTCCTTGATCATCCGGGTCAGTTCTATCCGGCGTTCCTCGAATTGCCAGCGTTCGGCCTCGGCTTCCTGGTCCGCGGCCTTACGGGCCAGGGCACGCTTGCCGGCAAACGGAATTTGCTGGCTGATACCTATGACCTTGCCGGTCATGGCCTCCTTGTCAAAGGCCAGAGGATCTTTGATCAGGGCGTTCTGGATTTTAAACATCAGCATGGGATCATCCAGGCTTCCGGCCTGGGCGGCCTTCTCGCGCAGCATGTCCCAACGGGCCTGGCCGGCGTGCAATTCAGGATTTTTGGCCAATCCTTCCTCGACCATCGCCGTAAGTTCGCTTGGATCGGCGGCCATGGCGCTGACAGTGCACAGCGCCATTACGAGCATCGCCGATAAATATGTTCGCATGCGCATCACGCTCACCAACTCATTTATTTAATAGGTTTTATAAGTAAGGTAATTCACACTCAGGCATTATCACTATTTTTGTCAACACCAATCCATTTCTTGCGCATGAATTTTTGACTTTTCGAGATGTAGCGCGCAGCAGTTAACACGCGTTACGATTTCTGAGATCAGATAGGCTCACTCCATTTTCTGTCGTTGGGTATTCATCCGAGAAGATGACGGCTGCGCCATCGGCCATCTCGATTACTTCTGATTCAACACCCGCTTTCTCGGGTGCGCATATCTTTTGCGATTTATCCCTTGCGGCTACGGCCAAAGCTTCCTGGCTCTTGGCAAGCCGTATCTCTTCCGCTGACATTGGGAATTCAAGATATTTGCCGCTTTCGGGCAGTTCGATCCTCGTGACCCATTGTTTGGGCTGGGTCGCACTAGCTTTGCGGGTGGCGGCCAGCCTTGCATTTTCGGCGTTTTCCGCCTTAATTTCTTCCGGCGACATCCGGAATTTCACATAGGCGCCATCACCCATTTCATAATATTGGTAGCGTGTTTCAGCAGCATTAACGTTCGCTGCGCCAATTAAAAGAATCATGCCTATTGTGATCAAAGAAGGTATCGTTAAATTTTTCATGGCTTTTCTCCTTTTCGTCATTGATAAGTTAGGTTTTCGCCTTTTACGAATAAGAAGAGCACACCACGTGCCAACGACTTGGTTTCGGCGGACCGCTTGGGTATCTTTCTGATTTTGTTTGTATTGAACCGTTGGGGCCTGAAGTGGGGGGCGGGCCAACAAAATCCTGCGCCCATGAAGTGCGTAAAAACAACGCGGCCGCTTTATTATCCTTGGTATCAACGCGCTTATGGCAACAGTATAGGGGGTATCCCCACGTTATAGGGGGTATCCCCACGTTCAGGACAGCGCGATAACCCCAGGCCACCCACGTGCGTTTGGTTGGTCTAACACGAGCCCCCTTAACCCATGGGGGTGCTTTCGAACAATCTTCAAAAATTTCTAAGGCCGTGATTATCTTCTAAACGATAAACACGGCTCTTGGTCGCGGCACCCATCGCTTTCACACTGTGCAAATGGTTCTCGGTTCGCGCACATAACTGCGCATTTATCGCGCAGCGCGCAATCCACTCCATGCCTATCCATGTGGTAGCGTGTCCGGAATAAGAGGGCCTCCTTGATTCCATAGCCTGCGTCGTGCGGATGATGTAGCGCATGCAAATGGTAATAACATAAGCCTTTTCTCAAAAGCTGTTTAGCGAAGTGAGGCCTCAAACCGCACTTGCATAGAAGCGTGGCACGGACCTTGCCAATCAGGGAAGTTGACGGTGTTGGAGTCACGCACAAGCAATGAGGGGTCTACGAAGAAAGGAGGAGATATGAACGGCACATGAATTGAAACGTAGCAAACCCGGTTACACCCGTAGCATCTAAACGAAAATAATTTAAAAGGAGATTTTATGAAGAAGATTATGATTGTAACGGCCATGTTGATGGGTCTTTCGGTGGTGGTAGCCTTAGCGGAGATGGGCGGCGGAACGGGAGGCCAACACAACCAGTCGGGGAGCATGATGGGTTCCCAGCAAGGCCACAAAATGATGGGCGACCAGATGATGGGCCAGGAGATGATGCGCGACATGCACGGGATGATGAGCCAGATGAATGAAATGATGCAGAAGATGACTGGGGCCATGGGAGACACGAAAGGCATGGGCCATGCAAAGATGATGGATATGTCCGAGATGATGAAAGATATGTCCGTCACGATGAAGGATATGTCAGAGCAGATGGCCAAGGGCCAGATGGACCCGGCAATGGCGGGTAAAATGCAGGCGCGGATGAAGGACATGACCCAGCGAATGGAGACCATTGAAAAAGAAGACCACAAAGAGGGCCATTAACAATGAAACGGGGCGTGAACGGCGTAAACATCATTATGCGGCTGGGTGCAATGGTTCGGCTGAAACCCCGGTATCCCTTCTTTCGCGAGCATAGGCGCCGGAGCAATACGGTGGGATATGTCGTGTACACCTTGATTATCCTATTGGTCATTCACCTGCCGCATGTTGCGTTGGCGCAGGACGGCCGAGGCTATCTTGAGGTAAGTGGCGGCTACAAAACCGGAGATTTCGGTACGACCACCAGATCCAACCTCTATTATGTAGCTCCGGTGATAGGTTATGTGTCATCGACCTATGACCTGAGCATCACTGCGCCATACCTGTTTTTGGATAGCGACAGCGATGGGCAGGCCGGCATGATGAACATGGACGGTGGGATCGGCGACATTATTCTGCGCGCAGGCAGGGTGATCGTACCCGAAGGCGCTTCCGGCTTTTCGATGGATGGAGCGCTTTCCCTGAAACTGCCCACGGCGGATGAAGTCAAGGGATTGGGGACGGGCGAAGCCGACTATGGCGCCTTTCTGAGCCTTCACCAACGCTTCGATAAATTCAAGCTGTCGCTCATGTCCGGGTACATTAAAACAGGCGATCCTTCCTCGGTGGATTACAACGACATTTTTCTTTACGGGATCGGCATATCTAAAATGTTCGGGAAAACCGGTATTTACAGTTCATTTGAAGGCCGAAACGCCCTTGTCTCCGATGCGCGGAACCCCCAGGAAATTAACTTGGGATTCTTCCATGTGCTGAATACGGATTACGCGATTAAAGGAAGTACATTTGTCGGCCTCAATGACGGTGGTCCTGACTTCGGGTTCAATTTCGGTATTATCCGATGGTTTTGAGGTGACCGGGAGCCACCCTTATGGAAGATAATACCCACTTATGATCGAAAGCCGCGCTCTTTTCCCCCTCGGGGATCAGAGCGCGGCTGCATTTTGTACCCTTCGAAATTAGTTCATACGACGTTAGCGGTTCAATTCAGCGACGTCATTGGTTTTGATATCACCGTTAAGGATAGTGGCTTTCGCAAAATGCTCATCGACAACTTCCGAGATTTTGACGGTGCCTACGACCTCCCGTTTGTAGCGCGGCAACGATTGTTTCTCGACCGAACCCATCGCCTTAATGTATCTGTAGACCGTGAATTGCTGCCCGGCTTTGGCTCCTTCCGCGCTTCCAATGCAAAGATAGGTTTCCTGGTTGTTTACCTCCAGAATCTGGCCTTTCATAAGGTACTTATGGCCTGCCCCTCCAAAAGAGGCGCAGCCTGACAATACAATGAAAAAGGCCAGAAATAATAATGCGGGTACCAACTTTTTACTTTTCATGATCTCATCCTTTCTGCGGGGGGTAGCCCCGCGGCTTTTGGCCGACCCGCGCGCTTGATCCCGCGGAACACCAGCATCGGCGGTTGGTTGCATGATTGCGGCCATAAGACCATGGCAACAATCAAGCGAAATAGGGGTACATAGGTAAATCGCGGCGGCTGTATCGCGACGCGGATGCAGGCAAAGAACTCGTCTAGAAATTGGCCTCATAGGTCAATCGAGCAGTCTTCCCAGCCGGGCGACAGCTTCACGATCCCAGAACAGCTTTCTGCTGGATCTGTTCTTTTTGCTTTCTATCAACGTACCGATTGAATGCGGGTTATGTAATATTTCTCTCCGTTTTGCACCAGATCGAATTCGACCCGGTCTTCTTCCTTAAGTCCCTCAAGCAACTCAGGGTTTTTTGCCGTGAAGGTCATAACCATTTTGGGCCATTTCAGCGACGCGATGGGATCGTGCTCCATTGTTACCGTTCCCTTTGCCGGGTCGATAGATTCGATGACGCCGCGCCCATGGTGAATTTGGCCAACCCCAGGTGTCGCAGGATTGCCCGCGTGCGCATCTTCTCCAGTTTGTAAGGCGAGCGGCAACCCGACCATAAAGAATACAAAGAAAGACATGAATACTTTTTTTATTTGCATAAAATGCTCCTTTCTAAATCCGGATAAGCGGTTGAGGCCGGCATTGATCAGCCGGCCGGGTTCTTTTCCACGGGCGCCGGCACGAACGGTTGTGTTACCGGAACGGGCGGCTTTCCTTGGAACTTTCTGGCAACAGTGCCGCGGGGGTGCCGGTACCAGCCAGGATCGGTGTAGTCGCCGGGTTTCTGATGGTCACGAATTTTTACCACGGTAAACATACCGCCCATCTCGATCGGCCCAAAGGGACCTTGACCCATCATCATGGGCAGCGTGTTTTCAGGCAGCTGCATATGTCCGACGGCTGTATGCGCGGCATGCTCGGCCATTCCGGTTTCGCCCATGGCCATATAGCCCGGCACCAATTTGCGGATGCGGCGCGCAATGTCATCGTGCTCGACGCCGAGCATGTTGGCTATTTCATGGCCCATGGCGTTCATAGTGTGGTGCGACTTGTGGCAGTGCAGCGCCCAATCTCCGGGTGCATCGGCGACGAATTCACCCACACGGATGTTGCCCACCGGCACCAGCATGGTCGTTTCTTTGTAACGCGCCGACTGCGGAATCCATCCCGCGTCGGTGCCCGTCACTTCAAACGCTGTTCCGTGAATGTGAATGGGGTGTTCGTGCATCGACAGGTTGGCAACGCGGATACGCACTCTCTCGCCAGTGCGCGCCACCATGGCATCGATGCCAGGGAAAACCCGGCTATTGAAGGTCCACATGTTAAAATCGGTCATCACGGAAGGGTCCGGCGTTGCGGTGCCGGCATGCACGGCAAAGTTGTGAAGAATGAAACAGTAGTCCCGATCGATGCGCACCGGTTCGGCCTGGCGCGGATGCACGATGAACATACCATACATGCCCAGCGCCATTTGCACCATCTCATCGGCGTGGGGGTGGTACATGAAGGTTCCGTTCTGGCGCAACGTAAAATCATAGACGTATGTCTCGCCTGGTTTGATGTGTGGCTGGGTAAGACCTCCGACCCCGTCCATGCCGTTGGGCAAAAAGATGCCATGCCAGTGAATGGTCGTATGTTCGGGCAAGCGGTTGGTTACCAGAATGCGGACACGATCACCCTCCACCGCCTCGATGGTCGGTCCTGGGGTGGAGCCGTTATAACCCCAGCAGTTTACTACCATGCCGGGCGCGAACTCGCGCTTCACCGGCTCGGCCACCAGATGAAACACTTTGACACCATTGTCCAGGGTCCAGGGCAGGCTCCAGCCGTTGATCGTCACAACGGGCGTATTCCCGGAGCCGACAGAGGCCGCCGTCGGCGGCCGCGTGATGGCCGAGGCCCGTTCAGCGGCCGAGGCATTGCGAAACACCGCGTCGACCGCACCGCCGGCGAGTACCAAAGCGCTTGTTTTCAGCATTTCTCTGCGGGTGACCATGGTTGCCTACCTCCGTGTGCCAGCGTGGCCGGGTTTTGTTTTTACGGTGTGCGGGGCGCATCAGCCGGAAGGGCCGTTCCAACCGCACGCTCCAAATCGGTCCAGGCGATCCAGAAGTCGCGCCAGGTGGCGATGTAATCGCGCGTTGCATCGATTTGGGACCGTTTGGCATCGAGCACTTCGTACACATCCAGCAGCATGCCGTTGTAGAACTTGAGTGTCTCACCCAGCACCAGATCGGCCAGGGGCAAAATTGCCTCTCGATAATGGATCAGTGCATCGTGGGCCGCTCGCATCTGGCCTTCGGCCTCGCGCACTTGCGCGCGCGCATCGATGGCAATCTGCGCATATTGATTTTCGGCGGCCGATAGCTCGGCTTCGAGCCTGGCGATGCGGCCCTGGCTTCGATTAAACAGCGGCAAACCAAGTTCCAGGTCAGGTCCCCTGGCATAATTGCCGTCCACGTCGCGTTCCACCGTGAAGCCCAGCCCGAACAGAGACAGCCAACGCGTCTGGCGGGCAAAGTGCAGCGTCATGTGGGCGGTCTGGACTTGGGCCTGCCGTGTCGCAAGATCCAGTCGCTGGGCCATGGCCAGGCGCTCAAGATCGGCGTCAGCGGGCAGCCGTGCGGGTGGATCGGGTAGCTGGAGCGGAAGTTGCCAATCGGTCAGTGGACCCCAGAGGCCCAGCAGTCGGTTGATCTTTTCACGATCCGAGGCGTAGCGGGTCTCTGCACGGGCGCCTTCAAGCGCGGCCTGAGCAAAAAAGGCTTGATGCAGAGCTTGCTCGCGCAGACTCAAGGTGCCGGCCGCACGCTGC
>JAKAFO010000264.1 GCA_021819735.1 Deltaproteobacteria bacterium
TCAATAAGCGCTAACGCCGATCTTTTCCGCCGAACCCGCGTGCTCCGGCCGCGGGTTCGTCTTTTGGTGGGGGCGATTTTGCTTCTCGGCGGCTGTGCCTGGACCGGCCGGCCGCTCGACCGCCCCCTGCCCGCCCACGTGCCGCCCCAGGTTCATCTGCAAGCGGTCCCATTTTACGCCCAAGCCGCATTGCAGTGCGGGCCGGCCGCCCTGGCCATGGTCCTGCAGGCCGGTGGCGTGGCGGCAAGCCCCGAAACGCTCGCCGAACAGGTCTACACCCCGGGCCGCAAGGGCAGTCTGCAGCCGGAGTTGATCACGGCGGCCCGTCGGCAGGGTCGCCTGGCCTATCCCATCGAGGGGTTGGATTGTCTCCTGGAAGCGGTGGCGGCCGGCCGGCCGGTGATTGTGCTCCAAAACCTGGGGTTGAGCTGGTTGCCGCGCTGGCACTATGCGGTGGTGATCGGTTATGACCTGCCCCAATCCCAGGTCATTTTGCATACGGGCAAGAGCGCCCACCGCAGCGTGGGCCTTTCCACCTTCGACCGTACCTGGGGCCGGGCCGAACGCTGGGGGCTGTTGGTGCTGCCGGCGGGGGAACGGCCGGTGTGCGCCCAGGAGGCCCCCTATCTGCAAGCGGCCCTGGGGCTGCAACAGGCCGGGCACCTGCGCGAGGCGACCCGGGCTTTCGAGGGCGCCGTTGCGCAGTGGCCCGGCAGTTCGGCGGCACTCATGGCTTGGGGCAATGCCCTTTATGCCGGCGGCGACGCGGCCGGCGCGGCCGAAGCCTTCGGCCGGGCCACGCGCATCGATCCGGCCAACGGCGATGCCTTCAACAACCTGGCCCATGTGCTGGCCGAACTGGGGGCAACGGATGCGGCCGAAGCCGCGGCGCAGCGCGCCATTCAAATCGGCGGCCCGCAGCGCGCGCTCTATCGCCGGACCCTGGAAGAGATCCGGCGGCAACATCCCTGAGCTCACGGGGGGAAAGGCGTTTTACTTCTTCAGGACCAACGGCCGGGCCTGCATGCGCACATCGATCATGTCGGCTTGGGGCTTTTCCAGGGTGCCGGCCACACTTCTTTTGTTTTCCTGCCAATATTTCAGCCAGGCGGCAATGTAATCCACGGACGATCCCGGGTTGGTGTTGTAGAGCCAAAAGGCGTGGCCTACGCCGGCCATGGCGGCGTAGGCTTTAGGGGCGCGCAGGGGGATCTGCAAATAAGCCCAAACACCCATTTCGGCCGGCGCGATGTCATCCAGCTCGCTGGTGAGAATCAAGGTGGCCGCGCTCAAGGTTTTGGCCGGGTTGGCCATCCAGGGCGAGAGCGCCACGCAGGTCTTGATCTCGTCCCCCAACTCGACGGCGGCGTTGACCGCGCCGCCGCCGCCCTTGGAATAGCCCGTGAGGCCGTAGGCCGCGATCTTGCCGTAGAGCACGCTGTCCGGGTTCCCGTTTTCGGCTTTCAATATGCCCAGGGCGCTCTTGTGGGCCACCACGTAGCCATCCACCGAGGCGTTGTCGCCGGCGCTCACGGCGCATACGACGATATCGGCCCGGGCCAGGCGTTCGGCCAGCCAGAGCACGCCCTCCTTGTAGCCGCCGTTGCCGTTGGCCAAGGTGGTGGCGGCCACCGGCTTCGAGGCGCCGATGTTGCACGGGTGATAGATTCGGGCGGACTCCCGGACCCCTTCGGGATAAACCGTGGGGTCGACATCGTAATAACAATCGGTCAACAGACCGCCCTCACAGGCCAGCGACGCCAGGGTGCACGCCAGGATGAACGCCGATGCCAGTATTCTTTTGATGTGTTCCATGTTCGCCTCCGGACCCGTTGATAGGCGCCTTCAAGATGCCAGTCGAATAGCAGACAAACGGTTCATGGCGAGATGCTTTCCATGACCATCGAAAACATGAAATTTGGAGAATTCTGTCGCTCTTATGGAATCGAAGCCGGATAGTAACGATTATGCCCAATTTCGCACATCAGCAGCAGATTGCCAAGGGGGGGAAACCTAAAGGTGGAATCGGGAAAACCTAAACGTCAGTTTCGGCCGCGCGGCCGTCGGCACTTAAAAACCAGATAGAATCGCGATCGCACAACCTCCGCCGCCGCCACCGCCACCGCTTTCGACCGCCCCCGCACCCTGGCCCTCAGCGCCTTCCAGCGCCAGGGGCGGGGCCTCTATCCGCACGTCGATCATGTCGGCTTGGGGCTGCTCCAAGGTGGCCGCGTAGGCGTGGTTTTCTTCCAGCCAGTACTTGAGCCAGGCGATGATATAGTCATCGGCCGAACCGGGCGCCTGGTTATCCCACCAGAAGAAGTGGCCGACCCCGACCATGCTGGCATAAGCCTTGGGCGTCTGCCCCTGGATCGCTTCATAGGCCCCGCTGCCCATGGAAGGGGGGGCGACGGTGTCCGTTTCGCAGGTGAGAATCAATGTCGCCGCAGAAAGATGGGCGGTGGGTACCGGGTTATAGGGGGAAAGGGCGATACAGGTTTTGACCTGCGCCCCCTGCTCGGAGGCCACGTTGACGGCCGCGGCGCCGCCGATGGAGTAGCCGATGAGGCCGCAGGCGCGGATCTTGCCGGCAAGGGGGCTCTCGCTGTTTTGATTGGCATAGGTCAGGAGGCCGAGCCCGGTGCGCTGAGCGACCTCATACCCTTGCACCGATGAGTTATCCAGGGCGCTCACGGCGGCGACCACGATGCCGCTAGCGGCGATGCGTTCGGCCAGCCAGTAGAGCCCTTCCTTGTTGCCGCCCCGGCCGCTGGTCAGGGTGGTGGCCGCCACGGTTTCGGCCGATTCGATGGTGCAGGGGTAGAAGATCCGGGCCGATTCGCGGGCGCCTTCAGGATAGATCGAGGCATCGACGTCATAGTAGCAATTGCCGCTCGGGTCGCGGTCACAACCGATCGTGGCGAAACTCAGCGCCCAGACCGCCAGAAGGGCCGACCATTTGAGGATGTTTCGCTTTTTCAAGGCACTCTTCTTTATGCAGGCATTAAACCGTAACCCCGCCATCGACCACCAGCACCTGGCCGGTCATGAAAGCGGACGCCTTTGAAGCCAGAAACAGGGCGACCCCGGCGATGTCCAGGGGCTCTCCGATGCGCCGCAGCGGCGTGGCGTTGATGCGCTCGTTGAGGTAAGCGGGGTTTTCCCAGAGCGCCCGGGCGAAGTCGGTCTTGATCAAACCCGGAGCGATGGCGTTGGCGCGGATGTTGTATTGACCGAACTCCACGGCGATGTTGCGCACCAGGGCGATTTCGCCGGCCTTGCTGATGCCGTAGGTGCCGATATCCTTGGAGCCGCGCAGACCGGCGATGGACGAAATCACCACGATGGCGCCGTCACGCCGCTGCACCATGCCGGGCAGCACCATGTGGCAGAGCCAGTGGGTGGATTTGAGGTTGGTGTCGATGATCTTGGCAAAGGCCTCATCGCCGATGGTGGCCGATGGGCCGTGGTGCACGTTGGCGGCGGCGTTGCACACCAGGATGTCGATCTTGCCGAAATGGCGGAGGGTCTCGTCCACCAGGGTTTTGAGCTGGTCTTTGACCCCGATGTTGCACGGCAGCGCCAGGGCGAGTTGCTTGCCCCCGACCGACTGGTTGATCTGGTCCGCCACCGCCTGGCAGGCATCGGCCTTGCGGCTGGAAATCACCACCTGGGCGCCCCGCAGGGCCATCTGTTCGGCGATGGCGCGACCGATGCCCCGGGTGGCGCCGGTGATGATGGCTGTTTTGCCCGTCAGGTCGAACATGCGGTCCTCCTTATGGCGCGGTCGCTGGGATTTAGCCATTTATCGGCGGGACGAGGTTCGCCGGCAAAGTGACGAACGGATTACGCGGTCTTGGCTTTTTTGCCTTTTTTCAAACGGGTTTTCCCGGTTGTGCCCCGCCAGATTTTGCCGCGTTTGGTGCGGCGATCGCCTCTACCCATAAGATTTTCCTCCTTTATGTTTATTGCTCAATCGAAGCGCCCCTCATAACACGCCCTAAAATCGCTGCCAAGTCCAATCTTCTTGACATTCGCTATCCTTTTCCCATAGGAAGCCGGTGATTGGTAACGCTTTTGGGTCCCGACCCGGGACAATAGGGAAACCGGTGCGATGCCGGTGCGGACCCGCCGCTGTAAACCTGCCCTTTGCGCGATGCGAAAAGGGAACCTTCATGGCCGCGTGCGCCACTGCCGCAATCGACTGCGACGGGAAGGCCGCCGTGGAAGCAGGCAAGCCAGAAGACCTGCCCAAAAGCGCATGACTTGGTGGTGATGGCAAAGCCCCAGGCTGATGGTTTTTCATCAGCGTGGGGCTTTTTTATTTTTCAATGCAAGGAGATGCATGATGAGACCGAATAATGTAAACGCAATTGTCGCAGCCATCGGTCCGCTGGATGCGCAGTGGATCGAAAAAGCCCGTGCGCGCACCGCGCAGTTGGTCATGCCGCCCCGGGCCCTGGGACGGCTGCACGATATCGCCGAGCGCTGCTGCGCCATCCAGGCAACATTGCACCCTTGCCTGGACCGCAAGGCGGTGGTGGTCATGGCCGGCGATCACGGCATCGCGGCCGAAGGGGTCAGCGCCTTTCCCCAGGAGGTGACCGGTGCCATGGTGCGCACCTTCCTCGCCGGCGGCGCGGGAATCAACGCCATCGCCCGGCATGCCGGGGCCCAGGTGTGGGTGGTGGACATGGGCATCATCCCCGATATCGATCCCCAGGGCGTTCCCGGCGGCCACCAGCTCAAGGTGAGCAAGATCGGGCCGGGCACGGCCTCGTTCCTGCGCGGACCGGCCATGCGCCGGGAGCAGGCCGAAGCCGCGCTGCTGGCCGGCTTTAACCACGCCGCCGATCTGTTCGAAGCCGGCGTGCAGGTCTTGGGCACCGGCGACATGGGCATCGCCAACACCACCCCTTCGGCGGCCATCGGCGCCGTGATTACAGGCGCATCCCTGGACGACATGGTCGGCCGGGGCACCGGCATCGACAACCAGAGCCTGGCGCGCAAAAAAGCGGTGATCGCCCAGGGCATCGAACGCCACCGGCCCGATGCCGGGGACGGGGTGGATCTGCTGGCCAAGCTGGGCGGCTTTGAAATCGGCGGCATTGCCGGCCTGATTCTGGCCGGCGCCTGCTTCCGGCGGCCGGTGGTGGTGGACGGCTTCATCTCCACGGCCGGCGCCCTCATCGCCCACGCCCTCTGCCCCCTGGTGAGCGACTATTGCTTTGCCGGCCATCAATCCGAGGAGCCGGGCCACGGCCTTATGCTGCGCCATCTGGGCCTTGCGCCGATCCTGAACCTGGGCATGCGCCTGGGCGAAGGCACGGGCGGCGCCTTGGCCATGACCATCATGCAGGGTGCCGTTCGGATGTTTAAAGAAGTGATGACATTTGAGGAGGCGGGGGTGGCGGAAAAGAACCGTTGAACGCTATCCATGAAAAGCCGGTAAAGAGAGCGCGAAGAGTGCCAGGTTGCCCAAGGCATGAATCGTGATCGGCACCATCAGGTTGCGGCTGGTTTCAAACGAGAGGGCGAAAACGATTCCGCCGACCACCTGGGTGGCGGGCAAGCGGTTGAAGTGCAGGACCACGAAGATGGCCGTGCTGAATACGATGGCGGCCACGATGCCGTAGCTTCGAAAGAACGAGAAGAGAATGCCCCGAAAGCAGATCTCTTCGGCCAGGGGCGCGATCAGGCCGCCCACCACGAAGAGCAGCAGCAGATCCATCTGCCGGTGGGGCAGGGGCGAACGGATCAAGGCGATGGGATTTTGGCCGGCCAGATAGAGCAACGCCATGCCCAGACCGGCCGCCAGGGCGAACATCAAGGACCAGCGCAGCCCCCTGGCCAGGCCCGTGGCCCATGCCCGGGGCTGCCAGCCGATGGCGGCCAGCCCGCCTTCCAACCGGATCACGGCCAGCAGCATGCCGCCGATCTGGAGCAAGCGCACGACGCCGACCTTGGCGAAACGCGGCAGGCCGATGCCCGCCAAGGCCCAGCCGGCCAGCAGTTCCACGCCGACCACCACCGCCAAGGCGGTGGCCATGGTCACGGGGCGGATATGGATGGGGTTTGCTGCCATCCCAGTCTCCTTATGGCCCGATAGGCATACCACTGGGTATACCAATGGCCGGATTGAAGCATCTGTTCTCGAATGGGCTCAATGGCGCGCCGGTCGCCGCGCTCTCCCAAGGCAAAATAGGCCTGGCACACCACGTTGGGGTGCGGGTCCTTGATCAGGGCGAGCAAATCGTCGTTGGCCGTCGCCTGGCGGCTGTACGCCAAGTCCCGGGCCACCCAGTAGCGCTCGACCACCAGGGGGCTGGCCAGCAGGGCTTTGTACTGGGGATAGCGGGCCAGATCCAGACGCTGCTTTTCGATGTAGCGCAGGGCCGCCACGCGCTGGTGCCAATGCGCCGCGGAAAGGGCCGGCCCCACGCTCCCGGACGACAGGGGCTGCGGGCGCGCCCCCAGCATGGGAATGAAAAGCAGCAGGCCGATGCCGGCACAGACGGCCGAACGGACCCAAACCAAAACGGCCCCGCGGGCAAAGAGAGCTGCAATTCGGCCGATGGCACCGTCTACCATTATATAGAGCAGAATCGGAAACCCCACCAGTAACCCCACGAAGGTCAAGCGCCGGAACGATGCATAGCGGTCCGTGACTTGGGAAAAGCGGATCAGCGATTGCCGCGGGTCGGCGAGGAACGCCTGCTGGGTGGTCTCTAGGCGTTCGGCCCTTGGCGACATCAGGATCAGACCGCCATTTTCGGATATCCGGAAGGTCACGTCCGCGGCCAGTTCTTCCCCAATCGCCACCACATCGTGCTCGGCCAGCACGCGCGTCCAACGTTGGACGGCGGCGGCATCGGGCATGGCTTCCAGCCGGCCGGTGCGCACTGTCTTCTGGGCGAACGACTTGAAGCATTCCGCGGCATGCAGCGTATAGCGGTAGTAGAAATCGTTCACCGAGCGGCCGACGGTGCTGGAAAGCAGCAATTGATCCCGAATGGTGACAAAAAGCTGTGTATTCAATTGGGTGGCCCACAGGGCGGTCAACAGCACCAGCGTGAGCAGCGGCACCGGCCAGAGCCGGCCGGCCCGGGCCGGCGCGGGCGACGGCGTCCGGTGCAAGGCGGCCATGGCCGTGACCAATGGCGTGAAAACAACCAGCAGGGTCGGGAACAGCACCCATCCCTTGAGGTTCACGGCGACCACCAGTGCCGCCCAGACCGCCGCCGCGCTCCAGAGCAACCTCGGCCGGGCAGAAAACAGGCGCTGCCACAAATAGAGGAGCGACCAGGTGGCCAGCGTCAGGCCGATGCCAACGCTCAGGGTGAAGAAAAAACCGCCGCCCAAGGCAGCGCCCCAATCCCGGAGCGTATCGGCGGCCGGTCCGGCGGGTACGGGCAGCCAGCCGGCGTGTTCCATGGCCGCCACGCCGCGGCTCAAACGGCTGCTTGTGTCTCGAACGAAAAGGGTGGCA
>JAKAFO010000265.1 GCA_021819735.1 Deltaproteobacteria bacterium
CGCGCTTGCCGTTGATGGTCAGCTCCTGCTCGTATTGCACCTCTGCCTTGTGCGAAAGCCAAGCCGACTTGTACAACTGCTGATACCCGGCGGCGACGGCGATCACCACCAGCCAGAGCAGAAAGCACCCGCTCACCAAAGCCACCCGGATCGTATGACGCTTGACGGTTTTCATCCTCAGGGCACCACGACCATCTGTTGGGGCTCGGGCATGGCCAGGGAGAGCTTGTCCCGGGCTATGCGCGAAATGTTTTCCGGCGCTTTGAGCCGCGCCAGCTCGATATTCAAATTGTTCTGGAACCGGGTCAGCTCTTGCTGCCGGCGGCTTTCCTGGGCGATCTGGTACCCCGTGCGCACGCACTGTACCCGGCACCAGGTGTAAAACAGCATCTCCGCGACCCCCACCAAAAGCACGAGCGCCCAGAGCAGCACCCACTTGCGCAGGCCCGGGCGGCGTCCCTTGGATTTGGTACTCGTCTGGCTCGCGGTCATCGACTACGACTCCAGCTTTTCGGCACAGCGCAGGCGGGTGCTGCGTGCCATGGGGTTCTGTTCAATTTCCCGCGGCGTGGGCCGCAGGGCCTTTTTGGTCACCAGCCGCAGGGTGGCCCGGCCGCCGCAGACGCACCGGGGGAACTGGGGCGGGCAGGTGCAGGGCTGGGCCAACTGCTTGAAGCGCTGTTTGACCAGGCGATCCTCGAGGCTGTGAAACGACAGCACGCAGATCCGGCCGCCGGGCGCCAGCAGATCTACGGCCGTCTCCAGAAACTGCTCCAGGCGGGCCAGCTCTTCGTTCACCGCGATGCGCAGGGCTTGAAAGACCCGGGTGGCCGGATGGATCTTGGAACGGGCCGCGGCCCCCTCGGGCACCGCCGTCCGGATCACGGCCACCAACTGCCCGGTCGTGCGGATCGGTGCCTTGGCGCGCGCCTCCACGATGGCCCGGGCAATCCGTTTGGACCAGCGTTCTTCTCCGTAGCAATAGAAGAGATGAACCAAATCCTTTTCCGGAAGATCGGCGATCAGATCTTGCGCCCGGTTCGAGTTGCGTGTATCCATACGCATATCCAGGGGTTCGTCTTTCTGGAAGGTGAATCCGCGGCCGCTGGCCTCGAGTTGATGTTGAGAAAGACCGAGATCGAGCAGGATGCCCTGAACGGCATCCACTTGCAGTTGGGTCAAGAAGTCGGGTAAGCGAATAAAGTTGTCATGAAAGAGACGAACATTGGCGGCATAAGGTTTGAGGGACGCCTGGGCATTGGCGATGGCGTCCGGGTCCTGGTCGATTCCGATGAACAGACCGTCCGGTAGGATTTGTTCGCAAATGGCACGGGCGTGACCAGCCCCCCCCAGGGTGCAATCCACATAAATGCCCCCGGGTCTGCAGGCCAGACAGGTCATGACCTCTTGGAGCATGGCGCTCGTGTGCCGGTATGCCATAGGCTTATAATCCTAGTAAGGCGATCTCGTTGCGTACCTCCACATTTTGCATGTCGTTTTGCAGTGCCTGGTCTTCCAGATCCCAATTGTCTTTGCGCCAGATTTCGAAATGATCCAGATCACCGACCAATACGATCTCCTTTTCCAGTTTAGCGGCTTCGCGCAACATGGGTGGAATGAGAACTCGACCTTGTTTATCAAATTGGCAATCCTGGGCATTGCCGATGAAAGAGCGCCGGAAACGTCGCATGTTATCGCTTTTGGTCGCCATTTCGAGAATACGCGCCTCGACTTTGCCCCATTCGTTAAGCGAGTATCCGTAGATGATATTACTCATTCGGGTGAGCATGAATTTATCGCCACCAGCAGCCTTGATCACCTCCCTGAAAGGAGGAGGCAGGACCAGGCGGCCTTTTTCGTCGAGCGTGTAATGATGGCTTCCTCTAAACACAAATCACCACAATATGCCCTTTTTCCCCACTTCCTTCCCTACTAATTACATTCCCGGGGGGATGTCAAGAACAAAATTGTGGGCTGTGGCGTGCTGTTTTTTTTAATGATTTTTTTTAGTTAACTAAAATTTTGAAATTGACTTTCAACCTTGGGCTGCTCTATTGCAAAAGGCACTTCCGCCCGAGGAACAAAGGCTTGGAAATAGATGTCAATCTCAGATTTCAGATCGACTTTGGCCGCCGATGGGGAGCACTTCCCCGTGTCACCTGACGGCGGCGTCGTGCTGGACCGTATCCGGCGGACAGCCCAGGGCTATTTCGAAAATGCCCGGGGCAGCCACGACTGGGAGCACACCCTGCGGGTGCACCGCCTGTGCGTGCACATCGGTCCCAAGGAAGGGGCCGACATGCTCGTGCTCGAAGCCGCCGCCTATCTGCACGACATCGGCCGCTCGGCCCAGGATGCGGTCAATGGCTCGCTGTGTCATGCGGTCCGCGGCGCGGCCATGGCCCAAACCCTGCTGGCCTCCCTGCCCTTGACGGAAGCGTGCCGGCAAAACATCGTGCACTGCGTGCGCGCCCACCGTTTTCGGGATGACCACGCGCCGGCCACGATCGAAGCCCGCGTGCTCTTCGACGCCGACAAGCTGGACGCCATCGGCGCGGTGGGGGTGGCCCGGGCCTATCTGTTCGCCGGCGAGCTGGGCGCCTGCCTGCACAATCCCAACCTGGCGCCCGAGCAGACGCGCTCCTATAGCCGGGACGATACCGGCTATCGGGAGTTTGTCGTCAAGCTTTCTAAAATCAAGAACCGCATTCTCACCGCCGAGGGACGGCGCATCGCCGAGGAGCGCCACCGCTACATGACTGGGTTCTTCGAAAGGTTTTTGGAGGAGTATGCGGGGGAGAAATGAGAAAATGAATTCAATGGGGGTTTTATGAGCATCAACGTCGTAGAGAAAATCGATAACGAAGTCAAAGTCCGGCACGTCCTCATCAGCGTTTCGGACAAAACCGGCCTGGAGCTGCTGGTGCCGGAGATGCGCAAGATCTGCCCGGAGGTGCGCTTCTTCTCCACCGGCGGCACCTTCGCCCGGCTCAAGGAGCTGCTCGGCGCCGAAGCCGACAAGTGCCTGACCCAGGTCTCCGACTACACCGGCCAGCCCGAGACCCAGGGGGGGCTGGTCAAGACCCTGGATTTCAAAATCTACCTGGGTCTGCTCACCGAGACCTACAACCCGGCCCACCAGGCGGATCTGGCGCGCACGGCCGGCGTCCCCATCGACATGGTGGTGGTCAATCTCTATCCCTTCCAGGCCACCGTGGCCAAAGAGGGGGTCACCGTGGAGCAGGCCCGGGGCCAGATCGACATCGGCGGGCCGTGCATGATCCGGGCGGCGGCCAAGAACTTCATCCGCGTGGCCAGCGTGGTGGACCCCCAGGACTACGAGCGCATCCTCAACGAACTGGCCGTCCGCCAGGGGTGCACGTCGCTGAACCTGCGTTACGAGCTGGCCTGCAAGGCTTTCAACCATACCGCCGAATACGATGGCGCCATCGCCCGCTATCTGATGGGCCAATCGATCCAGGCGGTCAAGGGGTGCTACAATAAGCTGTAAATACTTCTCGTTTTCGATCCGCAAAAAAGGAGTTGGCCATGGCCGATGATTTGAAAAAGATGTACCGCACCATCCTGGACGAGCACTTCCCCTCCCGCATGGAGATCAGCTTCGTGGAAGCGAACGAGCGCCAGACGCTCTTCTACGAAAAGGTGCTCTGGACCATCGACAGTGTGCGCAAAGGCTTGCGCTACGGAGAGAATCCCGGCCAGGAGGCCGCGCTCTACAAGCTGGTCAACGGGAACCTGGTGCTGGGCCAGACCGAAACCGTGCAGCCCGGCCGCTATCTGGTTTCGGACATCGAACTGCTGCAATCGGGCAAGCATCCGGGCAAGACCAACCTCACCGATGCCGACAATGCCCTGAATATCCTGCGTTACTTCGCCGACCGGCCCACGGCGATCATCGTCAAGCACAACAACCCCTGCGGCGTGGCCCGGGCCGATTCCCTGGAAGAGGCTTATATCCGGGCCAACCTGGCCGACCGCGTGGCGGCCTTCGGCGGCTGCATCGCCCTGAACCGGCCGGTGGACCGTGCCACGGCTGAGGCCATTGCCGGGCAGTACGCCGAAGTGGTGGTGGCCCCCGAGTTCGAAGCGGGCGTCATGGAGATTTTCGGCCGCAAGCCCGACCTGCGCGTGATCCGCATCGCCAACATGGCACGCTTGCAGCAATTCGTGGGTCAGCCATGCGTGGAGTTCAAAAGCCTGATCGACGGCGGCGTCATCACCCAATGGTCGTTCGTGCCGACCACGCGCACCAAGGAAGCGTTGCGCCCGGCCGAATGCGTCTACAAGGGCAAGCCCTACGCCATTCAGCGCACCCCCACCGAAGCCGAATACCGCGACATGCTCTTCGGCTGGCTGGTCGAAGCCGGGGTCACCTCCAACTCGGTGCTCTATGTCAAGGACGAGTGCACGGTGGGCATCGGCACCGGCGAGCAGGACCGCGTGGGCGTGGCCCAGATCGCCCGGGACAAAGCCTACCGCAAGCTGGCCGACCGCTACTGCTTCCAGGAGTTCGGCATTCCTTACAACGACATGACCGATGAAGACAAAATCGCCGAGATCGACACGCGCGTGACCAACGAAAAGGGCGGCCTGATCGGCGCGGCGATGGTCAGCGACGCCTTCTTCCCCTTCCGCGACGGCGTGGACGTGGGCCTGCGCGAAGGCATCAGCGCCGTGATCCAGCCCGGCGGCTCCAACAACGACTACCAATCCATCGACGCCTGCAATCAAGCCGGCGCCACCATGGTGTACACGGGCCAGCGCAGCTTCAAGCACTGAAGCCCGCACCCGGCGCCCGTCCAGCGTGCGGTCCGTAGGGGCGAACCTTGTGTTCGCCCCTTGTCATTCCACCGATATTACCCAACGAAGAATGCTTTCCTCTCGCCAATGGCGCGATGGCAGGGCAAACGCCAGCGCGCCCCATGTAGCGATAATGCCGCATTATCGGCCGTGCCGAAAGCAGCGACTTTGCCCAAGGCCTTGAACGACCGGCCGAAGCGGCACAAAACCAGGTACGGCCACTGGCCCCGGCGGCGGTGAAATCTGGATCGCATTGATCCACCCTGGTGTTGGCAGTTGTTGCCTAACATAAAATGCATTTAGATATAAATGTTAGGCAATATGGGGGAATTTGTATGAGTACTATTAGAAAACATCATGCAGGAGGACCTTGCCTCCCCCACCGGCAAGGATCCAGGCACCGGCAATCTGACCATCCGCCGCGATCATGACAATATTATAAAAGGCCCTGAAAGTTGGTCTGCTGACCCGGCATAGGGCACTTAGCGGCATTCTATCTGATTGTATTTTTGTCGGTTAATAGAAAAGAGGCATTTAAATTTTATGCCTGGTGTTGACAGTTGTTGCCTAACGCAATAAGACTTTTGATATGAATGTTAGGCAATAGGGGGGTTGTATGAGTGCCATTAAAAACATCATGCAGGAGGAACACCGGCGTTTACAGGCCCTATATCAAAAATATACGGATAAAATCGACTCTCTTCCCAAAGGGACCGTGTCGATTAAAAAACGAAATAGAGGTGAATACCTCTATCTCGCAAGCCGCCATGACGCAAAGGTGAAGTTCGATTATATCGGCGCAGTGGGTTCGGAGAATGCTAGTAAAATATTGGAGCAGTTGGAGTTAAGGAAAGATTACGAACGGAAACTGAAGCAGGTCAAAAACGATTTGAGAGAAATCGAAAAGGTGATCCATGGAAGAAAAATATGACCTTTTATCCGCCGTGCTCAAAGGGCTTCAGGAAAAAGATGTACTCGACGGCCTTGTTATCGTCGGCAGTTGGTGCCAGTATTTTTACAATATCCTGTTTGATAATGCGCCTGAAATCCCGTTGCTGCGGACGCTGGATATCGATTTTCTTGTTCCCAATCCTGCAAAGTTCAAAACCAAGGTGGATGTATCTGAGATGTTGAATCAGCTTGGGTTTGACAGTGATTTTGACTACGGCACCGGGCTTGTGAAATACGTTCACCCGGATCTTGAAATCCAGTTTTTAACCCCGGCATTAGGGCGGGTAAAAGATACACCCCATGAGATAAAGCAATTGAACATCAATGCCGAAAGCTTAACGTACATGAAAATGCTTCAGGATTATAAATTTAGCATGACACATAAGGGGTTAACGCTCTGGCTGCCGGAACCGGAAGCGTATACGCTGCATAAAATTCTCATCAGCATCAAACGCAAAGATCCAGCCAAAAAAGAAAAGGACCTGGTGGCCGTCAAAAGCATCGGGGAGCTTTGTCTGGATAATGAAACCCGCAGGCAACGGCTGAAAACAATATACGCTCACCTGCCCAAAAAATGGCAGCGGACCATATCCGGCGAGTTGAGGCAGCTCTCACCTGCAATGTTTTCTTTTTTAGCTGCCGGTTAGCTGCCTACCTGCGCAAGGTATGCCCGG
Organism: Deltaproteobacteria bacterium; assembly: GCA_021819735.1. Classification (GTDB taxonomy): domain Bacteria; phylum Desulfobacterota; class Desulfobacteria; order Desulfobacterales; family Desulfosarcinaceae; genus Desulfatitalea. Next base: position 6,447 of record JAKAFO010000265.1, read on the forward strand.
CGCTAGAAGAAATCCGGGCAAAACGGTTTTTGCCGGGTCGCAAACAGACGATCCCAGGTGGAGAGATGCTTTTCTTCCGTGATGGTCATTCTTCCCATTCGTACCGCCTGGGTGGCCGTAATTTGCCCGAAGAGCAGCATGGCCAGGGTCTCCACCGGCAGCACGGCCTGGGCTGCCTGGGTCGTCGGTTGAACCTGGGCGCCCTGGGGGGAGGCTTCCAGGCGCCAGCGGCCGGCGTTCCAGGGGCAAAGCGTGTCGAGCAGTTCGAAGGTGATGGCGCCTTCGGTGTCGTAGCCCCGCAAGGGCAGCAGGCGCTGCACATCCACCACCCGGGCCAGCAGGCCGTCCTTGGCCGTCAGGTTGAGGCGGCGCGGTTCCAGCAGCAGGTGGGGCAGGGGGTCGTCCACCGGTACTTTCAGCCATTCGACGTGGCTGGCCAGGGCCATGGCCTGCAGATGGCGCCACAGGGCGATGTAGGCCTGGGGCGTGAGCCAGGAAAGGTCCCGAACGGTAACGCGCTGCCACGGCTCGCCGTCTGCGGCCGGCTGGGGCGCCAGGCTGTAGATCATGTATCCGAGGGGTACTCCGTTTTCTTCATACACCATCTTGAAGAGAAAACCATTGCGCGGCGGCGGCGAGAGCGGGCCGGCCGCCCAGGTGGCTTGGCCACGGTGCAGGTAGCCGGTGCGCCCGGCGCAGAAGTCGCGGTAGATTTGCTTCAGGACTTCGGTCTCGTTCTCCCCCAACTGCCGCAGATTGCCGGTCGGCCGGCTGCTGTCGGGCATGGGCGCGAATTGCAGGAAACGGGGCTCGATGCGATAGACGTTGCGCGTGGAGACCACCGCATACCCGTAGCGCTGGTAGATGGCGGCCTGGGAAGCGATCAGGGCGGCCAGCGGCTGCTCGCCGGCCGTGTGGAGCTGCTCGAAGTGACGGGTGATCACCCGGCGCAGGCAGCCCAACTGGCGGTACTGGG
>JAKAFO010000266.1 GCA_021819735.1 Deltaproteobacteria bacterium
GCCGCCCAGGCTGTCGAACAGGGTCTGGGTGACGATTTCGGCCTTGCGCTCGATGTCCAGGCCGGTGAGGATCACGGTCATGGCGTTCTTGTGTCCGCCCAGGGTGTTGATGCACACCTTGGTGGTCTCGGGCGGCGGTTCGCCCCGGGTGCCCGCGCCGCGCACCCGGTCGGGCCCCGCCTGGGTCAGCGTCAGGGTGTCGAAGCGCACGGCCACATCCGGCGTCAGGTAGGTCGGCGCGGCGATCTCATAGAGCAGTTGGGCCGTGACCGTGCCCACCGACACCAGTCCGCCCGTGCCGGGATGCTTGGTGATGACGAAGCTGCCATCGGGGTGCATCTCGGCGATGGGAAAGCCCACCTTGCGGTAGGAAGGCACCTCGTGGATGAACGAATAGTTGCCGCCCGTAGCCTGGGCGCCGCACTCGATGATGTGACCGGCGGCGTAGGCCCCGGCCAGCGGGTCCCAGTCGCTGCGTTGCCAGCCGAAGCGCCAGGCGCAGGGACCGGCCACCAGGGCGGCGTCGGCCACCCGGCCGCACACCACGATGTCGGCCCCCTGTTCCAGGGCCGCGGCAATGCCCCAGGCCCCCAGGTAGGCGTTGGCCGTGATGGGCACGGCCCCGCTGTCGGCCAGGCGGATGCCCTTGTCCATATGGGTGAAGCTCTCCCCGGCCTGCTGCAGCTCCGCCAGGCGCGGCATCAGATCGTCGCCTTCGATGTAGGCGATCTTGGGCGAGAGGCCCAGCGTCTGGGCCGCGGCCTTGAGCGCCCGGGCCATGGCCGCGGGGTTCAGGCCGCCGGCATTGGCCACCACACGGATGCCTTTTTCCAGGCATTCGCCCATGACCGCTTCCATCTGCTTGAGGAAGGTGGGTACATAGCCGCCCTCGGGCGACTTGAGCTTCTTCTGGAACAGGATCGCCATGGTCAGCTCGGCCAGGTAATCGCCGGTGAGCACGTCGATGGGGCCGCCCTGGACCATCTCCTTGGCGGCCGAGAGACGGTCGCCGAAAAAGCCGCTGCAGTTGGCGATGATCAGTCGTTCAGAATCGCGCATGGGGCTGCCTCCCTTGGGTTGTGCCGCCGGCCGGATCGCCGCTGCGCCGGCACTGGGCGATGCCGATCGGTTCGAGGCCGGAGGCCAGGTAGCGCTTGGCCAGGTCTACGTAAAGCTGCTTGCCGAAGGCCCAGATCTCCTCGTCTTTGGGGCTCACAGCGCGTTTGACTTCGGCGGGGTTGCCCACGGCCACCATGCGGGCCGGGATCTTCTGGCCCCACTTGACCAGCGCGCCCTCGGCCACGATGGCGCCCTCGCCGATTTCGCTGAGGATGCTCACGACGGCCCCCATGCCGATCACGGCGCCGTCGCCGATGCTGCTGCCGTGCAGAATCGCCCCGTGGCCCAGGGTGACGCGTCGGCCGATTCGGTTGAGATGGTCGGGCGGCGCGTGGATGATGACCCCTTCCTCCACGGCGGTGCCGTCGCCGATTTCGATGCGGCCGTAATCGCCGCGCAGAATGGCGCCATGCCCGATGTAGCAATTGTCGCCGATGACGACCTCACCAATCACCTGGGCCAGTTCGCTGACGTAGGTTTCTTTGCCGATGGACGGGGTCCGGCCATGGAAGCGGTAGAGCATGCGGTCTATACTCCTTTGAAGTGCGGCGTGCGTTTTTCCAGAAAGGCGGTGATGCCCTCCCGGGCGTCCTGGGTCCCCGCCACCTCGAGCAGTTGGCCGGCCAGATAGCGCACGGCCTCGGCCAGCGGCATCTGCTCGACGGCGGCAAAGGCCTGCTTGCCCAGCCGGAGGCCGATGGGGCTCTTGGCCGCCAGGGCCGCGAGCACCGCCGCCACCTCGGCGTCGAAATCGGCATCGGCCACCACCCGGGTGACCATCCCCATTTCCAGGGCCTGGGCCGCGGTGAGCCGCTGGCCCAGCAGGATCATCTCCATGGCCTTCTTGCGGGGCACGTTGCGGAAGATCAAGGCGCCGATCATCATGGGGAACAGCCCGACGTTGACCTCGGGGGTGCCGAAATGGGCCGAGGCCTTGGCGAGCACGATGTCGCAGGCCAGCATGAAGCCGGTGCCGCCGGCCAGGCAGTGGCCGTTGACCCGCGCCACGGTGGGCTTGGGAAACTCCGCCAGGCGGCTGATGAGCCGGGCATACTCGTCGAAGTGGCTGCGGCGGCCGGCATCGTCCTGCATGCCGCCGCCCAGGTCGGCGCCCGAGCAGAAGGCCTTGTCGCCGGCGCCGGTGACGCAGACCACGCGCACGTCGGCATCGGCCTGGGCCTGGTCCAGGGCCGCATGGAACAATCCGACGGCCTCGGGCGTGATGGCGTTGCGCGCGGGGGCCCGGTTGATGGTCACGAAGGCCACCGGCCCTTCGACTTGGTAGATCAAATCCTGTTCAGCCATGGACCTCCTCCTTTACTGCCGCGGGTTCGATATCCACCAGCACCTGCTTGGGGGCCACTTTCTGCCCTTCCGCCACGTTGATCCGCGCAATCACGCCGGCGAAGGGCGCCGTGAGGATGGTGTCCATCTTCATGGCCGACACCACCAGCAGCCCCTGTCCCTTTTCCACGGTCTGGCCCTGGGCCACCAGGATCTGGGTCACTACCGCCGGCATGGGGGGCGTCACCAGCTTGGGGCCGCTGGCCGCCCCGGACCTGGGCCGCGTTCCCGTCGCGCGCTCGTCGGCCAGCAGAAAAGTTCGGCCGTCGACCATCACCACCTTGCCGTCGCTGGTTTCAGCCACGAAGGCCAGGGTCTGGCGGCCGTCCACGACCAGGCGCATCCGGTTTTCGGAAATGCGCTCGAAGGCCACATCCATCTTCTTATCTCCCATGGTGGCCGACAGCCTGCCGTCGCCGGCCGTTTCCACCGCCAGGGCGATGATTTCTTCATTGTACTTGAGCTTGTAGTCCATGCAGCAGATCCTCCCCTACAGCCGCCAATGCTTCAATGTATGCCAGGGGCCGGGGTGGGCCGCCTGGGCAGCGCGCCCGGCCGGCCGCGCCTTGGGCGCCATGGCGTCCGCAACGTAGGCGACGGCGGCCAGCTCCAGGGCCTGGCGGTTCGGCGCCCAGTCGGCGAAATGGCTGGCGATAAAATCGGTGTAGGTCTCTCCGGCTTGAAACGGCGCCGACGCGAGCACGTCCAGCAGAAAGTCGATGGGGGTCTTCACACCCAGCACCGCATACGATTTCAGGGCGCGGATCATGCGCCGGATGGCCAGCTCCCGGGTTTCGGCATGCACCACCAGCTTGGAGAGGATGGGGTCGTACTCGACCGGGACCTCGAATCCGGCGTAGACCCCGCAGTCGTTGCGGATGCCCGGCCCGGTCGGTTCCTGGAAAAAGGCGATGCGGCCCGGCGACGGCATGAAATTCTGCTCGGGGTCTTCGGCATAAATCCGGCATTCGATGGCGTGCCCCCGGCTGCAGACATCGTCCTGGGTCAGGGCCAGCGGCCGCCCGGCGGCGATCTCGATCTGGTGGCGTACCAGATCCAGGCCGGTCGTCATCTCCGTGATGGGGTGTTCCACCTGCAGGCGCGTGTTGACTTCCAGAAAGTAGAAGCGGCCCTCCGGGTCCAGGATGAACTCCACCGTGCCGGCGTTGACATAGCCGGCGGCCCGGGCGGCCGCCACCGCCGCCCGGCCCATGGCGGCGCGCAACGCCGGGGTCAGGGCCGGGCTGGGGGTCTCCTCGATGATCTTCTGATGCCGGCGCTGGATGGAGCACTCGCGCTCGAAGAGGTGGATGGTGTGGCCGTCGCGGTCGGCCAGGATCTGGATCTCCACGTGGCGGGACTTGGGCAGGAATTTTTCCAGGTAAACGGTGCCGTCGCCGAAAGCGGCAACCGCCTCCCGGGAGGCGGCCCGGCAGGCCTCGGCCAGGTCGGCGGGACTGTGGACGACGCGCATGCCTTTGCCGCCGCCGCCGGCCGAGGCCTTGATCAGCAATGGGAAACCGATCCGTTCGGCCGCGGCTGCCCAGGCGGCGGGGTCGTGGGCGGCTTCGAGCATGCCCGGGATGATGGGCACGCCGCTCTTCTGCATGATCTGGCGCGCCGTGATTTTATCCCCCAGGCTCCGGATCACCTCGGCCGGCGGGCCGATGAAGACGATCCCTTCCTGTTCGCAGCGGCCGGCGAACTCGGCATTTTCGGCCAGAAAGCCGTAACCCGGGTGCACGGCCTGGGCGCCGGTCTGGCGCACGGCCGCCACGATGCGGTCGATGGAAAGGTAGCTTTGGGACGGCTCGGCGGGGCCGATCGGCACCGCCTCGTCGGCTTCGAGGGCGTGCAGGGCCTGCCGGTCGGCATCGGAATAGACGGCCACGGTGGCAATGCCCATCTCCCGGCAGGTGCGCAGGATGCGCACCGCGATCTCCCCCCGGTTGGCGATCAGAATTTTCTTGAACATGCGGTTCCCCATGGGTTGGTGTTACATGCGGAAAATGCCATAGCCGTGCACGTCGTTGCGAATCGGCGCGTTGAGGGCCGCGGAAATGCCCAGCCCCAGGACGTCGCGGGTCTTGGCCGGATCGATGATGCCGTCATCCCAGAGGTTGGCGCTGCTGTAATAAGCGTTGCCCTCTTTGAGGGCCGCCGCCATGACCGGCTCCCGGATGAATGCGACTTCCGCTTCGGTCATGGGCGGCTGTCCGGCGCGCGCCCGTTGGTCGTTTTGCAGGGTGATGAGCACGTCGGCCGCCTGCCGGCCGCCCATCACGCCGATCTGGTGGTTGGGCCAGGTCCATAAAAAGCGGGGGCCGTAGGCTCGGCCGCACATGGCGTAGTTGCCGGCGCCGAACGAGGCCCCCACCATGACCGTGAACTTCGGCACGGTGGCCGTGGCCACTGCATTGACCATCTTGTGTCCGTTTTTGGTGATGCCGGTGCGTTCGTAGTCGCGGCCGATGATGAAGCCGGTGATGTTCTGCAGGAACACCAGGGGAATCTGGCGTTTGTCGCACAACTGGATGAACTGGGTGCCCTTCAGGGCGCTTTCGGAAAACAGGATGCCGTTGTTGCCCAGGATGCCCACCGGGTAGCCGTGGATGTGGGCGAAGCCGCAGACCAGGGTTGCGCCGTACATCTCCTTGAACTCGATGAACTCGCTGCCGTCCACGATGCGGGCGATGACCTCGCGGATGTCGTAGGCTTCGGAGATATCCCCGGGCACGATGCCGTAGATCTCCTTCGGGTCGTAGAGCGGCGGACGGGGCTCGCGGGTGGTCAGGCGGGCCTTGGGGGTGTCGGGCAGGTTGGCCACCAGCCGGCGCACGATTTCGATGGCGTGGGCGTCGTCTTCTGCGAAGTAATCGGACACGCCCGATTCGGCGCAGTGCACCTCGGCGCCGCCCAGTTCGTCGGCCGTGACCTCTTCGCCGGTGGCGGCTTTGACCAGCGGCGGGCCGCCCAGGAAGATCGCGCCGTGGCCTTTCACGTGGACCACCTCGTCGCTCATGGCGGGTACATAAGCGCCGCCGGCCGTGCACAAGCCCATGACCGCCGTGATCTGGGCGACGCCCATCTTGCTCAGGATCGCCTGATTGTAAAAGACGCGTCCGCCGTCATCCACGTCCGGGAAGATCTCGGACTGCAGCGGCAGATAGGCGCCCGCCGAATCGAGCAGGTTCACCATGGGCAGCCGGTTTTCCATGGCAATCGTCTGGCTGCGCAAGGTTTTTTTTACGGTCATGGGATAGGAGGAGCCGCCCTTGATGCTGGGGTCGGTGACCGATACGAGCACCTCCCGGCCTGAAACCATGCCGATCCCGATGATGATGCCGGCCTTGTGAATCGTGCCGCCATACATTCCCTTGGCGGCCAGTGACCCGATTTCGAGAAAAGGGGCGTTGGGGTCCAGCAGCAGTTCCAGCTTTTTGGGCGTCGGCAGTTTGTCCGCGGCGACCAGCCGTTTCAGGTCCTTTTCCGGACGTTCGTTCATCGCCCGGTTCAATTCCGTGGAAAGATCGGCCACCCGGGCCGCCATGGTCTCATAATTCTTCCGATAGGCATCCGATTGGGTGTCGATGCGGGATTCGATCACATGCATGGTGTCGCCTGCCTCCTTTTGGGTGTGCCTCTCTTTTTAATTTCCTTTCAAGGTTGATGCCAAGGCACCCGATGGATTTTGACGTTGATATTCATGGCAAAATGAATGGAAGCGATCAATTGACAGCCAGGCGTGTTTCAATTTATGCTTAACGCCAATGAAACCAGCGAAACATTACCGAAACAAAGTTGAAATATCCGGAGCGAGGCCCCCATGCCCCCGAGTCTGATATCATCCCCAGACAACGTCAACCTGAAACGCATCCTGGACGACCTGAAGATCAATTACTGGCTGACCGATTTCGACTTCATCCTGCTGGATGTCAACGATACCTTTCTCGAATTCGCCGGCGCCAGCCGCACCAACCTGATCGGCCGGGACGTGCGTACCCTGATCAGCGTGGAAGAGATCCAAATGGTGGAGCAATATGTCGGACTGCTCAAGGCGGGGCGCAAATCGGTCCAGTTCGAACTCTATGTCTATGGGCCGCGCGACAGAGAAAAGATCCCGGTACTGTTCCACCTGTCGCTCAACACCGATGGCAGCGGGCGTCCGAAGTCGGTCAATATCCTGCTGGTGGATATCAGCGAACAGAAGCGCATGCGCGACGACCTGGAAAAGGAAAAGCGGATGCTCCAGAGCATCCTTTTCGGTATCCGGGATTGCGTGTCGATCTTCGATCAAAACGGGCGCTATATGTTCGGCAGCACCGAGAGTTCGGCCCTGCATTGCGGCCGGACCGCGCCGCTGCTGCCGCTGGGCGCCAAGGGGCCGGTCGAGCTGGAGCTGAACGTGGAGGGCCAGGCGCGCCAGTTCCTGGGCGAGATCCGCCCGATCTACGACCGCCAGGGCCGCTTGTTCGCCCACGCCGAGACCCTCACCGACATCACCGACAACGTCCGCCTGGCCGAAAAGGAGCGGGAGCTGTTTCACTTCAAGCGCCAAAAGCGGCGCAATGAATTGCAGACCGAAATGATCGGCAGCGGCCGGGCCATGGAGGGGGTTTTCGAGACCATCGTGCGTTGCGCCGAGGTCGATTCCAGCGTCTTGATCACCGGCGAAACCGGCGTGGGCAAGGAGGTGGCCGCCCGGGCCATCCACGGCCAGAGCCATCGCAAAGACAAACCCTTCGTGGCCGTGAACTGCGGCGCCCTGCCCGAAGCGTTGCTCGAGTCCGAGCTGTTCGGCCATGTGCGCGGCGCCTTCACCGGTGCCATCTCGGACCGGGCCGGCCTTTTCCGGGAAGCCCACGAAGGCACGCTCTTCCTGGATGAGATCGGCGAGCTGGACAT
>JAKAFO010000267.1 GCA_021819735.1 Deltaproteobacteria bacterium
TATGAAAAATGGGGTGGGTCAGAGCCGTACCGGCGGTAAATGCTGTTCCCTGCCCAGCAACCGGTACTTCTTCATTTTACGGTACAGGGTCTGCCGGCTAATGCCCAGCAATTGGGCGGTTTCATTTCGATTCCAACGCGTGTTGTTCAAGGCCGCCAGAATTCGTTGCGGCGTATCCTCTAAACCGCAAATATCGAAAGCCGGAATCGACTTTCGGGCGCTCCGCAGTTTCCTGATTTCGGGCGGGACATGCGACATCTTGATCACGCGGCCGTCACAGTAAACAAAGGCGTGTTCGATCACATGTTCCAACTCGCGCACGTTGCCGGGCCAATTGTAATCCATCAGCCGGGCGAGCACATCGTCGCCGACGCCTTCGACTTCCTTGGCGAACTGCGCGTTGAATTTCTTGCGGAAGTGTTCGATCAGCAGCGGCACATCTTCCATGCGTTCGCGCAATGGCGGTACATGGATCTCCACCACCTTCAGGCGGTAGTAAAGATCCTGCCGGAATTCGCCGCGCGCCACCTTTTGCTTCAAGTCTTTGTTGGTGCAGGCGATGACGCGCACGTTCGTTTTGCGGCAGATGGATTCTCCCACCCGCTCGTACTCTTTCTCCTGAAGCACCCGGAGCAGCTTGAGCTGGATGAGCGGTGAGATATCCCCGATCTCGTCGATCAAGAGGGTACCCCCGTCGGCGGCCTCGAAGCGCCCCACTTTATCCTGAAAAGCCCCGGTGAAGGCGCCGCGCACATGGCCGAACAATTCGCTTTCCATCAGATTATCGGCCAGAGCCGAGCAATTTACGGTAATAAAAGGGCTTGCGGGACCCTGCCCGTTCAGGTGCAGTGCGCCGGCGATCAGGCTTTTGCCCGTGCCGCTCTCGCCGGTGATCAGCACCGTGGTTTGCAGGTCGGCCAGATCCTCCAGCAAATGGTAGATATCCTGCATCCGGCGGCTTTTACCGATAAGATTCTTATAGCGGTCTCTGGGCTGCAATTCTCGTTCAAGGTCTTGAAGATGGGTCCGGTCGCGGATGACCAGCACGGCCCCCATGAAAGTATTCTCCGCGTCCAAAAGGGCGGCGCTGTTGACATCGACGATCTGCCGCTTGCACTTTTCGTGTCGGCACTCCACACGATAATCCTGAATGCTTTTGCGTTGCTCGAGGGTTCGCCGCAGCACCTCCACGCACGAGGCGCTGCAACGCGGCAGCGCCCGGGGCAACGGAACTCCCTCGGCAGCATTCGGATCGAGAGCGCAGAGGGTTTTAGCCGCGGCATTGGCGTTGATGATTTGCAGATTCGGGTCCACCGTGATGATGGCATCTTTGACGCTTTGGAAAATGGCTTCCAGGCGCGCTTGATGCTCCATGGTTTTGCGTTCGGTCTCCTTTTGGCGGGTAATGTCCCGGCTCACGGTCCGAAACCCGATGGGTTGCCCCTGCCGGTCGCGAATCAGCGCCACCGAATCCTCGACCACGATCTTGCGGCCATTCTCGCCGATGATTTCATAGGAGATATTGCTGTCCGGCAGGCCGGTTTCATAGACCTTGCGATAAGCTTGCCCCACCTTGTCGGCAAAGGCTTGGGGCATTAAGGACAAGTGGTTTCGGCCGACATACTCATCGTTGGAGATGCGCCACACTCTGCGGGCGGCCTCGGTATAGGAGACAATATTGCCGTTGAGATCCAATTCGGCGATGGCATCTTCCACCTGGGTGATTCTGGCCCCATACTTCTTCAATGCCCGGTTCAAATAGCGGATCGGGGTCATATCGACGATGCAGCCCACGTTGGCCGGCCTGCCGGCCCAGGTGGTGTTCACGCCCCGCATGGCCACCCAAACCGTACTGCCGTCCGGCTTGAACATGCGGAAGGGGGTTCGATTGGTCCTCAGCCTCACGAGCTTGCGATCGTCGGGGTGAACCATGGGCCATAGCAGCTTTCCCGACAGCTTCGCGGGGTGCTCGTAACCGAGCAGGTTGCAGCCAACTCCATTAACGAAATTGAACCGCCCCCGTTGCAGGACATACAGGCCGACCTGTATGTTTTCAGCAACGTCCTGGGAGATCGGCAGGAAGGATTCGCCGATGAATTCGGGAAGAAGGCTGGTAGTGCTTCTATCCATGAATATTTTGTTCTCTCATTTTTCGGTAGAGCGTCTGCCGGCTGATCCCCAAGCATTTGGCGGCTCTGCTTTTGTTCCATTGCGCCTGCCGGAGAAGTTCCACCAGCTCATTCGGGTTCGGGGCGCACTTGGTGGCGCAGGCGCTCATGGCGGCCTCCAACGGCAAATGCTCGATTCGGATTTCGCTGCCGCGGCAGACGACGAAGGCACGTTCGATAAAGTGTTCGAGCTCTCGCACATTTCCCGGCCAGGGGTAGCTCATGAACCGGTAAAGCACCTCCCGGCTGAACTGCTTGACCTTCTTGTCGAACCGGTTGTTGAAGACCACCCGAAAGTGCTCCATCAGCAAGGGGATATCTTCGACTCTTTCTCGCAGGGCCGGCAATGGGATCTGCACGACTTTGAGGCGGTAGTAGAAATCTTCTCGAAACTCTCCGGTTTCGATGCGCTGCTTGAGATCCTTGTTGGTACAGGCGATCACGCGCACATTGGCTTTGCGGGGCAGGCTTTCGCCGACCCGCTCGAATGCTTTTTCCTGCAAAACCCGCAACAGCTTGAGCTGGATCAGGGGCGACGCATCGCCGATCTCGTCCAGCAGAAGCGTGCCGCCTTCGGCCGCCTCGAAACGCCCCTGTTTGTCGCGCACGGCGTCGGTAAACGCACCCTTGACATGGCCGAACAACTCGCTTTCGAGCAAGCTTTCGTTCAGCGCCGAGCAGTTGACCGTCACAAAAGGTCTGGATGCCCGCCGTCCACCGTAATGCAAGGCCTTGGCGACCAACTCCTTGCCCGTCCCGCTCTCGCCGGTGATCAGCACGGTGGTATCCAGATCGGCGAGTTTGGCGGTCAAGCCGAGGAGCTCCATCATTCGCTTGCTTTTTCCGATGATGCGCTGATGCCGCTGGTGCAGTTCGGTCTCCATGCTTTCTTGCAGCGTGATGTCCCGCATCACCAGCACCGCACCCATGACCCGTCCGTCCGGGTCCAGCAAAGGAGCGCTGCTGAGGCTGACGGCCTGCCGGGAGGCGTTCTCCTTTCCGCAGGCAATCCTGCGATCGTCGAAGCACGTCTTGTCGAGCATGGTTTGGCGCAGCACATCCTTGCAAGAGCGGTTGCACCGCTGCAGGCCGTCGGGGAAGGCCGCGTTCGGAACCTTTCTCGGATCCAGGCCGCAGATCTTTTTGGCCGACCGATTGCTTTCCATGACCTTGAATTCAGGGTCGACGGTGACGATCGCGTCATTGACGCTCCGGAAAATCGCCTCCAATTGGCTGCGTTGCTCGGCCAGTCTTTTCTCGGCGGCGATGCGGTCGGTAATATTGCGGCTCAAGACCCGGAAGCCGGTCACCGCATCTTCTTCGTTGCGCATCACGGAGACCGAATCCTCCACGGTCAGCCGCTGCCCGTCCGCCAGTTTGACCTTATAGACCACATGTTGGCCGGACGCCCCGGTTGCATAAACGCGCTGGTAGGCCTGGATGAAGGCCTCCACCCAGTTTTCATCCACGTAGGTGCGAAAATTCAGCGTCTTGGTTTTGTCTCCCAGGGTCTCCCATTTGCGGCACACGGAGGTGTTGGAAAAAACGATGTTGCCGGCCAGGTCCAATTCGGCGATGGCATCATCGATTTCATTGAGCATGTGCCGGTATTTTTCCAGGGCCGCGCGCATGCGGTCCATGGTGCCCATGTCGATCAAACAACCGATGTTGGCCGGTCGGCCGTGGTACAGGGTGTTGTCGCCGCTGAGGCACACCCGAATGGTCTGCCCCTTGGCATGGTGCAGCCGAAAGGGGGGCGCCATGGGATGACGAGCCGTCCGGCGCAGCCTCAGCAGGGCCCGGTCTTCGCTGTGCACCAGATCCCAGAGCGATTTTCCGATTAAACCGGAAGGATCTTCGTATCCGAGCATTTCCGCAAAGTGGCGGTCCACATAGGCGAAACGCCCTTTTTGCAGCACGTACAAGCCCAACAAGATGGGTTCATGGAGCTCTTGGCGCTGCTCCAGCTTGGGAGCGGGGCGGTCCTTTAGCAAGTCGGTGATCAACACAGTTGAAAGCCTACTGATTGCAATTATGCCAAAGAAATAGCTTCAAAAATGCACGATAGCTCCCTACGAGCCGAAAGGAGCGATATTATGGACTCTATGATTTTCAACGAGACTCTGGCAATGGCAATACCCCTAAATGTAGGATCGAGAAACCCTAAAAGGGGCATTCCAGGCGGGTATTCAGGGTTTCAGAACCCAATTGATGCGGAGGTATGCCGCGGACCCGGAAGCGGCCACCGGCTCAATGTCGAGCGGTTATCGATTCAGGAGAAATGCTTCCGTTGTTAATCCGATGTCTTTACAGATTTGCCGCAACAAGATAGGGGAAATATCCCTGCCGGCGTGGAAGGGAACAGTTGTGCCTCGTCCGTCGGCATGCCGAAATTGCTTATGCGACCCTCGTTGCCGAACCTCTTCAAAACCGAGACGAATCAAAATGACGGCGACTTCCTTCGGTTTCAGGACCGGGGCTGTTCCCATTTCAGGCCACCATGACCATTTGAGTGCCTACAAATTCAGTTTCCATTTTAGGAAGACCGTCTTCAAGAAGCATTTCAATAACTTCTTTCAGGTTTTGGTTAAGCTCATCCAAGGTTTCTGCCTGGGTATGAGCCCCCGGAAAACCTGGCACATAACCGATATAAAGGCCGGTGTCCGCGCACTTCTCCACCACGGCTGTGAATGTTTTCATGTTGTGCCTCCCGAATCATAGCCCGCGCTCTAGGCTGGGCGCCGATAACACTTTGAAATAACGAATATTGCAACCACCCTCAAAAAGCAAGGGCGAACTCGGCGCGAATTTCGAATCAGTCCATTTCACTTCCGCGCTTGTCTTTTGTGATCCGACGTGCGCCGGCCTTTTTATCGATTCCCGGGCCACGCGCCGACGAATCCTCCCGGCGTCATGGTCCCGCGGCCGTCGACAACAGGGCCGCATTTGGGCCCAAAAGGCGGCGCGAAAGTGGGCACCCCTCCGCTGCCCATGACGTTCGTGACCTTGACGCTCGTGAGGTACTTGCTGAAGCGGGCCGCGAAGTCGTCGGCAAATCCGTCGATGGCGGCCAATGCTTCGCGCTCCTGGGCGCGGGCGCCGAGCGCTTCCCGGATCGCCGCTTTGAGGCCGGCCGCCGAGAGCGGCTCCGGATTGCCGCCCAAGGCAGCCAACGGCATCGGCACGTTGGGGGTGGGCGGCGCCACCGGACCGGCATAACAAACGAAGGCTGGATACCAGTTCAGTCCGGGCACCCGCAGGCTCGATGCCCACCGGCGCCATGCATTCGAAACCGGAGCGGCGAAGCCCTTGGCCACGGCCGCCGGAACGCCGGCTTCGGCCATCGTGTTCTCGATGGTGGCCTGGAGATCCGGCCCCATGACGGTCCCACCGGCAGCGGTGACCCCGCTGATCACGACATCCCTCAAGACGGCCTCGCGCTGCCACTTTGCAATGGCCGAGGCGACGCCCGCGGTTGCCGCTTTCCGGCAGGCCGGCCAGTCGGACCAGGTTTTTGTATCGCTGACCGGCGCAATGGATCGGCTGGGTGGGGTCATTAACTGTCTATCGGTTGCGAAAGAATGGCCCGAAGTACCCATCATCAATAAAATTGCGAACAGGACGACTGAAAATCGGTTCACAGGATGATCCTCCTTGCAGCTCTGAATAAAGGATGGTTTGCAGGATGTACTACTCCGGCAAAAAGGGCCTCCCGATACTGCGCAAGACCGGTTGACCGCAATAATAGTCAAATTTATCGAATCTGACTATCAGAATGATCATTTTTCAGACCTTCGAGCGCTGGTGTGGTCAAAGCGAAAGACTGCCGCGACTTTCCGCAAAAAACACCAAAAAAAGAGCGGAGGACTTGCCTCCGCTCTTTGGAAATAATAATTGCGTAAAAAAAGGAAGGTTATTTCATTTTTCTTCTTACCCCGGCCAGACCCGCAAGACCGACGAGCAGCAGGCTGATGGTCGCCGGTTCAGGAACCGGGGCCACCTTGGAAGCCGCGTACTCTGCGATTTGCATATGCACTTCCGTGGTCGGGTGAACGCCGACCTGATCCCACCAGGCATAAGTCGTTCCGGCACAGGCAGCCGGGTTGGCTGCGCAGTTGGCCATCCACGTTCCGGAGAAGTTATCAACATCCGCCACAAACTTGGTCATATCCAGAATCATGATGTTTGCATCAGGATTAGCCATTCCAAGAGCGCCAAGCTCGAAAGCCAGGTAATAGTTGAACGCAGTTGCCCAGTCGTTGCCCGGCATCGCCAAGTTTTGAATGAGGAAAGTTTGACCGCCCGCGAGAATCAAGTTGCTGACGGCTGTGGCAATATTTGCAGCCGCGACATTTGGCGCATAAAGACCATTGGCGTAGTCAATTGCGGCCTGAGGAGAGTAAGGTGTGCGCAATATCCCAGCGGCATAGAAGTTGAAAAAATCATTTCCGCCGGCCGTCATGGTGATCAGCGAGTTTGAGATATCCTTGCTGTCCATCACGTTAGCGATGTACTCGCCCACCTGCCAGTTCAAACCGTATTTTGAGTCGTAGCCGCTTGCATTGGCGTAATAGGTTGCGGTGTCCGTGCTTCCAGTAGCTGTGTATGCATTATTATAAACGGTTCTCCAGCCGTACGGCACATTCTGCCCGGAAACGGCCCCGCCGTAAGCCATGTCCATCAATGAAACGTTTAAATCCTCCGCCAGATACTGAACCCAAACCTTTCCGTTGGAGTAGACGCCATTGCCGTAACCGTCGGCCGCCCCGTTATCCGAAAGACTGTCGCCGAACGCCAGAAGGTCGGTGTAGGCCTGTGCCCCACCGGCCACCGCAAAAACCAGTAACAAACCGAAAAACAACGAACCCATTACCTTTTTCATCTTCAAGCCCATACTTCCCCCTTTTCAATGTGAGATTCCGTTTCAACATGAGAAAACCGGTTATCCGCAAAATAACGACAACCGGCACCAGTGCTTACAATAGCAGCTTGCCGGTCAAGGCATTGATCACAAAAAGGTGGCCGTCCGCGCTTTTAACCCTGAATGCCGGAACGAGTCTTTGTCGCCCGCCCTTGGGTCCGAGTGTCCCGTAAACAGGCTCCGCATCGATTAGCAGGATAGGCTCATCTTGCTTGACGGCATTGGCGATCTCATCGGCTGCAATCTGGATGGCCTCCCC
>JAKAFO010000268.1 GCA_021819735.1 Deltaproteobacteria bacterium
GTGGTGCAACTCGCCGAACGCATTTCACGCACGGGTTATAACGACGCCTTCGATCGCAACCTTGAAAACGCCATGAACTTCCTCATGATCAAGGCCGACAGCTACTGGTTCCCCTCGCCGGAGTCCAAATACAAGGAGAGCCTGGCCGAGCTGGAACTCTACAAAAAGAATCTCCTGGCCGGTAAGGCCTCGTTCCATATCCGCACGGACAATATCATCCCGCTCTTGTCGGCCTACGAAGACCTGCTGGGCAGTTGCGACGAGAACCTTGTCAAACCAAAGGAGCCGGACGGCTCCAAGGTGGGTTACTTCCAGGCCGACAACTACTTCTACTACGCCAAGGGCGTGGCCAGCGCCATGGCCACCATCCTGGAAGCGGCCCAGCGCGATTTCGCCGTCACCTTGGAAAACCGGCGCGCCGCGGAGCTGATGCACCACGCCATCACCTACTGCCGCATAGCAGCCTCGATGGAACCTTGGATCGTGACCAACGGCAGCCTGGACGGCATTCTGGCCAACCACCGGGCTCACTTGGCCGCGCCCATGAGCCATGCGCGGTACTATATGGGACAACTGATTAAAACGCTGTCCACTTAGGCGTAGAATGAATTCGCTACCAGACCGATTGGCCCCTGTCAGGTCTTAAAACCCAGGACCATTTGCTTTAGAAGATCGGCCAAGGACAACAAGCTTTCGGCCTGCTTATCCAAGTAAAGGCTGGAGTCGGAAATCTGCCCGGCCGAACGATTGACCTCGGCGACATTGGCGGACATGGTCTTGGTGACGGCAGATACGTTGGCAATCTGCGTATTGGTATCGTTGATCCCCGTCAGCGCGTTGGCGATGCTTCCCGCCACTTCCTTGGTGGCGCCGGACTGCTGCTCGACCGCTGTGGCGATGGTGCCGACGATTTCGGAGACATTGTTGATGGTTCCGGAGATGCTTTTAATCTCATGGATACAGTCCGAAGCTGATTTTTGCATATCCCCGATGCGCTTTTTAATCTGAACCGTGGCATCCGCCGTCTGCCGGGCCAGCTCTTTGATTTCATTGGCCACCACCGCGAAACCCTTCCCGGATTCACCGGCTCGCGCCGCCTCGATGGTGGCATTGAGCGCCAGCAGATTGGTCTGCTCGGAGATCTCCGTAATTACTTCCGTGACCTTGCCGATCTCCCGAGCCGCTTGCCCCAGAAGATCCATGATCTCTTGGGCGTTCGCGGATTGGGACACCGCTTGGACCGTTATTTTCCGCGCCTGATCGGCATTTCCCGAAATTTCGTTCACCGTAGCGGTAATTTCTTCGATGGCCGCGGATATAATGTTGATACTCGTCGCGGCCTCTTCCATGGAGCCCGCCACCGAGGTCATGGTCTCGCTCATCTGATCCGATTCGGTCGCCACCGATTGGGACCGCCGCGACATATTCGCCGCGCTGGTCGCCATCTGCTTGGATAGTTCGGTCAGTTTGGCCGAAGCCTCTCCCAGCGAAACGGAGTTTGTGGAAATGCGATTGACCATATCCCGGATGTGTTGAATGAAGGCGTTGAAACTGGACACCAAATCGCCGACTTCGTCTTCGCTGGTTTTCTCCAGCCGGACGGTCAAATCGCCGCCGGCCTTGGCCAAACTTCGCAACCGCTCGGCGGTATTGGAGATCATCTTCGACGCATCGGAAATAAAAGTAAAAGCGATCGTATAGCCCACCGTCAATCCGACCACCAGGTAGAATGCGAACCAGAACCAGAAGGCCTTGAAGCGATCCAAGCGTGGCGCCAATCCAATCACGGCGCCGATGTAGTATTGCTTGTTCAGCGGGCAAAAAACGATGACTTGTTCGTGAGTGTTGCGATACAGGCTGACGGATCGACCCGCGGCCAGCATATCGCGCCACCCCGTTTGAATATCTTCCAGTTGCGCCAGACGGGCCGTGGTTTCCCGGGGTTCGATAAGGATCTTGCCTGAAACGTCCGCCAGAAACAGACTCTCGTGGACACCGGTTCGCTGGGCCATGTAATCGGTCAACTGCGCCAAGGTTGGCGAATCCCCCAACGCGAACCGGAAGTTTTCGGCCAACAATTCCATTTTTTCCGCTTTGGCGCTCTTGTCCTCCCGGACCAGTTGATCGAAGCCGGTGTAAAACGCCGCCCACCCGAGCCAGATCACCACCCCCAAACCGAACAGCACGAAAGCGATCAGCAGCTTACGCTTGATGGTAACCCGCTTTCGGACCGGTGTTAATCCCTGGTGATGCAATTCGGTGGCAAAAAAGCCTTTGGTGCTTTGCATCATCATGCTCAAGGCGCCGTAGACCATCAAGGGGCACGCCAAGGCACCGCTGATGCCGCCGCCCCATATGCTGGCCGCCGCCAACAGGCCGATGCCCTGAGCCCGTATGGTGAAAAACAGAACGATGTGAAGCGTCAGCCAGGCAAACGCATAGACCATGGCCGTGAATATCGGAATGCGGGACAGAAGCTCGGCCGTTGCCAGCAACAATGGATCGGATGTTTTTGGGCCTCTTGTGTATTGCCTGAGAAAATTGTCGACGTTGATCGCTCGGACCGACAACATGACCGCGGCAATGCCCCCAATCGCCAACCAGATCAAGATAGCCCGCGTGGCAAGAGTTGCTTGCTGTTCGGGTGTATTTTGCATGCAATAGAAGAGGGCGACGGACTGAGCCGCAAAGATGCACCAAAAGATGCTGAATATGGTGAGAACTTTTGCAAGTATCGGTTTCATCGGGATAATCTCCGTAATATACAAAGGGTCGTCCTTCTTTGGGGATCATCTCGACGCGCCCCTTTTCATTCCAAAGATTATCGGTTTTCCGAGCGAATTCTTTAGCCGACTGGAAGCGCAATCAGCGCGACTGGGGGGATCGGGTACTCGCCTGGGCCAATTCCCATCCCGATTGAAACGCTTGTCGATTGATCTCGATGAGCTCATTGGGCAGGCGCTCTTTAAGCACCGCCAGGATCGATTCGGGCTTCACCAGACCGGTCAAACCAATCAGCGTGCCCAGCATGCAGATGTTGAACACCACGGCACGGCCGATCTTCTCCATGACGGTATCGAACATGGGCAGTTCGCGCTGGCGGGCTTCCACCTTGCGCTCGATCTTCACATAATGCGTATCGACCAGCAGCAAACCGCCGGGACGAATGATCGGCGCGTATTTGTTGTAGGCCTCCTGGGTCAGGCACACCAAGATATTGGGCTGGTTTACCATGGGATAGTTGATTTTACTTTCGGAGATAATGACATCGGCCCGGGTGGCGCCGCCCCGGGCCGCGGCCCCATAGGATTGGGTCTGGACGGCGAAAAGGTTCTCGCGAAGCACGGCGGCTTCGGCCAGAAGAATGGCCGCCGTGACTACCCCCTGCCCACCCGATCCTGAAAAGACCAGACGCGTTCGGCTCATATCGTCTCCCCCGCTGCACTCCGGGCCTTCTGCATGATCTTCTCGTACGCCGCGCAGTATTCCGGTTTCTCCTTCTGAACGAAGATGCCCCGTTCGATCAGCTCGGGATTCTTCTGCTTGGCCGCCGATCCCACGGGCACGGTATCTTCTTTGAAGCCGCGCAGCATTTCGGCCGCATCGCCCAGTTTGTTGGACCGGCCGAAATAGGTGGGGCACTGGCTGAGGATCTCCACCACCGAAAAACCTTCGTGCAGAATCGCCTGGCGTAAAATGTCGATCATCTCCTTGACATGGTAGGTGGTACAGCGCGCCACGAAGGTCGCCCCGGCGGCGACGGACAGGGCCACCACGTCGAAGCTCGGGTCGATGGTCGTGTAGGGCGCCGTGGCCGCCAGCACCTCGCATCCCGAGAGTGGCGAGTACTGCCCGCCGGTCATGCCGTAGATGCGGTTGTTCATCACCAGGGCCGTAATGGCGATGTTGCGGCGGGCGGCATGAATGAAGTGATTGCCGCCGATGGCCAGCGCGTCGCCGTCGCCCATGGGCACGATGACGTTGAGTTCGGGCTTGCTCAGCTTGACGCCGGTGGCAAAGGCCAGGGCGCGGCCGTGCAGGGTGTGCAGCGTATGGACATCCACATAGCCGGTGATGCGCGACGAGCAGCCGATGCCCGAGACCATCACAATCTCGTTGCGGCTCATGCCCATGGTCTCGATGGCCCGCACCAGGGCGTTGAGCACCGTGCCGTGACCGCAGCCGGCGCACCACATGTGCGGAAAGAAGCGTTCGCGCAAGTATTTGTCGATCGCCATGCCTATACCCCCTTGCCGTCGATGAGCCGCAGCGCCTGACGGATGTCGGTGGGCGAGATGAAGACCCCGTCGATGCGGTTGATCAAGAAGACATTGCGCGGATTGTTCAAGGCTTTTTTGACCTCGGCGCAGATATGGCCCAGGTTCATCTCCACCACCAGCACCTGTTTGGCCCGGCCGCAGGCTTCGCCCACGATGTCATAGGGAAAAGGCCACAGGGTCTGCAATTCCAGCAGACCGAACTTCTGCCCCTTGCGCCGCTGGCTCTCGACCACGTGCAGCGCCGAGCGCGCCGTGGCGCCATAGGAAACCAGCACGGTGCGGGCATCGTCCAGATAGTAGCTTTTGTAGCGCGCGATGGCATCCACATTGTTTTCGATCTTGTCCACCAGGTGCCGGATCAGGCCGTGCACCACTTTGGGATTGTCCGACGGAAACCCCCACATGTCGTGGTAAAGACCGGTGACGTTGTAGCGGTGCACGCCGCCGAAGTCGGACATGGGCAGTCGGCCGTCTTCCCGGGGCAGATAGGGATGATAATCGACCCCTTCGGGCACCGAGGTGCGCAGCCGTTCCACCAGGGCAATCCGGCCCGGTGGGGGCAGCACCATGCGCTCGCGCATGTGGCCCACGACTTCATCGAATAGCAGCACTACCGGTGTGCGGTAAGTCTCGGCCATGTTGAAGGCTTCCACGGTCATGGCGAAGACATCCTGGTGGTTGGAGGCCGTCAAGGCGATGATGGCATGATCCCCATGGGTACCCCAGCGGGCCTGGTTGACATCGCCCTGGCCGATCTGGGTGGGAAGCCCGGTGGACGGTCCGCCGCGCTGCACGTTGACGATCACGCAGGGGATCTCGGCCATCACGGCATACCCCAACGCCTCCTGCATCAATGAGAAGCCGGGACCGCTGGTGGCCGTCAGCACCTTGCGGCCAGTGAGCGAGGCGCCGATGATGGCGCACATGGAGGCGATTTCGTCCTCCATCTGGATGAATTTTCCGCCGCGCCGGGGCAGGCGGCGGGCCAGATGCTCCATGATTTCGGAAGAAGGCGTGATGGGATACCCGGCGAAAAACTCCACGCCCGCATAGAGCGCGCCTTCGACGCACGCCTCGTTGCCCTGGATGAAGCGGACAAGTTCAGGTTCGTTGGATGGCATAAGGCCCTCGGTTAGTCTTCCCTATCGGCAATCTGCATCGCGATCACCAGATCGGGGCAGCGCAGCGCGCATTGTTCGCAGGCGATGCATGCCTCCAGGCGCGCGGCCGTGGCCTTCCCCTGGGCATCCAGCGCCAACACCTCGGTGGGACAAAAGGCCACGCAGATACCGCACCCTTTGCACCACTCCCGCTTTATGCAAAACGACTTTAGCTTCGGTCGGCTCATAGCACCCCTGCGGATCGGTCCATGGCGTCTATCGGACCGTTTTTTATCATGATAGGATCTTTTGCGAGGATAGGCAATAGATTGACAAGAATGGAAACAATCGCTTATGTTGAAGGCACTTATACTTCCGTCCCACTGCGCAACCGCCGCAAAGGAACCGACTTCGATTGAAAGCAGCGCGACGCGTCACACTGATCCTGCTGGTCATTCTGACCGCCGGCGCGGCCGGCATGTGGATCGATCTTCAAAATTTCGCCCGCCGGCCGGCGGGTTCGGAGGATACTCCCGTCGTCATCTCGGTTGTATCGGGCCAAAGCTTGAATCGAGTAGCGGACGAATTGCGCCGCCACGGCATTATCTCCAGCGGGCTGCGCTTCCGTCTTCTGGCCCATCTACGGGGCGAAGACAAACTGCTCAAGGCCGGTGAATACGCCCTGACGAGCACCATGACGCCCCTTCAGGTCCTCGACGCTTTGGTTCGCAACAAAGTACTGCTGCACCGCCTCACGGTTCCCGAAGGATTCAACCACACCCAGATCGCCGCGGAAATCGCCCGTCTGGAGTTGGCCGATGCCGCCGCTTTCCTATCCCTGGTCAACGATCCGAGCCTGGCGGCCGGCCTGGGCCACCGCGTCGCAAGCCTGGAAGGATACCTGTTCCCCGACACCTATTACTTTCCCAAAGGCGTCACCCCCCGGCGGATCGTCGAAACGATGGTGGGGCACTTCAATGCCCAGTTTTCCCAAGCCTGGCGCCAACGATCCGAACAACTCAACATGACGGTGCACCAGGTGGTGACACTGGCATCGATCATCGAAAAAGAGACCGGCGATCCCCGGGAACGGCCGCTCATCTCTTCGGTGTTCCACAACCGCCTCAAGAAAAAGATGCGCCTGGAAAGCGATCCCACGGTGATCTACGGGCTCAAGGATTTCGACGGCAACCTCACCCGCAACCACCTGCTCACCCCCTCTCCCTACAATACCTACTTGATCGCCGGGCTCCCGCCCGGTCCGATCGCCAATCCGGGCCGGGCGGCCATCGAAGCGGCCTTGTTTCCGGTGCAAAGCGACTTTCTGTACTTCGTTTCCAAACAAGACGGCACCCATACGTTTTCCAAAACCTATCGAGAGCACAGCGCGGCGGTGCGCAAATATCAATTGCGCCGCAAAGGACAATGACATGGTGGAATCGCGCACGGACGATCATAGAAGCCATTTCAAAATCTTCAATCAGGTTCAAAGCCAAGGCGGGACAAGGTGGACAACCGCAGGCATACACATAGTATTTCGAGGATTGGACGCCTTGGCCCAACGCCGGATTTGGGCCTGAGGGGAGGTTTTGAAATGGCTTCTGATGAAAGGGAACCAGATATGCCCGCCATGCAGGACAAGTTATCCGAAGGACAGTTGGCCGGACAGCGGATGATGATCGGTTTCGACGGCACCGAGTTCAATGATGAAATGCGCTATGCCATCGATACGCTTCAGGTGGGCGGCCTGATTCTCTTCTCGCGCAATATTGTTTCGCTGGAGCAGATTCGGGGCCTGTGCGAGCAAGCCCAGGCCTATGCAACCCGAAGCGGGCAGCCGCCGCTGTTCATCGCCATCGATCAAGAGGGTGGCGTGGTGGCGCGCCTCAAACCGCCGTTTACCCAATTTGCCGGCAATCCGGCCATGACCTGCGTGGAGGACGCCATCGCCTTCGCCCAGATCACGG
>JAKAFO010000269.1 GCA_021819735.1 Deltaproteobacteria bacterium
CACACGCGTGGGGGTGTTTCCTGGCCACCTGGGCGTTGTCAAAGTTCTCCTTGGTCTTCCCCACACGCGTGGGGGTGTTTCTATCTTGCCTTTTCTTAATTCTCCGCGAATATAGTCTTCCCCACACGCGTGGGGGTGTTTCTCGCGCTCGATCCTTTCGGCTTCTCGCACTCGGGTCTTCCCCACACGCGTGGGGGTGTTTCCGAAATCGGTCTTTCCCTCATCGCGCTTCCCCCGTCTTCCCCACACGCGTGGGGGTGTTTCCCGAGCGTCGGCCCGTCGGGCACAAACAGGCACGTCTTCCCCACACGCGTGGGGGTGTTTCTATCCCAGTTTCCCTTTTTGTGCGCCGGGTAGAGTCTTCCCCACACGCGTGGGGGTGTTTTCTTATGGCCAACATAGAAAGAATGGAGTGGGGCCGTTTTGGACTTGGTCTTTTCTGTAGCGTGGATTGAAGTGATTTCGAAAGTTGGAGGTCACAAACTGTGACCTCCAATTCGCCATAGATGGAATTGGCTACTCACGCATCAAATAAGCTACTAATAGGCTACCTCTTGCTATATCATATTGAAATAACAAAAATAAATGCCGTGTGCCGTTTAATTTTCTCGGTAAGCTTCAATTGGGGGTAATCCAGTCCATCAAATTCCGGATCATTGTGCACGATGGGGGCGTCACACCGCGGCGATCCAAGCGTGGGATAGTAAGCGCCTATCAACCGCTTTGATTTGCGTTGCTATCTATAACAGCGGGTCCTCTTCATGGATGATTTCGATGAGAAGCGCCCGACATTGTTCGTAAGCATATCGCAAGGAGGATTCATTTTTCGTCATCGCGCAAGGCCAACAACGCCGAAGTGTTCAGAATGTATCGCTTCATTCCTTTAAAACATAGCTATCACACCCGTCGTGATTCGACTCCCTTTGCCAAGCGCTCGCATATGCGCTATATAATTCGCCACTGTAGAATCCTTGCGAGGCCCAGCCATTTCCGGAGCACATCTGCGCCGGCTTCATTGAGCCATTTTGGCGGTCGAAAGATGGAAGGTCGCTCCGGATTTCTTAGCCGCGGGCCGCTCATATTTTCGGGGCAGATCCGCGCAAGCACTATTGAAGCAGGCACCTGCGTTGTATCGCATGGCTATCCTGGGCTCGATCCCGACTTGGATTTGGAGATGTTCCGTTTTTTCTCATGGGGCGCTTCGATGAGCGATTATTTTGCGGACGCAAAGAGGGCCGAAACAGGCACGGCGTGCAAATCTTTTCCGAATGGGACCACTTCTCTTCCCGTGTAAATCAGTAGGCCCCGGACCCACTTTTCCCCTAAATTAGCTTTCAAGGTTTTCAGGCCGGAGAAATCCCGCGTGGACGGCGTGGCCGATAACTTTATTTCCAAGCCTACAACGCGGCCGTCGGGGGCCTCGATGACCACGTCTACTTCCTTACCCGCTTGGGACCGGAAGTGGTACAGCCGCAGCGGCATGGCGGTCCAGGAGAGTTGCTTATAGAGCTCGAGGACCACAAAGTTTTCGAACATCCTTCCGACGAGTTCTCCGCCCTCCCTTATGCGACGTTCATCGAGCGCCAGCAGATGGCAAGCCAGCCCCGTGTCCACGATAAAAAGTTTGGAGGCCTTGACCAGCCGTTTGCCCAGGTTGGCGGACCACGCCGGCAGCTCTTGGATCAGAAAGGTGTACTTCAAAAGAGCCATGTAGCGGGATAACGTGCTGTTGGGGATTGCGGCGGCGCGAGACACCTCGGATTGGTTGTGCAGGGTGGCGGTTCTGCCGGCCAGCAGTTGCAGCAGTCGGGGCACGGATGTCAGATCTTGAATTTGCGAAAGATGCCTTACGTCCCGGTCGAGGATGGTGGTGATATACGATTCGAACCAAGCCGCGCGGCGTAATATTTCTTTTCTTTGGAATGGTTCGGGGAATCCTCCCGCGACCATGGCAGCCGCAAGATCGAAGGCGGTATCCGCTCGCAATCCCATTGGAAAATCCGCGTTGAAGAAGCTTTCGACAGGGATTGCGGCCGTTCCCATGAGTTCGGCGGTGGATAGAGGCCAGAGGGTTCTAACTTCCATGCGACCGACAAGTTCGCGGGCCGCCGCGGGCAGGGCCAATGGATCGGCCGACCCGGTCAGAAGATATTGCCCCGGCAGGCGATTACGATCCACATCCTCTTTGATGGCCAGAAAAAGGCCGGGCACCCGTTGCGCCTCGTCGATGATCACCGGTTTTTCGAGTCCGGCGATGAACCCGGTGGGGTCTGCGCCGGCGGACGTTAGAAAGCCCGCGTTGTCCAGGGTGACATATCGGCAAGGGTAGGGACCATTGGCGATGGTTTGGACCAGGGTGCTTTTGCCGCTTTGGCGAGCGCCGCGGAGAAAAACCACCGGGGTATCCGCTAAGGCGGCGAGTATCGGTTTGAGTAAAATTCGCTGAAACATGATAAATTATTTACCGCCGAGTGGTAAATTTGTCAAATTCCATGTTCCGCGAAAAAGCGGCGGCCATCATCGTAAACCACATAGCGACACCCTAACAAAGGCCGTTTTTCGCATGGGGCGCGGCCTTCGCGCATGATGTTAATTATTCTCTTTTTTTCTTTCCGGAAGCTTTAATTGCGGGCAATCCAACAAATCGAACTCCGGATCTTTATGCACGAGGGTCGCCCCTTCCAAGAGGGCGGCCGCGCCGATCCAGGCGTCGGCCAGAGAAAGGCGATGAATTGCTTTGATTTGAGCCGCACGTTCCAACAATGGATCGCTTTCATGGATAATTTCCACGGGAAGGGCGCGGCATTGTTCGTAGGCCAGGCGTCCGGAAGATTCGTTTTCATCTTTCCATACACGGTAAAAGAGCTCCATGAGAGAAATGAAGCACATCTTGCAGATGCCTTCCCCCCTTTGCGCCTGATAAAGCAAATCGGCCACTTGGTCCGCGCCGGGCTCATCGTCACGCAAGGCTAACAGTGCCGAAGTGTCCAGTAGATATCGTGTCATTCCTTTTCCCGATCCTTGGTCCGTTCTCTGAGCAGCCGATTCACACCCCCGCCAAGGCCTTGGCCCCGAAAGGCTTCAATGGGATTTGCCCGCACCGGCACCACGCGTATTTGATTACCCTCCACAATCCATTCAATTCGGTCGGCTGCCGTAAGCTGAAATTTGCGCCTTATTTCGGCGGGAATGACGGTTTGGCCTCTATTTGTAATGGTGCTGCGCATGATGCCTCCATTTGAATTACCTTTTACAAAAATATGTATTTCAATCGGATGGCCTTGTCAACCCGTCCAAACGTTAACTGATACTATCGGCCATAGGCCGATCCAAAGCATGGGGCTGCTTGTTTTTTCATGTGTTCACGGACATGCGCTTAATGCCAGGTAGGCGTCATCGATATTCTTCTGGATGGATTGGGCCGCGCTCAGCACGCGGCCGTTGATTTCATTGGCCTCTTTGATGCGCTGATAGCTTAAGTACCAGTCCAGGGCGTTGTAGGATTGGTTGATGGAGAGCTCGACGCCGCCGATGATCGGGAGCTTTTTGGCGACCCATTTGCCGAATACGTTGGCCGAGGCGGCAATCTTGGAGATATCGAGCAGGCTCTTTAACTCCGGGGCCTCCATCTCGAAGTATTTTTGCATCCGGGGGTCCTCCAGCATCCCCTCGATCTCCTGGTTGGAGGCCGTCAATTGCTTCATCAGGCCGGAGACGCCGTTTTTGACGAAGCTTTGCCAGTCTTTGATGTTGCCGGTCAGCTCGGCGATACGCCCGGTGGAAGACAAGGCTTTCAAGCGCTTGATCTGCGCCTGGATCTCGGCGGTATTCAGACCTTCCTGGGCCATCTGCCGGGCATTTTTCTCGTAAATCTGTTGCAGGCGATCCGCCGCCTTGCCTCTCTTGGAAAAATCTTCCAGCAATTGGCCCGTAAAATACTCCAGCCCGTCTTTGGCGGCATTGAGCAAAGCATTGCGGTTGGCGTTCTGCCAGGTGGTCAACTGCGCCTGGGATAGGTCGATGGTCTTCTGAAACTGGTTCCGTTGATGGACAAAAGCGTTCAGTTTTTGGGAGAGTTTCGCGCAATCCGCAGGTTGCACGATCGGCCCACCAGGGTCTTTCGGCGCCGGTGTTGCAGCCGCGGCCGGTTTCTGGCGATCGTTTTTGATGTTCGCGACCACATAGGCTTTGGCCTTGCTCAGGTCCACCACATCGGGATCACTTTCGGGATGGACCAAAAGGCGGATATCTTCGAGCGGCATGCGATCTCCGAAAAAGGGGGTGCCGCCGCCGGTGGTCTGCGCACCGGGCACCTTCAGGTCGGGCGCGGTATCGAACGGTTTGCGGGCATCGGCCGCGAGGGTCTCCAGGTCGCCATCCAGGGTCTTTAAGTCCAGGTCCGAATCCGCAAGGCTTTTGAAACCCACCGCCTGAGCGCCATCCAGTTGCTTGTAGGACTGCATCATTTTTTCATATTCGGCCTGGGCGATGGCATCGTTGATTCTTTTGTTTTCGTCGGCTTGGGCGGCGGCCAGGGCCGCGGCTTGTTCTTTGGCGGCCTGGGCCTGCTTTTGACTGGCCGTATTGTCGACAAAAACGGAGATCAGAAGGCTTTCAAACAGGGTTCCGACAATCATGGCATTGATGTCTTTATCGCTGATGCCGTGTTTATGTCCCCTGCCGGAGGGTTTATTGCAGACCGGACGCCCACCGGAGCAATGGCAATCACCGGGGCGATAGTAACCGCTCAAGATCCAGGCCTGGATCGTGCCGTCACAGTCCATGGCCGGACCGGCCGATGTCGGCAGGGGTAGCCCTATGGCAAACAGCAAAACAATCCCAAAGAATCCGGCGACCCGGCGGCGATTAGCGAACGCATTTTGTCGATTCATGATGCCCCGCGCCATAGATCCTATTTTCCAAGCATGAGTTCCCATTCATAGATTTTATCCTGGGCACTGCGGGCATCCTTGGCCTGGGGTTCGAGCAGCAGGTAGTGTTTCATATAGATGATGGCCGACAGGGGCCTGTTCAATTGTTCGTTGAGCAAGGCCAGATTAAAATACGCGGCAGGGTAGGATGTGGGATTGAGTTCAAGGGCTTTGCGATATTGCTCGATGGCTTTGTCATACTTCTTTTGCTGGCTCAAAGCGTTGGCCTGCACGATAAGGCGCCGCTGTTCTTCAGAGATCGCAGGCTTGGACGCCAGCGCGCGATATTGAGCGGCGATGGGCTCGAACCGAGCGAGCTTATCGTTTTGTTCCGCTTCAAACTGCTTCAGCGCCTGCTGCATGAAAACAAGCGCATCGGCTGCCTTTTGGGCTTTGGCCAGGTTGTCGAAGTGCAGGCCCCAATCCGGAAATTGGAGGTCGAACCCTCTTTCGTAGCCGCCGTTCTCTTTCTTACGGGCTTCGACCACGATCTTGCGATACAGGAGCTGATAGTAGAACAAGGTCAGCTTTTGCTGGGATATCTGCATCTCGATGCGGTTATCGAAGAATGCGGATGTGGGAAAAAGCGCAATCCAATCTTGCTTCGCGCGGTCTGAAGTCATTCCGGGTTGGATCACGGGATAGTAAATTACATCGAATCCGGGCCGCAGACTTTCCGGCGACGATTCTGTCTGCGCCGCCGGCGTGGCACATCCGGACAGGACATAGATGAGGCTTGCGAAGATATACAATATGGAAAATTGCTTTGGTTGAGATGCCATGACTGCCCTCATTGTTTTCCGTCTAGCGAGATTGTCCTGCGGACTTTTTAAGCTCTGCTTCTTATTTAATCATCAGCTTCCATTAAAGATTATCCTGCACCGTCCGGTTCTTTGGCAGCGACCGGTGCCCACCTGTTCCGGTTATCGGCTTAAGGTGCCTTGCGACTTAAGTTTTAAAACCCAAAAAAAACCGGCGGCCATGGTGCGGCCGCCGGTCTCGTAAGGTCTATCTATATAATAAGGTACTTTGGATCAGGCCTCGCTCTCGGGGTGGAACACGTCCACATCCTTCAAGTCGTCTCCCAGGTAGGTGCGCTCGTTGGGGCCGAGGATACCCAGGGAGAGGCACAGCAGGGTCCACAGATGCACCGTTTGCCACGGATGGTGCCGCACCTCGCTCAGATCATGGACCTGGGCATGGCAGTTGTGGCAGGGGGTGATGCAGTACTGGGCGCCGGTGGCCAGGATCTGGTTGGCCTTCATTTCGCCGTATTTGCGGCGCTGCTCGGTAAACCCGGATTGCAGGTACCCGCCACCGCCGCCGCAGCAGAAGTTGTTCGAACGGTTGGGGTACATGTCGACGAAGTTCTCTTCACCCACCACAGCCTTGACCACATAGCGCAGGTCCTCAGCCACCGGGTCGCCGAAGCTTTTGCGCACCAATTGGCAGGGGTCCTGGACCGTGAACTTGATCTTGCGCTCGCGGTTCCATTCCGAACTGGGTTTGAGCTTGCCGGCTTTGATCCACTCGGCGTAGAGCTGGATGATGCTTTTAATTTCGAAGTTGTAGGGAATCTTGAATTTTTGCAGTCCGAACCGGACCGCGAAGAGTTCGTGCCCTCACTCCGTGTTGAGCCACACTTTGCAGCCCAAATCCTCCACCGCTTTGACTTTCGTGCGGACGATCTTTTCCCAGTTCTCGTCGTCGGCCATGAACAGGCAGTAGTTTTCCGCTGCCCAGCCCTTGCTGCCGTAGGTCCAGTCGGCGCCGGCCAGGTGCATGATCTTCCACAAGGGCACCATTTCGTCCGGCTCGGTCACCGGCTCGCGGGAGTTCTGATTGAGGAAATAATAGGCGCCTTCACGATTGACATCCGCTGTCATCTCGGCGAATTCGGGTTGGGCTTCCTGGTACTCGCCCAAAACGTCTTCGACCACGAATTGGAAATCCTCTTCGGTGGCGCCCATGGCGCTGCACGTATCGTTGCGCAGGGCCATATCGCAGGAACCCAGGATACCTTTGGGTCGTTTTTCCCTGGGCCAGGATTGCCGCGCATAGAAAACCAATTGGGGGATGTTGATTTTCATGGGGCAGACATAGACGCAACGGGTGCACATGCTGCACATCCAAACCCAGGGGGTCGTGGTGATCTCTTCATCCATCCCCAGGGCCGCCATGCGCAGGAATTTGCGCGGGTCCATACCTTCCAAGCCGGTGGCGGGGCAACCCGACGAGCACGCACCGCAGGTCAGGCAGAGGTTCAGATTCCCGCCTTCGGGAAGCAACCCCTTGACCTTGTCGATGAAGGTGCTCTGTTTTTTGCCGCCAAGTTTGATTGCTTGTTCAGCCATTAACAAAACCTCCAGATGTTATTGCCGTCCATTGTAACTCT
>JAKAFO010000270.1 GCA_021819735.1 Deltaproteobacteria bacterium
CCTGTATCGCACCAGCGAGGACAGCCCCATCGTGCAGGCCCTGGTGGAGGCCGCCGAGGCCGGCAAGAGCGTCACGGTGATGGTGGAGCTCAAGGCGCGTTTCGACGAGGCCGCCAACATCGAGTTCGCCCGGCGATTGGAGCGCAGCGGTGCCCAGGTGGTCTTCGGCTTCATCGACTTCAAGACCCACGCCAAGCTGTCGCTGGTGGTGCGCCGGGAAGGGGAGCGCTTTGCTTCCTACGCCCACCTGGGCACCGGCAACTACCATCCCATCACGGCCAAGATCTACACCGATCTCTCCTTCTTCACCAGCGATCCCCACATCTGCATGGACGTGATGCGCATCTTCAACTACATGACCGGTTATGCCAAGCCGGTGCATCTCAAGCGTTTGCGCCTGTCGCCGCTCAACTTGCGCGCGCAATTGCAGGACGACATCGAGGCCGAGATCGCCCACTGCCGAGCCGGGCGCCCGGGGCGCATCTGGGCCAAACTCAACTCCCTGGTGGACCCCAAGCTCATCGACCTGTTGTGCCGCGCCTCCCAGGTCGGGGTGAAGATCGAGCTGGTGGTGCGCGGCGTCTGCTGCCTGCGACCGGGCATTCCCGGCTACTCGGAGAACATCCGGGTCAAATCCATCATCGGCCGTTTCCTGGAGCACAGCCGCATCGTCTGCTTCGGCAACGGCTATGAGCTGCCCTCGCGCCTGGCCAAGGTGTATTTCTCTTCGGCCGACTGGATGCCGCGCAACCTGGATCGGCGCATCGAGAGCCTGGTGCCGGTGCTCAATCCCACGGTGCACCAGCAGGTGCTGGATCAGATCATGGTGGCCAACCTGCGCGACAAC
This sequence comes from Deltaproteobacteria bacterium, assembly GCA_021819735.1. Taxonomy (GTDB): domain Bacteria; phylum Desulfobacterota; class Desulfobacteria; order Desulfobacterales; family Desulfosarcinaceae; genus Desulfatitalea. The sequence goes on from JAKAFO010000270.1 coordinate 848, forward strand.
GTCCAGAGCTGGATATTGAAGCCCGACGGCAACTACGTGCGGCTCAAGCCCGACAAGGACGTGTTCAACGCCCACCTGTTCTTCATGACCAACCCGAGCCTGTCGGGACGCGGCTCTTCATCCGAGCCGGAGAAAGGGTCCGGCAAGAAGAAATTCAAGAAGAAGAAAAGCAAATCATGAGGCTTTGTAGCGCTGGTAGAGTAGGCGCACCGCGCCGTCGGCCAGGCCCACTTGGGGCACGAAGATTTTCTGGGCTCCGGACCAGCGCATGACATTGAGATAGATGTCGGCGGCCGGCACGATCACGTCGGCCCGGTCGGGGCGCAGGTCCAGGATGGTGATGCGCTCTTCGAAGGAGTAGAGCGCCAGTTCGAGGCGTACCTCCTGGAGCTTATCGATGGAGAGCGGCCGGCCGGTTTTGCAGTTGGCGAACCGGAAGATCTTGTTGATGTTGCCGCCGCTGCCGATGGCCGCGATGTTGCCCGGCCGCGCGGTCCGGGTTTTGAGCCATTGGTGCATTTGCTCCCAGTGGGCCTCGGTCACCTGGTTTTGCAGCATGCGGATCGTGCCGATGTCGAACGAGGCCGAGCCGGCGACGCGGCCGCCGGCAAAGAGGGTGATCTCGGTGCTGCCGCCGCCCACGTCTACATAAAGGTAGTCGTTATAGCCGCCGAAGCTTTCGGCGCTCTTATTTTCGAAGATCAACTGCGCTTCCTGGGGCCCATCGACGATCTCCACCCGAATGCCGCTCTCCTGTTCGATGCGGCCGCAGATTTCCGGCCCGTTTTTGGCCCCACGCATGGCCGAGGTGGCGTAAGCCTGGTAGGCGATGGGCTGGTAAGCGTCGATCAGGTGCTTGAAGCCCACCATGGTCTGAATCAGCTCGCGGGCCTTCTCGTCGGAGATGCGCTGCAGGGAGAAGGCATCGCCGCCCAGGCGGATGGGCATGCGCGTGAGCGACATCTTCTTGAAGGTCGGCTTGCGGCCGATCTCGAACACGTTGGCCAGCAGCAGCCGCACGGCATTGGAGCCGATATCGATGGCCGCGAACTTCAGGGTCGTGAACATAGAAGCTCCGATAGATGCTCCGATAGATGCTCCGGTGAATGCTTATTCCTTATTCTCGAAGGCCCTGGGCTTGCACAGATTGGCCTTATAGCGGGCCACCCGGGCGCAGTTCTGGCAAACAAACTTGCGCTTGGCGGTGAGCTCGTAAATCAGGTCGATGTTCTCTTTGATGTCTTCCTTGTCCCATTTGCAGAAACTCTTTTTTTTCAGTTTGTCGTCCATGGTGGCTTCCCTTTCCCGGCTGCCTTGATATGTCATTGCCAAGCATCGGGTTGTTGGCTAAGATGCGTTCCATGCGTTTTGCGCGTCCGTTGAACCGATGGCATCCCGCAAAGGAGAAGAAACATGCTTTCCCGGATCAAGCAATATGCGATAATTGGTGCGATCGTTTATGGCTTCTATTTTCTTTTGAGCCATCACTTCATTGTCACCAGCTTCGATAGTTTCGAAAGCTTCAAGAATGTCAGCGTGCTCAAGAAAAAAGAGCTGACCCTGAAGTATACTTTTTTCAGCCTGAAGCAGGCCAGCCCCGACAAGGTCATGCGAATCCCCGAGCTGCGCGAGGTCGGCATCGGCGAGATCATGATCCAAAACGGCATGGTCACCCCGGAGCGGCTGACCGAGATCGAGCGCAAGATAGACATGGAATAAGCATAAGAAAGGGGGCCGCGGCGAGTCCGCCGGCCCCCTTGCGAGTTTCATTCAGATGCCTGCCGGCTCACACATTTCCGTTCGTGCTGGGAGGTGGCGGCGGAGCGGCGGTTTTGCCCAGGCCGCCGGCCATGCGCTCTTCGAATACCGAGAGGATGAAGATCGTGGCAAAGGGCTGGGTGAAGAGGATGCCGATGAACACCGAGCTGCCGATGGCGATCAGGCCGATGTAAAGAATCACCACCACGATGTGGTCGGCCATGTTGCCCTGGGTGGCCATTTCCCAAGATTTTTTCACGGCATCCACCAGGCCCATCTTCTTGTCGGTCATGAGGGGCAGCATGTACAGACAGGCAAACGCCAGCAGGCAGACCACGGCGATACCCGGAACGACCAGCAGCATGAAGCCGATCATGGTGGCAAAAAAGACCACAAGAGAGAAAACAAACAACGGCAGAAACAGGCGCATCTCCGAAAAGAGATCGTTGATGGTGGGGGTTCGGCCGCTGCGCAGCATGAGCAGAATCGATTGATAATAGCCGGCCAGCATGACCGGTGCCAGGATGCCGAAGGTGACCACGCTCAGCACGCTCATCACCAGCGTCATCAAGAGCAGCGGCACCAGGTTCTTGAGCATTGAATTCCATGCATTTTCAAGGTGTTTCTTGAAATCCATCGTTAAACCCCCTTTTCGATTGTCGGACTGGTTGAATATGGTTTGTTTCTTCGGGACCGCGTCCCGCATAGGCTTCGATCCGTCGGGCTTGGGAACGGGGTGACCTCCGGCGCTGGGCGAAGTGTTTCGGGCGTCATCCGTTCGGCTGCAAGTTAAATGTTTCCATAACATAAACCGATAATAGGGAAAAGGTCCAGATAAGCTTCGTGGCGTCCTGGTACACGGTGCGCGGAACCGGAACGAGTCCGGCATCGCTGACAATGGCAGATACTGCTTCGCAACAAAGGAGTCTCGGATGGAATGTGTTGAAGGGGCCAAACCGGGTCGGCCGGCAAAGGCACGCATCGGCGAGCAATTCGTCAAGGGCGGCTTGATCAGTGAGGCGCAGTTGGAACAGGCACTGCGGCGCCAATCCCAGGTGGGCGGCCAATTCGGGTCGCTGCTCATCGAGATGGGGTTCGTGGCCATCAACGATCTGCTCGAGTACCTGAGCAAAAAGTTCGGCGTTCCCGCGGAAAATCTTTTCAGCCTCCGGGTGGATGCCCAGACCCTGCGCATGATCCCCTTGGACCAGATGCAGGACAAAAAGATCATGCCGGTGTCGGCCGATGCCAACACCTTGACCCTGGCCATGGTCAATCCCCAGGACATGACCGCCATCGGCGAGCTGGAGTTCAAGCTGGGCAAGAAAATCAAGCCCGTGGTGGTGCCGGCCTTCATGATGGCCGCGGCCTTGAAGAGCCTCAAGGCCGGGGGCCTGGATGGGCTGCATGGCGAAACCCTGGCCGAGCTGGTGGCCATGGAACGGGGGGAGGAGTCGCCCCAATTGACCGCGCTGCTGCGCTACCTGATCAAGAGCGGCGCCAGCGACATGGTGCTGTGCGCCGGCGCGCCGCCTTCGCTCAAGATCGGCAATAGCCTCAAGCGCATGGCCCTGCCGGCCCTGACGCCGGCCGATTGCGAAAAGTATGCGCGCGAAATGCTGCCGTCCCACGGCTGGGAGCATTTCAGCCAGCACAACGATTTCGGTTTCGGCGCCACCTATCGCGGCATCGGCCGCTTTCGCATCACGGCCTACCGCCAACGCCAATCGGTGGCCCTGGCGCTGCGACCGATTTCGGAAAAGGTCCCCAGTCTGGCCCAGTTGCGCTTGCCGGAGTGGATGGCCGAATATGCCCTGCGACCCTATGGCCTGATCCTGGTCTCCGGTCCGGCCGGCCATGGCAAATCCACGACCCTGGCCTCCCTGGTGGACATCATCAACACCAAGAGGGGCTGCAACATCATCACTCTGGAAGATCCCATCGAGTACCTGCACAAGCACAAGATGAGCAACGTCTGCCAACGCGAGATCGGCCGGGACACCCCGACCTTTTTCGAAGGCATCCGGCATGTCTTCCGCCAGGCCCCCGATGTGGTGGTGGTGGGCGAACTGCGCGACAAGGAGACTTTCCGCATCGCCCTGCAGGCGGCCAACTCCGGCCACCTGGTGCTCAGCACGGCCCATGCCGAAAACGCCACCGCCATCATCGAGCGGGCCATCAACATGTTCGAACCCCACGAGCAGAACCACATCCGCCTGATGCTGGCCGAGTCGCTGATCCTGTCCATCTTCCAGTGCCTGATTCCGCAAAGGGAGGGCGTCGGCCGGGTGCCGGCCATTGAAAAATTCATCAACAGCCACCGCTTGCGCAAGTTCATCCGCGAGGGCAAGACCCATCAGATCCGTTCCCAGATGCAGAGCGGCGCCGAGGATTTCGTCGGCATCGATCTGGCCCTGGCGGAACTGAACAAAAAGGGCCTGATCGATTTCGATGCCGGGGCGGTCTACGCCGAGGACCGCCAATTCTACCAGGAGCTGGTTCAGAAGCCGGCCCCGCGCAAATAGGGGGAGGGTGGTCATCCCTTCTCCGTTATGATAGGTAAACCGCCAAATTGAACGATCATCAGGGGACGCCGGCACCCAGCGTCCCCGGATAGGCGGTTGGCGCAGACATGCAACTTTCGTGTCGCCATATTCACTTCCGGCATCCGGGCACGGACAAGCTCCTGTTCGACGATCTCAATCTGCATTTCAAGGGTCCGGGCTTTCACGCCTTCTTCGGGCCTTCGGGGGTCGGCAAGTCCTCCCTGGCCCACATCATCACCGGCCGCCTGAAAGCCGACGGCGGCGAGGTCCATTTCGACGGCGCCCGCCCTCCGCTCTATACCCATAACCAGGAACGCTTGCCCGATTGGTCCGGCATCGGCCGCCACCTGGAACGCATCACGCCCGCGGCCGCCATGGAAAAGAAGAGCACGCTGGTGGAGGTCTTCGGGCTCTCGCCGCTCTTGAAGCATCGCTTCTCGCAACTCTCCCTGGGCCAGCAGAACCGCATCAACCTGGTGCGTTACCTGGTGCAGGATTTCCAGGTGCTGATCATGGACGAAAGTCTGGCCAACGTGGACGAACAGATGCGCGGCCGCATCCTGCTCACCATGAAGGCCATGTTTCCCGAGGCGCTCTTCATCTATATCAGCCACAACGTGGTGGAGGTGGCCACTTACTGCCGCTGGATCTGGGTCTTGCGCGGCTGGGAAAAAGCCCCGCCGGCCGTGCTGGTCCAGGGCCGCGATCAGCTTTCCGGGCAGGGCCTGGACCGCCAGGCCCTGGAACGATCCATGCTGGAGATCATGAATGCTGCTTAGGCGCATCTATCAATTCTTGCTGATCTTTGCCCTGGGCCTGGCCGGGCTGCTGGCGATCAAATACGCCGTCGGCCTCTCCGACTATGTCATTCCCGGGGCAACGGCCTTGTGGCGCACCGGCGGCGAAGTTATCGGACGCTATATCGGCGATGTGCTCGATACCCTGGGCGTGGCGGTGGTCGGTCAGGTGGTGTCGGTGCTGCTGGCCCTGGCCATCGGCATCCTGGGGCGCCAGACCACCTGGTTCGGTTCGTTCATCAAGGTGGCGGCCTACAATGTCCAGGCCTACCCCATCGTGGCCATCGCGCCGATCATCTTCATCCTGCTGGGCGACGGGTTTCTTTCGCGGCTGCTCATCGCGGCCATGATCTGTTACTTTCCGCTGCTGCTGGCCGTGGTGGGCATCATGTCCGAACCGGTGCCGGCCGTGGAGCATTTCTACCGCCAGACCGGGCGCATGCGCTGGCAATTGGAGGTCAAGATCCGGGCCTTCGAGAATCTCTCCAAATTGACCACGGTCATCGCCGGCAGCGCCACTTTGGCCATGGCCGGCACCATCGTGGCCGAGTTCATCGCCGCCGGCGCCGGCATCGGCTACAGCATCCGCATCGCCCTGTACCAGAGCGATCTGGCCAAAATCCTGGTAGCACTTTTCATGATCGGCATCACCTTGTCGGTGTATCAGGGATTGCTGGAGTGGCTGGGCCAGGTGGTAAGAAGGTTGTGGGCGCGGTGATTTGTCGTCCGCGTACGATTAGAAAGCATGGGGGATTTATGCGAAAGCAGTACCGCATAGGGGCTGTTGCGGTTTATGTGACGTTGGCCGCGGCGTTCCTTTGGTGCGACATGGCCTCGGCCGCCGAACAGAAAGTCGCTTACCGCCTCAAGTGGCTGATCAACATGTCCACGGTGGGCGACATCCTGGCCGACAGCATGGGGTTCTTCAAGCAGGCCGGATTGGCCGTGGAACTCAAGGCGGGCGGACCGGAGCGGGACGCCGTGCGAGAGTTGGAACTGGGCTATGCGGACTTTGGGGTGGCCTCGGCCGACCAGGTGATCCAGGCGGCGGCCAAGGGGGCGCCGGTGGTGGTGGTGGCCCAGTTGTTCCAGGTCAACCCCTTGCAGTGGATCTACTTCAAGGACAAGGTGCATCTGGGCTCGCCGGCCGACCTGAAAGGCAAGCGCATCGGTGTCACCTTCGGCAAGAATGACGAGATCATCATGCGCACCCTGCTGGCCCGGGCCGGCATCGCGGACGATCAGGTGCGCCTTGCGAGCGTGCGCCTGGACTACACGCCGTTTTACAAGCGGCAGGTGGATTTGTGGCCGGTCTACGCCAACACCCAGGGGGTCGAGATCGGCCGCAA
>JAKAFO010000017.1 GCA_021819735.1 Deltaproteobacteria bacterium
TGCCGGGTTTTAAGAAATGCTATAAACTCGTAGACCTGTTTTTGGGCGGCCGGCGGTAAGGCCTTTAATTCATCATATATTCTATTGGGTTCCATTTTTTGCCTCGCGTTCCCTTTGAAATGGTCGCATCGACGGTAATCTCCTCGTCCGGCCCTCTGTACGCCACGCTTGCGAGCATAAGCGCAATCATTAAAGAAGGCAATATGTTTAGTTTTTACGCGTGATTCGGAGCTAATTGGTCAAGCATACCAGCGCACATCGTCGGGCGCATAGGCGATGCGGGCCGGGCGGCCGGGGGTCAGGCCGGCGAGGGCGGGGTGCTCTGCGGGCAGGTGGACGCGAAATTCGGTGTGGCCGACGGTGACCGAAGCATTGATGCCGCCGGCGCGTTGGTCCAGGCTGAGGTTGGTCAGGATGCCTTCCATTATCTCTTTGGCTTGGGATGGCGCCTGGTCGGAGCAGAGCAGCGTCAGGCGCCGGGGGTCGATGGCGGCCACGGCGGCGGCCGTCTGGTCGGGCGGCCGCACGGCCACGAAACGCTGCCCCTCGTCGAGCGCCATGGCCACGCGACCGGCCCCCAGGTCCAGCCAGGGGCCGAAGAGCAGGGTTTGCAGGCCCGTGCCCAGGATGCGGCCGGAGAAGAGATGGATCACATCATGGCAGATTTCATGCAGCCAGGCGAGGTCATGGCTGGCGATGATCAGGCTGGTGCCCCATTGGCGGTGGGCGTAGAGCGCCGCCGCTTTCATGCGTTGGGCGCTGGCGCCGTCCACGCTGGTGGTGGGCTCGTCCAGGAGCAATACCTGAGGCCGCAGCACCAGCCGGGCCGCCAGGGCCACGCGGCGCGCCTCGCCGCCGGAAAGGGCGAACCAGGGCCGCCGGGCAAACGCTTCGGCCGGCAGCCCGACCCATGCCAGGGCCTGTTCGACCCGCTCGCGCTCCTGATGTCGATCCTGGCGCACGCGCAGGCCGTAGGCCACGTTGGCGTAAACTGTACGCTTGAGCAGATGGCTCTCCTGGGGCAATAGCACCACCGTGCGACGCGCGGCGTCATCCATCGGCACCGTCCGGTGGCCGTTGAAGAGAATTTCTCCTTGGGCCGGGCGGTCGACGAAACCGAGCAGTTTGAGCAGCGTGCTTTTGCCGCAGCCGTTGGCCCCCACCAACCCGGTAATACTTCCCGCCGACAGCGTCCAATCGTCGATGGCAAGCACGGTCTGGCCGTTGTAATGGTGGCGGATGCGGTCGAGTCGGTAGAGGGGGGCCATGGCTTATACTACTTTCTGCGCAGCAACGACATGGTGGCGGTGACGCCGAAAGCGATGAGCAGTAAAACCAGGCCGAGAGCGATGCCCATGGCGAACATACCCTTGTTGGTCTCGAGGGCGATGGCCGTGGTGATCGTACGGGTGTGCCACTTGATGTTGCCGCCCACCATCATGGAGATGCCCACCTCGGTCATGACCCGGCCGTAGGCGTTCAGCGCCGCGGCCAGGATGCCGTGGCGCGCCTCCCACAAGGTATCGCGCATCAACTGCCAACGGTTGGCGCCCAAGGAGCGCAGCGTGACCCGCAGGTTGGCGTCCATGCTCTCCACAGCCGTGGCCGTCAGGGCGATGACCACCGGCAGGGCCAGCAACGTCTGGCCGATGGCGATGCCCGGCAGGGTAAAGAGCAACCCCATATGCCCCAGGGGTCCCTGGCGGGAGATAAAGGAGTAGACGAGCAGACCGATAAACACCGTCGGCAGCGACAGCAAGGTGTCCACCACCAGGCGCGCCTGGCGCCGGCCGGGAAAACGCAGATGGCCCAGGACAAACCCCAGGGGGATGCCCATCAGCAGACTGGCCGCCATGGCGTAGCTGGAGACTTTCAGCGTGGCGGCCACCGCCGAATAGGTTTCAGGGTCCCCGCTGACGAGCAGCCGGAACGCCTGCAACAACCCTTGGAGAAGATAATCCATCAGCGCGGGGCGTTGGCCGTGAACAACGGCTTGCCCATGAGCTTGAACTCGTTGATCAGTTTTTGGGCCTGGGGCCCGGTGATCCAGACCGCCAATTGATGGGCCAGCAGGTTGTTGACCTTCGCGCAGCGCTTGGGGTTGACTTCGATGACGCTGTACTGGTTGAGCAGGGGCGCGTCGCCTTCGATCAGGATGACCTGGGGCGCCTTGCCGGCCTTGTCGCTCTCGTACTTGATATAGGTGCCGCGGTCGGTGAGGGTGTAGCCGTTCTTCTCGGCCGCCACGTTGATGGTGACGAGCATGCCCTGGCCGGTAGAGACATACCAGCTCTCCTTTTCGGGCAGGGGCAGCTTGCTCGCCGTCCACAGCTCCTGTTCCATCTTGTGGGTGCCGGAATTGTCGCCGCGGCTGACGAAAGGACTCTTCTTGGCCGCGATGGCCGCCAGGGCCTCGGCCACCGTCTTGCCCTTGATGCCGGCCGGGTCGGCGGCCGGGCCGGTAATCACGAAATCGTTGTACATCACCAGCACGCGGTTGATGCCGAAGCCTTCCTCGACATATTTGATTTCGGCCGCCGGGGCGTGCACCAGCAGCACATCCACGTCGCAGTTCTTGCCCAGCTCCAGGGCCTTGCCCGTGCCGGTGGCGGTCCAGCGCAGTTCGTAGCCGGTGGCGGTCTTGAAATGGGGCGCCAGGTAATCCAGCAGCCCGGTGTCATCCGTGCTGGTGGTGGTGGCCATCATCACCGCCGCCGGTTCGGCGGCCCAAGCCGCGCCGCACAACAACGCCAGCAAAGCGATCAGCAGAATCGAGCCTATGGCCAGGGAACCTGTTCGTTTCATTGCGCCTCCTCGGTTTCAATGGTGGGTTTGTTTTCGGTCTTGGCCCGTTGGTGGGCAAAAATCATCTTACCGCTGATGGCGGTGTCATAGCCTTCAAAGCCTGCGGCCAGCTTTTGAAACGCTTCTTCATGCAGCAATCCGAGAAAGAGCTGGATGGTCTGATCGAAAAAGCGCTCTTTGTGAATCAGCAGGTCGTAGCGCTCCCAACGCCAGGGAACAAAATCCAGGCCGAGCACTTCGGCCACGGGCTGGATGCCCGGCCCGGCATCGGCCTTGCCGGACAGCACGGCTAGCCCCACGTCCATGTGGCGCTGCACTTCGTGGCGGTACCCCTGGATCTGACTGCCGTCGAGGCCCGCGAGTTGCATTTCGCGGTCCAGCAATTGGCGTGTGCCGGTGCCCAGGCGGCGGTTGACCAGGCGCAGGCCGGATTGCTTCAGGTCGGCGGTGGACGCGATCTTGCGCGGATTGCCCTTGGCCACGATCAGCCCCTGGCGGCGGCGGCAGAAATTGACCACCACCGGCGCGGGGTTCATGAGCTCGCCGGCGATCTCGAAATTATACTCAGTGCCGTTCTCCTGGAGCATGTGGCTGGTGGCCATGTGACACAGCGCCTGCTTGAGCGATCGGATGCCGCCCAGACTGCCCAGGTTGCCGAAAACCGCCAACTTTTCCGGAAAGCGGGTATTGAAGAGTCCGATGGTCTGCTCGAGCAGAGGATCGTTGCTGCCGGCCACAATCAGCAAACCGTCGGCGCCCGGCATGGCCCCGGAGCCGGCCGGCAGATTGATGGTGTGGGCCTCGACCCATTGATCCACCAGATGCTGGGGAAAAACCCATTTGCCGGTCACTTTGGAGGCCGGCAGCCCCTTTTCGGCAATGAGGGCGTAGACCATCTTCTCGTTGACCCCCAGGTGGCGCGCCACCTCCTTGGTACTCAGCAGTTTTCCCATGTGTTCTTCTCTTTCCGGGCTGAACAGCAGACAGCCTCACTTATGAATTTTCGTCTCTTTGTGTCAATATGATTATCCGGTGCAAAACCATAACTTACTAATTCAAACCATAAGCGACACTATCGCCTTTTCCCGCACTACCCGGCAGGCCTTCACGGCGCGTTCATTTGTTCAAAGCGAACGCTTTTGGCCGGGAATCGGCTGCGCCGATCGTAATCCTTGACAGAAACCCTTTAATTTTCTAATGATTTCCCCATCAGTGCCGATCGGACGCGCCCTCATCCCCGTCACCCCGCGATCCGAATGCATCCACAAGAATATGGATGGCCCGAGTACTCTGCCGCACGACCCTGGCTTCCAACGGCTGGAATAAAGGTGTGCCATGGCTGGTAAAATCACGACCGTATTGGTCAAGAAGGAAGCCGAAGCCTACTGCGCCCAGGGGTTGCACCAGGAGGCGGCGAACCTCTTTTCGGATTTATTGGCCTCGGCCAAGCAGATGGACCCGGCCATTCAGGCCTCCATCAACGCCCAGCTCCAGAACATCCGCCAGGCGATGGACGCGCGCAACACCCGACCCCAAAGGGCCATGCGCCCCGAAGAGATCCGACGCATCCGGGACGGCTGGGGCGACAAAGCCACCGCCACCGACACCCTGGTGTGCGCCCAGGCCTTTTACCAATTGGGAGCTTTCGATGAGGCGCTGCGGGAGCTGCAAAAACTGCTCTGGAGCCGCAACGCCAAACGCATCCACCTCACGGCGGCGGCCGATTGCCTCGTGCACTTGTATTTGCCGGAGCAGCTTCCGGCTGCCGCCGAAGAACTGGTCCAACCGATGCGCGCGGACCGCAAGACCATCTGGGCCGCGCTGGTGGTCATGGCCAAGCACATGCAAGCCAACCATCACAAAGAGCACGCCCTGGCCCTCTATCTGCACCTGGCCCTGGTTCCCGAGCTGGCCAAGGCCCTGCAACCGCGCATCGAAGCGCTTTCAGGATATCCGGCGCAGGCCAAGCCGGCCGAGTCCATGCCGCCGACCGCGCCGCCGGCCCAAGCTCCGCCCCCGGCAGCTCCCATTGCACAGCGCGGCTTCAGCCTCAAACGGCTGGGCGAGCTATTTAAAAAGAGACCCGCATGACCGGCCCCACCCAAGACGATCCCGGCGAAAGCTACTTCGACTGCCAGAAGCATCAGATCCGCTTGCCTGCCGCCCAGGCCCGCTGCGCGGACCCTGGGCTTTACTGCAAGTTCCGCCCCGCCTGCCTGATCCACTTCCTGGACAAGGAGCGCGCCCGCCGGCGCAAGCAAGCGCCTTGCGATCCCAAAGCCGGTCCCCCCGTAGAATAATCGGGTTGCTTTTTACCCGTCGAATGGTAAATTGATTGCGGAAATTCGGTGGCATCCGCTTCGGCCTCACTCCCCCTCGATCACGCTCCAGCCGCCCTGACAGCTTCCAGACATCGCCGCAACCCCTTGCGGGAATGACAAATTTCGTTCAACCCGAAAGAGCCGTGCATGGAACCCGATCTAAACCATTCGCCAGCCAACAGTCAGGTTTTGATCGCGGACGACGATCGACTGGCCGCCAAGGCCTTTCAGCGCATGCTGGCCGCCGATGGCCGCGCCGTGCACGTGGCCAACAACTTCACCGATGCCGCCGGTTTGCTTCAGGCCCAGAAATTCGACGCGCTGCTCGTGGATATCTTCCTCGGCCAGGATGACGGCATCGCGCTGCTGGAGATGAGCAAGCAGGTGCAGCCGGACACGCCCGTCATCCTGATCACCGGCAAACCCACGGTGGAAACCGCTTCGGCGGCCGTGCGGCTCAAGGCCTATGACTACCTCTCCAAGCCCATCTCCAAGGACCGCCTGTGCCACACCGTGGCCAAGGCCCTGGAGATCAAGCAGTTGCGCAGTGCCAAGCAGAAGATCGAAATCGAGAACCAGCGCTACCGGCAGGATCTGGAAGCATTGGTGACGGCGCGCACGGACAAACTGATCCAAAGCAATCTGCGCTATCAACTGCTCTTCGAAAACTCCAAGGACGCCATCTTCATGGCTTCCCGGGAGGGGCACTTCCTGGCGATCAACGAAGCGGCCGTGCAGCTCTTCGGTTACGAGCGCGCCGAATTGCTGCGGGTCCAGGCCACGCTGTTGTGGGCCGACACCGGCGAGTACGAGCGTTTTCAAAGGCAGATCGAAACCAAAGGCTTCGTCAAAGACTTCGCGGTACGATTCGCCAAAATGGACGGCACGATTCTGGACTGCCTGCTCACCGCCCATCTGCTGCACCATCCCGAAGGGCACATCGAGGGCTACCAGGGCATCATCCGCGACATCACCGACAAGAAGCGGCTGGAGTCGGTGGCCGAAGCCGCCAATCTCATGGAGAACCTGGGCTATATCTTCTCGGGCATCCGGCACGAGATCGGCAATCCCATCAATTCCATTAAGATGGCCCTCTCGGTGCTCTCCATTCATCTGGACCGTTATCCGCCCGAGACGATCCGCCAGTTCGTGGACCGGGCCATGGGAGAAGTGTCGCGGGTCGAATACCTGCTCAAGGCCTTGAAGAACTTCAGCATGTACGAAACCACCGAACTGGAGCCGGTGGCCATGGAGCCGTTCATGCGCCGTTTTCTGGCCCTGGTGGAAGCAGATTTCGCCCAGAAGAACATCCGGATCAACTTCAAGGTACCCGAGATGGAAACCGTCGCCATCGCCGATCAGCGCGTCTTTCACCAAGTGCTGCTCAATCTGCTGACCAATGCGGCCGACGCCCTGGAGAAAACCGAGGCGCCACGCATCGACATCGTGGTTCAGCACCTGCCCGGGGCCGTGCAGGTACAGGTCATCGACAACGGCTGCGGTCTGTCCGAGAGCGAGCAGCGCAACCTGTTCCGGCCGTTTTTTACTTCCAAATCCCATGGCACGGGACTGGGGCTGGTGATCGTCCGCAAAATGCTGGCCAAAATGAACGGCGCCATCCGCATCGACTCCAAACACGGACAGGGCACCACCGTCACCATGACGCTACCGGGAGAAGAACACCATCAAAATGCCGCCAAAACCTGAACGAATCCTGGTGGTCATCGACGATGACCGCCTCTTGTGCGACACGGTGCGCCACGGATTGATCGGCCTGGGGGTGCGGGTGCTGACGGCCCACTCGGGGGCCGAGGGCTTGCGCCTGTGCGCCGAACGGCCCGTGGACGTGGTGCTGCTGGACCAGAAGCTGCCCGACGGCGACGGCATCTCTTTTTGCGGGCCGCTGCTCGAACGCAACGAGAGCGCCAAGATCATCTTCATCACCGCCTACCCCAGTTTCGAGAACGCCGTGCAGGCCATCAAGGTGGGGGCTTACGACTACCTGTCCAAACCCTTCGAGCTGGGCGAATTGTCGCTGGCCGTAAACCAGGCCCTGCGCACGATCGACCTGGAGCATGTGGCCCAGGTGCAGCAATACCAGGGCCAACGCGAGAGCGACCGCAGCGTCCTTTCAGGCGGCTTGCCGGAAGTGCGCCGCCTCGTGGGCCTGGCCGCGGCCAATGCCGCGCCGGTGCTGATCACCGGCGAGACCGGCACGGGCAAGACCTTGGTGGCCAAGGCCATCCATTTCCAGGGCCACGGTGCCGACAAGGCGTTTATTGCCGTCAACTGCGCGGCCATCCCGGAAAACCTCATGGAGGCCGAACTCTTCGGCTATGAAAAGGGCGCCTTTACCGGCGCCGTGGCCACGGTCAAGGGGCTTTTCGAAATGGCCGACGGCGGCACCCTGTTTCTGGACGAGATCGGCGAGATGCCCCTGCATCTTCAGTCCAAGCTGCTGGGGGCCCTGGACGACCAGCAGATCCGGCGCCTGGGCGGCCGAACCCTCAAAGCCGTCCATGCGCGCATCATCACGGCCACCAACACCGATCTGGTCACGGCGGTGCGCGAGCGGCGTTTCCGGGAAGATCTTTACTACCGCCTCAGCGTGATGCACATTCCCGTGCCGCCGTTGCGCGAGCGCCTGGAAGATCTGCCCGAACTGTGCCGCGGCTTTATCTCCCAGATCGCGCCGGACCAGGCGCTGGGCCTGGAAGCAGAAGAGCTGGCGGCCTTGGGCGCGTACTCTTGGCCGGGCAATGTGCGCGAGCTGCGCAACATCATCGAGCGCGCCATTCTCGTGCGTTCGTCGAACCGCATTTACCCTTCGCGCCTGTTGGGCCCGGCCATTCATGCGCACCAACCGCCCAACCCCACCGTCGCCGCCGCCGGCCCCCGGCCTTTGGAGGAAGTGGAGCGGGAGCACATCCGCGCGACCCTGTGTCATTACAACGGCAACCAGACCCATGCCGCCAAGGCCCTCGGAATTTCGCGCTCCACCCTGGTACGCAAGCTCAAGAGCCTGGGGTTCTGCGACTGACCCAAATTAGGGCACTGCCTCATTTTGGGTCACCCAGGACGCGACAGCCCCAATCCTTCCGCGCAGCTCCCCTTTCCGCCAAGCCCTTCATTTCATGCTGCTTTTCCAAATACCCGCCGGCCTGGCATCGGCCTTGCTCTGCCATCCCCCATCCAAGGTAGGAGCGCAGGGCATGAAATGTGTTTTGATCGTAGACGACGAAGAGCAATTGCTGCTCACCATGCAGGCGGGCTTCGAGCCCTACCGGGAGCGCTTCGAGGTGCTGACGGCGCGCAACGGCAAAGAGGCCTGCGCCCTGCTGGCCGCCACCCAGATCAATTTGGTGGTGACCGACCTGAAGATGCCGGAGATGGACGGCTTCGAGCTGCTGGCCTTTCTCCAGAACAATTTCCCGGAGATCCCGGCCATCGTCATGACCGCCTTCGCCACACCCGAGATCGAAACCCGCCTGGGCAAGATCGCCTTGATCCGCATGCTGGAAAAGCCGGTGGACTTCGATGAGTTGACCCAGTTGATATTAGGCGTGCTCGAACACGATACGGCCGGCGGCGTGCTGACCGGCATCTCGTTGCCCAGCTTCCTGCAGCTCATCGAGATGGAGCGCAACACCTGCCTGATGGAAGTCAAGGGACCGGAGGGTGTCCTGGGTTTGCTCTATTTCAGCGAAGGCACCCTGTGCGATGCGCTGCTCGGCAAACTCGCCGGCGAAGCGGCGGCCTTGCAGATTCTGGCCCTGGACAACGTCAAGATCAGTTTCCGCAGCCTGCCGGCCAAAAAACTCAAACGGCGCATCACGACCCATTTGATGAACCTGTTGATGGAGAGCGCCCGGCTCAAGGACGAACGCAGCCTGGCGCAGGAATCCGAAACATCCGCGGCGGCGGCATCCGCCGATCCGCCGCCCGCCGACGGCGTGGCTGCAATATCCGCGAAAGGAGACGACAAAATGGCGAACATCAAAGAAGTATTGGAGAAATTCAAAACCGTGGACGGCTTTCAGGCCGTGGGCGCTTTTTCGCCCAACGGCGAAATGGTGGCCGAATGCAACGCCGCCGGCATCAACCTGGCCGAGCTGGGCGCCCTGGCCAACGACGTGCTGCTCAAGGCCCAGAAGACCACGGAACTGATGAACGTGGGCCGCGGTCAATTGGTGCACGTGGAGGCGCCCAAGGCCCATGTGATCTGCCGCTGCCTCAACGAGGCCACCGATTTTGCCACCACGGCCTCGGGCCGGGCCCATGTGCACCTGGTGCTGATCATCGGCAAGGACGGCAACGTGGCCATGGGCAAAATGAAAGTCGCGTCGCTGATCCAGGAAGTGGCCGAGCACTTCCGTTAACGGGAAGCATTCGACGCATAAGGCAATCGCCCCATGCCGACCATGGCTTTATTCCGATATCGGGTGGACCTGCACGTCCACACCCGCCGCTACTCCGCCTGCGCCGAAACCCTCGATCCCGGGCAGCTTCCCGGGATCATGGTCCGGCGTGGGTTGCACGGCGTGGTGCTCACCGAGCACGACCAGATGTGGCCCAGGGAAGAAATTGCGGCCTTGAACCGCGGCCTCAAGGGCAGGCGCATTTATCGGGGCGTGGAGGTGAGCAGCCGCCACGGCCACTTCCTGGCCATCGGCCTGGACGACCTGGCGGGCATCCATAAAGGCATGGCCATCGAAGAGTTGCTGGCCAGGGCCCGAGCCGCTGGCGCCGCCGTGGTCTGGGCCCACCCGCTGAACAATTACGACCACACGTCGCTCCCGTTGGCTCCGGATGCCATGCCGCCAGGCCTTCATGCCATCGAAACGGCCGGCGGCCGCACCGGGAGCGACGGCGCCGGCCGCCTTCTGGTGTACGCCCGGCGTCTGGGCTGCACCCCCGTGGCCGGCAGCGACGCCCATGCCATCGACCAAGTGGGCTGCGCCTTTACCCGTTTTGCACGCTTGCCCATGGACGAGAAGCATCTGGCCGCCGCGATCATTGCCGGCCGGTGCAAGCCGATGGAGATAAGTTCTTAATGCTTCTGCTGATCGACCCGGCCCAAGCCTTGCGGCTCATCGATTCGCCGCGCCTGGTGCGCGAAGACACCGTCGTGCCCGAGCAATTCCCCGAGCACGCCGATTCGCCCTACCAGCCGGAATACGGCTGGCTGTTTCTTTACGAACGCCGGATTGCTTCTTTTCTGGAAGCCTGGCTGCGGCCCTTTCGCTACGAACTGATCGGCGGCAAAGGCCTGCTCTGCGAAGCCCTGTCCAACGCCTTTTGCCACGGCCACACCAAAGACCCGCGCAAGCCCATCACGCTAAGGGTGTGGGTGGGAAATCTTGGGCTGATCGTCCAGATCCAGGACTGCGGCCCGGGCTTCGACGTCCAGGGCGTCTACCAACGCTTCATCGCCAACCGCGATTACTACTCCACCGCCGGCAACGGCCTGCGCCTGATGGCCCACTCCCAGCGTTTCGGCGTCTTTTACGACCCCACCGGCCGGCGCTTTCATCTGCTTTACTTTTTTTCCGACAGCCTGGACCGTCTGCCGGAAAAGATGTTCCTCGGCTCCCCGAACTTCATTTCTTCCCAGCCGCCAACCAAGGAAAGCATCCTGTAACTTTCCACTTTCTTCTTTCTTGCTTCATTTGACCACGATCGTCTGCCCCAGCATGGGCACCATGGCGTCGTATCCGTTCTGGCGCAGCAGCCCGCAGAAGGCGGTGCTCTGGGCTTCTTCGCCGTGCACCACCGCGATCTTCTTGACCCGCAGTCCGGAGGTTTTCAAAAATTGCAGCATTTCGTTGCGGTCGGCATGGGCCGAAAAACCGTTGAGCTTCACCACATGGGCGTGCAGCGGGTACTCCTTGTTCAAGATCTTGACCACCGGCGGCTGGCCGCCGCGGCCGCCCTTGGCATAGGCTTCGCCCAGTTCCAGGATGCGGCGGCCCAGGGTGTGCTGGGCCATGAACCCCACGATCAGAATCGTGTTTTTGGAGCTGTGCACCTTGTAGCGCAGGTGGTGCAGGATGCGGCCGGCCTCGCACATGCCCGAGGCGGAGATGACGATATGCGGCTTGTTGTCGCGCATCAGGGCCATGGACTCTTCCACGGTCTGGATGAAGTGCACCTGCTGGAAGTCGAAGGGATTCTTGCCCCGGCTCAGAAAGGTATCGTGGCTCTCCTGGTCGTACACTTCGGGGTGTTCGCCGAACACCTTGGTGATGTTGGCGGCCAGGGGACTGTCCACGAAGACCGGCATGCGCGGCACGGCGCCCTCGTCATACAGTTCGTGGATGATGTACAGCAACTCCTGGGTGCGGCCGAAGGCAAATGAGGGAATCAGCACGCAGCCGCCCCGCTGGAAGGTGTCGTTGAGGGCCTTCTTGAGCTCGGGTTTGAGGTCCGCCACCGGTTCGTGATCGCGATCGCCGTAGGTGCTCTCCATGATCATCAGGTCGATCTCCCGGTCCTGGGCTTCGAAATTCAAGCACGGGTCGCGCAGGATCGGTTTGGCGAAGCGGCCCAGGTCGCCGGTGAAGGCCACGGTGCGCGTATTGCCATTGGCGCTGTGCCGCAGAATGCTGATGGCCGAGCCCAGGATGTGGCCGGCCTCATAAAAGGTACAGGTCAGATCCTGGCCGATGGCGTGCGTCTCCCGATAGGGCACGCCATCCACATGCGCCAGGGCCTGCTCGGCATCGGCCGCCGTGTAGAGCGGTTCGATGGCCTGCAAGCGGTGCTTGGCCATCAAATCGGCGACCACCGCCCGATTGATCTGGTTGCGCCCCTGTTTGAGCATCTTGCGCAACTGCTCGTACTTGCGCGGGCCGATGGGCTTGCCGTTCAAGGTCGGGCCGTGGGAGAGGGCGGCGCGCACGGTTTTGTAGTTCAGGTACTCGGCGTCCTGCTCCTGGATATGGGCCGAGTCGCTCAGCAGATAGCGGCAGGCGTCGGCGGTGCCCCGGGTGCATAGGATGCGGCCGGCAAAACCATTTTTGACCAGCAGCGGGATGCGGCCCGAGTGGTCGATGTGGGCATGGGAGAGCACCATGTTGCTGATCATGGCCGCATCGAAGGGCAGCACCCGGTTCTTATCGGCTGCCTCTTTGCGGCGCCCCTGGTGCAGACCGCAATCGAGCAGCACATGGTCCGAATCGTTGCCGATGAGGTGCATGGAGCCGGTCACTTCTCTGACCGCGCCGTGGAAGGTGACGTACATGGAGAATTCCTTTCTGTAAGGTTACGCGCTCTATTCCAGGACGTGCCATTGCAAGGCGACATGGTCCGAGGTCACCGTTACCAGGTGGTCGCCGCCGACCCAATAGTGGGTCACGCCCCAGACGGCTTGTTCATATTGCAATTGCAGGTGGTCGTCGTCCACGATGGCCTGCACCCGGCAGCGATCGAGCCGGGTCAGGCCCTTGCTTACGGCCTTGAGCACCGCCTCTTTGGCCGTCCAGTAGCGAAAAAAGAGCTTCTCGATCTTATAGGGCGCCAGGGCCCATTCGGCCGCGTCGGCGATGCGGTCGTACATGCGCGAATGCATAGGGGCCAGCCGTTCCAGGTCGATGCCCACCGGTCGGGGAGAGACCACGGCCGCCACCATACGCTCCTTGTGGCTCAGGGACCAGTACAAACCGTTGCTGGGCAGGGGCACGCCGGCATCGTCCTTTTCCAGGGCACCTAGTACAAAACCGCCATATTGGGCCGAAAGGGCCGCGGCTTCGCGCGCCCGGCGGCGCAGGGCCTCGACCTTGGCGCGACGCATCAGGCGCTGGTCGGCGGCGGAAACCGCCAGGATGACCGGGTGCAGGCTGAGCTCAAACATCGTCGCAGCCCTCATCCGGTTTGAGTTGCAGGGCGCGCTCGTAGACCTGCTTGCGGCTTACCTGGAACCGGTCGGCCAACGCTTTGGAGAGTTCCTTCATGGAGCGCTGCTTATCCGCCAGGGCGCGCACGATGGCCGCATCCAATTCTTCCTGGCCGTGCGCGGGCGAAGCCTCCTGGGCGCCTGCCACCAACAGGGTACACTCGCCCTTGAGGCTTTCGCGCGCTTGCAAGTCCGCCAGGATCTGCGCCAACGATCCGCGCAGAAACTCTTCGTGCAGCTTGGTCAGCTCCCGGGCCAGCACGGCCGGCCGGTCGCCCAGAATCTCCACGAGCTCTTCCAGAAAAGAGACGAGCCGCTGGGGCGATTGATAGAAAATCAGGGTGTACGGCAGATGGGCGAGGGCCGTCAACTGCTCCCGGCGCTTGCTTCGGCCCCGGACCGGAAACCCCACGAAGGAAAATTGGTCGGTGGGCAGACCGGCGGCGCTCAGGGCCGTGACGGCCGCCGATACGCCCGGTATCGGAAAGACCGGCAGGCCTTTTTGCACCGCGGCCTGAACCAAGCGGAAACCGGGATCGGAGACCGCGGGCGTGCCGGCATCGGTGACCAGGGCGATGGCCGCGCCTTGTTCCAGTTGGGCGATCAATTCGGCGGTACGCCGGGCCTCGTTGTGTTCGTGGTAGGAGACGAGCCGGTTGCGGATCTGGTAGTGGTCCAGCAACCGCCGGGTGTGGCGGGTGTCTTCGGCGGCGATCAGATCCACGCCGGAGAGCACGGCAATGGCCCGCAGGGTGATGTCGGCCAGATGGCCGATGGGCGTGGCCACCACGTACAGTCCGGCCGCCGGCTTTTCAGGAGTAGGCGAGATCGAAGGCATTGGCGATCACCTCCACGTGAGCCCGGCCATCCACCGGCCGCACGGTCACCACATCGAAACGGGCTTTGGTCTGGGTGCTGCCCCGGCTTTTGAGGAACGCCAGGGCGACCATGGAAAGCTTGCGCTGCTTGGCGGGGGTGACGGCGGCCTTGGGATCGCCGAATCGGCCGGAGCGGCGGGCCTTGACCTCCACGAACACCCACGCGCCGTCGTGCCGGGCAATAATGTCGATCTCCCCCAGCCGGTTACGGTAGTTGCGCGCCACGATGGTATAGCCCCGGGCCTCCAAAAACGCAACGGCCAGGCTTTCGCCGCTCTGGCCGTATTGCTGCCGTTCATGGGGCATCGATCATGATCCTGTCGGTAGGAGCGGACTCGGTGGGTCCAGGCAGGTACTCGCAGACCCGTTTGAAGCTGCGGCGGTGGATGGGGCAGGGGCCGTGGCGGGCGATGGCGGCGCAGTGCGCGGCCGTGGGGTAGCCCTTGTGGCGGTCGAACCCGTATTGGGGAAACGCTTCGTGGTAACGGCACATCAGCCGGTCCCGGGTCACTTTGGCCACGATGGAGGCGGCGGCCACCGAGACGCTGCGCGCATCACCTTGGACGACCGGCTGCTGGGCGCAATCGGCGGCGATGCCGACATTGCCGTCGATGAGCAGATAATCGGGGCTGGGCTTGAGATTGGCCACGGCCATGACCATGGACAAACGGGAGGCCTGGAGGATGTTGATCCGGTCGATCTCGAGAGGGTCCACGATACCGATGCCCACGCTTTGGGCGTGGGCATAAATATGATCGTACAGCCGGGCCCGCTGCCGGGCTGTCAACTGCTTGGAATCGTTGATCCCAGCGGCATCGAAGGCCGGCGGCAGCACAACGGCCGCCGACACCACCGGCCCGGCCAAGGGGCCGCGGCCGGCTTCATCCACACCGGCGATGCGCGCATACCCCTCGGCCCGCAAGGCTCGTTCAAACGCCCAGAGATCGGCCGCCAAGGGCCTAGTTGACCCGCTTTTCGCGGATACGGGCCGCTTTGCCGTGCAGCTTGCGCAGGTAGTAGATCTTGGCGCGCCGCACCCGGCCGCGAGTGATCTTCTCGACGCGGTCGATGATCGGGGAGTGGAACGGGAAAATGCGCTCCACGCCGACGCCGTAGGAGACTTTGCGCACGGTGAAGGTGGCACTGATGCCCCCTTTGCGTTTGGAAATCACGATGCCCTGAAACACCTGGATGCGCTCTTTGTCGCCTTCCTTGATTTTAACGTGCACGCGCACGGTGTCGCCCGGCAAAAAGTCGGGCATGTCCATGCGCATCTGCTCTCGTTCCAACTGCTTGATCAGTTCCATGATGGTTATCTCCCCTTTTCTTCAACAAGGCGTTCAATATACCTTAACTTTCAACTTAAGACTTTCAGCGTTCATCTCCGGCGCAGCCGGTAAACATTCGATCCAGCACGATCGATACTGCCGAACGCACCGAAAGGTGATTGTACCCGTTGCGCCCTAAGATCGGCGCCAGCCGGAAATCGGCCGCTTGAATCACCTCCGGCGCCAGACCCCAGGCCGTGCCGAAGAGCAGCAGCACCGGCCGTTCGCCGGCGGCCAGGCGGCGCAACCCGTTCCAGTCCAGGTCGCTGGCGGCCATCTGGGCGCTGGTGACCACCACTTGGGGCTCGGCCTCCCAGCGCGCGTGCACGTCAGCCAGGGCGGCCTGGAACGACGGCTGCAAGCGGATCAGGGCCAGGGCGTCGCGACGGTCCGGGTTGTAACGCGCCCCCACGCCGGTGACCCAGTGGTCGATGATCTCGGTCACCAGGTGTTGCTGATCCTCCAGGGGGGTCACCACGTAAAACGGTTCCACCCCATAGGTCTTGGCCGCCCGGGCGATGTCGTGCAGATCCAGGTTGGTGACCGCCGCGGCAATGGTCTTACCGTTCTTGTCCACCACCGGGTGGTGAATCAGGGCCAGCGCCACCCTGGCTGCGTATGATGCTTTCGAGTTCACGATGCCACGCGCCAAGCAGCGCGATTTCCTCCTTGCTGAGCGTCGCCCCGTGCAACAGATCGGGCCGACGGGCAAAGGTGCGCAGCAAGGCATCGGCCCGCCGCCACTCGGCGATGCGCTCGTGATGCCCGCTGAGCAGCACCTCGGGCACCGGTCGCCCCTCGAACTCCGGCGGCCGGGTGTAATGGGCATGGTCCAGCCGCTGGTGGCCGAACGAGTCCTGCTCGGCCGAATCCTCGTTGCCCAGAACGCCGGGCAGCAGGCGCACGACGGCATCCATGACCACCATGGCCGCCACTTCGCCGCCGGTCAGAACGAAGTCGCCGATGGAGACCTCCCCATCGACGAACTGCTCGCTGATGCGCTCGTCCACGCCCTCATACCGGCCGCAGACGATCACGAGCGCCTCGTGGGCGGCCATCTCGCGGGCCATGGCCTGATCGAAGCGCCGGCCCTGGGGGCTCATCAGAAGCGTCAGGGCCCCGGGCGTCTGCTGCTTGACATCCCGCAGGGCGGCCGCCAGCGGCTCGGGCTTCATCACCATGCCGCATCCGCCGCCGTAGGGTCGGTCGTCGGTGACCTTGTGCCGCCCCTGGGCAAAATCCCGGATGTTGACGGCCTGGGCGGCCACGGCGCCGCTCTCGATGGCCCGGCGCATGATCCCATTTTCCCAGAAGGCCTGCATCAGCTCCGGAAAAATGGTCAGAACGACTACCTTCATTTGAATTGCCTATATCAATCCCTCAGGCAATTGAACCTGCATGCGCCGGCCGGGCACGTCGATCTCGATGACGACCGATTCGATGGCCGGCAGCAAGATCTCCTTGACCGCATATCCCGGAGGCGTCTTGACCACATAGACATCGTTGGCGCCCGTGGGGATGATCTGTTCCACAACCCCCAGGTGCTCGCCCTCCGTCGTGTAGACGGCCATGCCGATCAGATCGCTCCAATAATAGGAATCCGCCTCCAGGGGCGGCAGATCCTTTTTGGCAATGTAAACGCCCCAGCCCGCCAAGGCTTCGGCCTGGTCGCGATGGCCGATGCCCTCGAGGACCAAGCGCACCACTTGCTTGTAGGGCTGGGACCATTCGATCTTGCGGAGCTGCGTGCCACCGCGGCCATCCATCAACACCAGGGTACGCTGCTGGGCAAAGCACTCGGGCGACTCCGCGTAGGAGTAGACCCGCACAGCCCCAGCGATGCCATGGGCACCGATGACCTTGCCGATTTGAATCAACTCGCCGGGGGCACTGCCGCTATTCGATGATTTCAAGGACCGAGCGCTTCTTAAGCTTGGCGGACGCGGCGCTCAACACGGTACGGATCGCCTGAGCGGTGCGCCCCTGTTTGCCGATCACCTTGCCCAAATCATCCTTGGCCACCTTGAGCTCCAATACCGAGGTCTGGCTGCCCTCGATCTCGTTCACCGAAACCTGCTCCGGATGATCTACCAGTGCCTGCGCAATACTCTTGATCAGCTCTTTCATCGCACACCTCCCCGGATCGGTGGTTGCTCAAACCGCGGCGAATCTCTATTGAGCCGGTTGCGCCGGTTTGGCCGCTTGGGCGCCAACACCCTGCTTTTTGAGCAGACTCCGGACGGTGTCGGTGGGAATCGCACCCTGCGCCAACCAATAGAGCACCCGGTCGGTCTTCAAGGTCACCTGCGCCGGTTCCTGCAAGGGGTTATAGGTACCGACGTTTTCCAGGTATCTGCCGTCCCGCGGGCTTTCACTGTCCGCCACCACAATCCGGTAGAAAGGTTTTTTGGTGGCGCCGTGTCGGGCCAATCTCATTCTGACTGCCATTAATTCGTTCTCCTTTTAATTCCCATTCACCGTCCCATGGGCGGCATGCCGCGTCCCAGACCGCGCATGTTTCCCTTGGTGAATTTCTTCATCATTTTCATGACCTGAGTATAGTTTTTCAGCAGACTGTTGACATCCTGTACGGTGGTGCCGCTGCCCAGGGCGATGCGCCGGCGGCGGCTGCCGTTGATGATCTGGTGCTGGCGCCGCTCCTGGGGAGTCATCGAATTGATGATGGCCTCGATGCGCGTCAGCTCGGACTCGTCCACCTCCATGCCTTTCATCTGCTTGAGCTTGCCCATACCGGGAATCATGCCCAGCAGATCGGTCAGCGAGCCCATCTTGCGCACCTGGGTCATCTGATTGCGGAAATCCTCCAGGGTGAACTGGTTCTTACGCAGCTTTTTCTGGTACTCTTCCGCCTGCTTGGCGTCCACCACCGACTGGGCCTTCTCGATCATCGTGAGCACATCGCCCATGCCCAGGATGCGCGAGGCCATCCGGTCCGGATGGAACGCTTCGAAATCGTTCAGTTTCTCGCCGACGCCGACAAACTTGATCGGCTTGCCGGTGATCGACTTGATCGAGAGGGCCGCGCCGCCGCGGGCGTCGCCGTCCATCTTGGTGAGCACCACGCCGCCGATGTCCAGAGCGTCGTCGAAGGACTTGGCCATGTTGACCGCGTCCTGGCCGGTCATGGCATCGGCCACCAACAGGATATCGCTGGGGCTCACGGCCGCCTTGATGGCCTTGAGCTCGTCCATCAGCTCGGCGTCGATGTGCAGCCGGCCGGCCGTGTCGATCAGCACCGTGTCGCACCCGGCCTTGTGCGCCGCCACGCGGGCCTTCTGGCAGATATCCACCGGGTTCATG
Organism: Deltaproteobacteria bacterium; assembly: GCA_021819735.1. Classification (GTDB taxonomy): domain Bacteria; phylum Desulfobacterota; class Desulfobacteria; order Desulfobacterales; family Desulfosarcinaceae; genus Desulfatitalea. The sequence continues at coordinate 18,548 of JAKAFO010000017.1, forward strand.
TCGGTGCGCGATTCGAACACCGGCACCTCCAGTTGGACGCCGATCTTGCGCAACTGGTCGATGGCCGCCGGCCGGTAAACGTCGGCCGGCACCAGGTAGGGCTTGCGGCCCTGCTTGCGCAGCATCACGGCCAGCTTGCCGGTGGTGGTGGTCTTGCCCGAACCTTGCAGACCGACCATCATGATCGGTACCGGGTGAGTGCCCGCGAGGCTCAACCCCTCGTGGCGGCCGCCCATCAAACGGGCCAGCTCGTCGTTGACGATCTTGATCACCTGTTGGCCCGGGGTGAGGCTGGCCATCACCTCCTGACCCATGGCCCGTTCTTTGATGTCGGCCACGAACTGCTTGACCACCTTGAAGTGGACGTCGGCTTCGAGCAGGGCCATGCGCACTTCGCGCAAGCCGTCGGAGATGTTGCTCTCCGAGAGGGTGCCGTGGCCCCTCAGGCGCTTGAAGACCGAATCCAGTTTCTCGCTCAGGCTGTCAAACATCGCTTACCGCAGTACCTTCTTATCAATAAAACTTTGGAAATAAACCGATAGTAGTGATAAGTCAAGCAAAGAAAAGCCGGCGCGGGCTTTTCAAAACGGCGTGCTATACCATTTAATAATATACGGGGCAAGGGCTGGTTGCCCGCATCCCCGTAGGTGCGAATGATTATTCGCCCCTGCAGGAATCGACATGATCCAGGATATCAAATCACTCACCCGGCCGGAGTTGCTGGCCTGGCTCGAAGCCCACGACGAGCGGCCCTATCGCGCCGATCAGATCCTCAAATGGCTCTACGTGCGCCTGGTCGACCAATTCGAGCAGATGACCGACCTGAACAAAGCCCTGCGCACCCTGCTGGCCGAGCACTTCACGATCCAGCGCCTGGCCGTGGCCGACGTGCGCACGGCGGCCGACGGCACGCGCAAGTTTCTTTTTCGCCTCGCAGACGACCGTAGCGTGGAGACGGTGCTGATTCCCGAGCGCGACCACTTCACCTTGTGCGTCTCCAGCCAGGTAGGCTGCGCCCAGGGGTGCCGGTTTTGCCTAACCGGCCAGGCCGGCCTGGTGCGCAACCTAACGCACGCCGAGATCGTCGGCCAGGCATGGGAAGTGCGCAAGCAACTGGACGACCCCGGCCAATTAACCAACCTGGTCTTCATGGGCATGGGCGAGCCCCTGGCCAATTACGAAAACCTGGTGGCGGCCATCGAGATCCTGACCAACAGCGACTGGGGCATGAAATTCGCCACGCGCCACGTGACGGTCTCCACCGCCGGCCTGGTACCGCGCCTGCTGGATCTGGGGCGTGACACGCGCATCAATCCGGCCATCTCCCTGAACGCCGTGGACGATGCCGGCCGCACCCACTTGATGCCCATCAATCGCAAATACCCCATCGCCGAGCTGCTGGCAGCCTGCCGGCAATACAACCTGCCCAGGGGCCGCAAGTTGACCTTCGAGTATATTTTATTCAAGGATGTCAATGACGGGCTGGAACAGGCGCGCAAACTGGCCAAGCTGCTGGCGCCATTAAAGGCCAAGATCAACCTGATTCCCTTCAACCCCTATCCGGGCAGCGCCTTCGAGCGGCCCACCGAAGCGCGCATCGAGGCGTTCAAGGCCTTTCTGATGGAGAAGCATTTCACCTGCGTGGTGCGTTACAGCAAAGGGCAGGATATCATGGCGGCCTGCGGGCAACTGCGCGCCTCGGCCGGGAAGGATCGTCGCGAAACGCCCCGTATCGACGAAGCGCCTACTTGAAGAACCCCTGATCGATGATCATCTGGTGTAATTGGGCCTCCCCCTTGGCCACCATGTCGTGCTGTTCCGGGCTCATGGCCGTCTGCCGGGCCTGGTCCATGACCTGGGCCGCGGTATGAAAATCCCCCTGGCGACCCAAGGTGATCGCCAGCCCCACATACGCCTCGGTGTAAAAGGGGTCCAGCTCGCTGGCACGCTCGAATTCCCGGACGGCATCCCGCCATTTCTCTTGTTCCAGCAAAACCTTGCCGTTGGCAAGGTGCTGCGCCGGGGTATCGAGCGCTGGGCGCAGGAGGATAGGGTCGGGTCCGCATCCGATTACTAAAGATACAATCGCCCACCAGAACCATTGGCGCTTTGGCATGCTGCCTCCTCGCGAAAGGGTCAATCCAGAATGATGATGACGCGGCACTGCTTCAAAAAGCCCAGGTTGGCCGACGCGTCGCGCAACCGGTCGGCATCGGCGTTGCTGATCACGATGTCGCAGCTCCGGTCGTGCAGGGTCCGCAGGCCTTTTACGATCAGCGGATTGGGGGCCACGCGCTCCCGCTGCGCCGGCTTGTCCATGGAACGACCGTATTCGCAGACCCCATGCTGCACCGCGTACTCCCGGCTGATGAAGGCCGGGCCGTAGACTTGCTTGCCGTTTTCGTCGATCAGCATCGGCACCATGGCCGGCTTGGCGCCGATGCCCCGCGCGTCCACGATCAGCCCGCTTTGCCCTTCCGCCGGCGCCACCGGCCGGGGCGACACCTGGGCCTTGGGAGGGTTTTCGGCGGCCGAGGCATTCATCTGCTTGATGGATTCCACTTGCTTGATTTCAGCGGGCAGCACCAATTGGGCAAATCCGCCCCGCAGTTCCATTTGCACGGCGACCCGCACCGCGCCGTCCGCCAAGGGTTGGACTTCGATCACACGCGCCGCACCCGCCATCTCCCGCACGCGGGCGCCGATCCGTTGGTCGGCGGCCATCAGTTCGGAGACGCGCAAGCCGGCATCCAGGCGCACTTCCTCTAATGTTCGCAGCGCGTTGTGCACTGCCTGGCGCTGGGCTTGTGCGATGGATTGTTCCGGATTCAAGCCCTTGGGAGAGGTGGAATGTTCGGGCAAAAAAGTACCCTTGGCCACCAGGTAGCCCCTGGACCAGTTAATGGCGCCCGAGGGGAATACCTCCACCAGTTGCTCGGCGGGTTGGGCGAATCCGATCCGCGTCGCAAGCAACAGCCAGGCGCAAATTAAGTGGCGAATACGCATTTTTAATGAGAAATCAAATAGTTAGGTAAACAGGTTGACCGCTTCGGCCAATATATTGTAAGAATTTGGGTAAGTCAACCAATCCACCCGGAGCCATCGTTCCGGTGGGAGAGGGATGGGGCCAACGCCAAAACCATGGAACGGGTTACCGGTTACATCGGCCGCAAGGCCATCGACTCCATCACCCACCTGCTGGATCTCTTCGCTTTCATCTACCGCATCTTCGCCCAGATCTTCGCGCGCCCCACGGCCGGCCGTGTGCTGGTGGGCCGCATCATCGTCCAGCAGCTCTACTTTACCGCCGTGCAGGCCCTGCCCATCCTGATCCCCATCGCCCTGCTGGTGGGCAGCATGGTGATCATCCAGTTTGCCCGGCTGTCGGGCCAATACGACTTCAGCCGCATCTCGGTGCTGCTCATCGTGCGCGAAATCGGACCGATCATCACCGCCCTGCTGGTGATTCTGAGGTCGGCCACGGCCGTGACCATCGAGATCAGCTACATGCGCGTGCTGCACGAACTGGACACCCTGGAGATGGCCGGCGTGGACCCGGTGCGGGTGGTGTGCGTTCCCCGCCTGGTGGGAATTACGGCGGCCATGGTGGGGCTGTTTGTGGTTTTCGACCTGGTCTCGATCCTGGGCGGCTATGCCATCGTCTGGCTGACCACCGACATTCCCATGGCCGGCTTTCTTTACCAGATCGCCAAGGCCATCACCCCGGCCGACATCGGCGCCGGCCTGCTCAAAGCGCTCCTGTTCGGCATCATCATCACCGTGACCTGCTTGTATCGCGGCTTTGAAATGAAACGGCAGATAACCGAGGTGCCCATCGCCACCTCCCGTTCGTCCATCGAGTGCTTCTTGTACTGCCTGGTGATCAACGTGTTTATTTCAACGGTATTTTACCTGTGAGCGCGCACCTGATCGAACTGTCGAACTACAGCCTGGCGGCGGTCGGCCTGGGCAGCGGCATTCAGGGGTTCGATTTTGCCTTGGCGCCCGGTGACGTGTGCGCCATCGAGAGCCGGCATCCGGACGATGCACACCTCTTTCTGCGCGCCCTGGCCGCCATGATCCGTCCGCTGAAGGGCACCTATGCGTTCAAAGGCCGCCTGTGCGACTTGCACCGTTACCAGGAGTTGCTGGCGTGCAAGCAGCAGATCGGCTACGTGGCCCGGGACACGGCTTTGATCAGCAACCTGACGGTGCGCCAGAACTTGTTGCTTCAGCGCTACTACCATGAGAACCGGCTCGACATCGATCTGGCAGATGATGTGCTGGCCCTATGCGACACCTTCGGCATCCGCGATAAACTCGACCGGAGACCTTCGGGGCTCAGCGCCATGGAGACCCAGGCGGCCATCGTCATCCGGGAGCTCGGCAAAAAACCGGCGGTGTTGCTCCTCGGTCAGCCCGAAGATTTCATCGGCCATGCCAAATTCGACCTGATCACCCAAATTTTCAATCAACTGATCGCCGAGCGGTCGCCCATCGTGTTTTTATCGTTCGACCGGCGCCTGGTGCGGCGCTTCGCCAACCGCAACGTGATGATCGCCGATGGCGCCTTGACCACCGTTGCCGTCAAGGCCTCCGCCGAAGGGGAGTAAACCCATGGAGATGGAATTTTCAAAGCTGGAACGGGTGGTGGGCACCTTCATCGTGGGCGTGGCGCTGCTGCTCATGGCCACCCTGGTGATCATCGGCCGCGGCAAAGACTGGTTCGAAAATTATATCACCTACTACACCGCCTTCGGCGAAAGCTACAACCTGCAGGAGAACGCCGCGGTGAAGCTTTTCAAGGCCGATATCGGCAAGGTGGTCAAAATCACCCTGGAGAAGAACCGCGTTCAGGTCAAGCTGGCCATCCTGGAAAAATACGCCGCGCGCATCCGCCAGAATGCCGTGGCGGTGGTGGAGAGCCCCACCTTGATCGGCTCGGAGTACATCGCCATCATCCCCGGTTCAACGGATGCGCCGGCCATCGCGCCGGAAGGCGAGATCGCCTCCCGGGAAAAGCGCTCGCTCACCGATATTCTCACCGAGTTCGAGGTGGAGAAGACCGCCCTGCTGGTGGTCAAGGCCATTCAGGACATCTCCCAGGTCACCCAGCGCCTGGGCGATCCCAAGGGCCCCTTGATCGCCTCCCTGGAGAACATCGAAAAGGTCAGCGCAAATGTCGAGCGGATCACCACCGATCTCGACGCGGGCAAAGGCCCCATGGGAATGCTGCTCAAATCCGAAGATGTGTTGCAGCGCCTGGTGGCGAGCATCGACCGCATGGGCCAGATCCTGTCCGGCATCCAGGCCACCACGGCCCAGGCGCCCCAGACCATGGCCCTGGTCCAGGAGAACCTGGTGGCCCTGCAGGCCAACATGGACGAGGCCAACCGGATACTGACCGAGATCAAGGCCATCACGGCTGACCTCAAGGCCGGCAGCCGCAACATCCCCCAGATCTCCGCCACCTTCAAAGAGGGCATCCAGGAGGTCCGCCAGGGAGTCGAACAGACCAACCGCGTGGTCGAAGCCCTGCAGAACAGCTACCTGATCCGCGGCAACCTGCCGCCCGAGCCGATCCCGGCCAAGACCGATGCGGGGGCGCGGCCCTAAAAGGAATCTCCCCGATCCACGCAACACCACTGCCCTTAGATTTTCGTACCGTTCGATCATTTGCTCTTTTCTATTTTCTCTTCCAGCATCTTGAGTTCCGCCAGATCCTCTTGATCCGCCCCCATAGCCTCATACCGTTTCCGTTTAGTATCGAACAGCCGGTAGATCTCCCTGACCTTCTCCTCCATTTCCGCCTTGCTGATGGTTCCCTTGCCTTTGAGCAGCGGTTTTTCGTTGAAAGTCAAAAGGCGGTCCACGTTTTCGTGCCAGAACTGCATGGTGATGTCGAAGCGGTTTTTGGCTCTCAACTCGGCTGTTTCCAGAAAAATCACCACCAGTCGGTTTAAAGTATCGATCTCATCTTGATCGAGGTAATTTTTGGCGATGAAAATATCCTGCTTGCGCACCACGCTGCCTTTCCAGGCGGTGAGCGCCATATTGGGTTTGTCCGCGTCGGCCCGATCCAGGATGATTTCGGCGGCGGTTCTTCCGGTGACGGCGTAGAGCAGCTTGTTTTGGGTTTCGGCAAAGAACATCTGGGTGGCTTTGTCGGTTTTGTCGTAATCGCTGCTCAGGGCGAACAGATCCCGGACCTTCTGGTAAAAGCGCTTTTCAGAGGCCCGGATCTCCCGGATGCGTTCCAGCAATTCGTCAAAGTAGTCGGGTCTGCCGTCGGGATTTTTCAGGCGCTCGTCATCCATGACAAACCCCTTGACCATATACTCCTTGAGGTGATGGTTGGCCCAGATTCTGAATTGGGTGCCCCGTTTGCTCCGTGCCCTGAAACCGATGGCCAATACCATCTCCAGGGAATAGAAGGTAACCTGATAATCCTTACCATCGGCGGCAGTTGTTAAGTATTGCTTAACAACTGAATTTTCGTCTAATTCCTTTTCTTTCAGTATGTTGGATATGTGCATGCTGATGTTGGGCACGGAGGTGTCAAAAAGCTCGGCCAACTGATTCTGGTTCATCCAGACCATGCCGTCTTTGGCATAGAGCGATACCGCGGCTTTGCCGTCCACGGTGTTGTAGATAATGATATTCTGCCGGTTTTCAGCCATGATCACTCCTCCAGCACGGCTTTTTCCAGCGATAGAGAAGTGATCTCCAGGGCCAGAATGTCGGCTTTGATCTCCGCCAATGAGTGCATCGGTTTGAACTGATTGAAATATTTGGTTAAATTAATTTCATAGCCTATTTTGGTCTTGCTCTCGTCGATCCACGCGTTGGGCAGACCAATTGGGAATTGCTGATTTTCTTAAATCTCCACAAGGGTGGTCAGCAGTTCCAACTCATCCATTTCGGCCGAGCCGGGTTCGGCAGCCATCAGCACCTCAATGCGGGTGAGGGCCTTTTCATATTCCGGCTCGGTCTTTATCAGGCGGCTTATCATTTTCGAACCTTCCTATCGGCGGTCCGGGAAAGGCCCTTTGAAAAGCACGCAAAGCGTTACCGGCTGCCGCTCCACTTGAGCTTGGTGCGCAAGACATCGAAGAAATTGCGCTCGGGCAACGTGATCAGATTCACCGGCCGGTCGGCCTTGCGCACCAGAATCGTGTGGGTTTCGTCGATGGGCAGCCCCACCTGGCCGTCGAAGGTGAGCATGATGTCGGCCGAACGCTCGGCCAGTTGGATCTTGATGCGCGAGCTTTCGGGAACGATCATTGGCCGGTTGGTCAAGGTAAAGGGGCAGATGGGCGTGAGCAGGATGCCCGCCACGGCCGGATGCATGATCGGCCCACCGGCCGCCAGGGAGTAGGCCGTCGAACCGGTGGGCGTGGCCACGATCAGCCCGTCGGCGCGATAATCGGTAAGGTAGTGGTCATCGACCAGGGTCTTGATCAGGGCCAGGCGCGCCAGGGCACCCTTGTTGATCACCACGTCGTTGAAGACGATTTCATGGGCCAGGCGCTCGCCGGCCCGCCACACCTCCACATCCAGCCGCATGCGCGGCCAGGTGGCGAACCGGTTGTCCAGGATGGCCTGCACGGCCATGTGAATCTGCTCTTCGCCGGCTTCGGCCAGAAAGCCCAGTTCGCCGAACTTGATTCCCAGGATCGGCACTTGGTTGTCGCCCAGCCAGCGAACCGCGCTCAGGAGCGTCCCGTCACCGCCCAGGACCAGCACGAAGGAGAGATCGGCCGGGGCCGCTTCATGGCCTGAGCGGGGCGCCGCCGGGCTGTCCGCATCGCTGGGCCGGCGCACCACGCCATGGCCTTTGGCCTTGAGCCATTGTTCCAGATCATCGGCGTGGCGCCGCGCATGGGGGTCCGGTTTGACCACCAGTCCTATGTTCTTGGCCATCGACCGCTCCTTTATAACAGATTCCTGGGCGCCTTCCGGCAGAGGTTGAGCGCCGCACTGCCGGCACTATTACGGCGATTGGCGGTCAGCGTCAAATGGTTAAATCGCCAAGTGCCCACATTGGCCCGCGCTGCCGTCTGGGTAGATAGATCGCTTGCAAAACCAGCCCGTTAACTGTAAGAAAAAATTAAAGTTTAATGAATAAGGGCAAGGAGGAGAGGATGAACGCTCGCGTATCGGGCCGAGCGCCCGGCATGGCCGGCCGCGCCACTGCTTTTCTGATGATCTATGCTGCACTCTGGGCTGTGATCGGGGGTCTGATCTGGACCGGCTGCTCCCGGAAGGAGACGACATCCACCAGCGGCGAGCAGCAAACCCAGCCGCCCATCAAGATTGCCGTGGTCGGCTCCCACAGCGGCGACCTGGCCTCCTACGGCATTCCCTCGGTGCGGGCCGCCCAACTGGTGGTGGACCAGCGCAACGCGGCCTGCGGCGTCAACGGCCGGCGCATCGAACTGCTGGTGGAAGACGATGTGTGCAAGCCGGAAATCGCCGCCAACTCGGCCACCAAAGCCGTGGGCGAGGGGGCCCAGGCCGTGTTGGGCCACATCTGTTCGGGTGCCACCAAGGCGGCCCTGGGGATCTACAAAGAGTCGCGCCTGGTCGCCATCTCCCCTTCAGCCACCAACCCGGCCCTGACCCAGGGCGGCGACTATCCCAACTTCTTCCGCACGATCGCCTCGGACGACGCCCAGGCACGCCTGGAAGTGAATTTCGTACTGGAACACCTCAAGGCGCAGAAGATCGCCGTGCTGCACGACAAGGGCGACTACGGCAAGGGTCTGGCCGAGTTCGCCAAGGGGTTCATCGAGGCCGACCCGCGTGGCGAGGTGGCGCTCTACGAAGGCATTACGCCGGGCGCGGTGGATTACTCCGCGGTGGTCAACAAGATCCATCAATCCGGGGCCCAGGCCGTGATCTACGGCGGCTACCATCCCGAGGCCTCCAAGATCGTGGCCCAGATGCGCAAGAAAGCCATGACCATCCCGTTTGTCTCTGACGACGGCGTCAAGGACGACACCTTCATCAAGGTGGCCGGCGAATTCGCCGAGGGCGTCTATGCCACCGGCCCGGTGGACACCACCCGCAACCCCATCGCCATCGAAGCGGTCAATGCCCATAAAGCGAAGTACGGCGAAGATCCGGGCGCCTTCTTCCTCAACGCCTATGCCGCCACCCTGGCCCTGGTCAACGCCTTCGAAAAATCCTGCGCCACCGACTACGACGCCCTCGTCCAGGCCCTGCGCACCGAGTGGGTGGCCACCCCCCTGGGTATCATCCGCTTCGACGAGCGCGGCGACGCCATCGGCGTGGGGTTTGCCATGTATCAGGTCCAGAATGGGAAGTATGTGGAGATCAAGTAGCGGACGTTCGATATGAACTGGGACTACCTGCTATCGCTCTTCATGGGCGGCCTGACGAGGGGCAGTATTTACGCCCTCATCGCCCTGGGCTACACCATGGTCTACGGCATCATCACCCTGATCAACTTCGCCCATGGCGAAATCTACATGATCGGCGCCTTCACGGCCCTGATCGTCATCGGCGTGCTGACCCTGGCCGGCTGGAACGGCACGGCCATCCTGCTGATCGCCGCGGTCGCCGCCGTGGTCTACGCCGCGGCCTACGGCTGGACCATGGAGCGCATCGCCTACCGGCCGTTGCGCCACGCCCCGCGCTTGTCGGCCCTGATCAGCGCCATCGGCATGTCCCTGTTTCTGCAAAACTACGTGCGCATGGCCCAGACCGCCAACTTCCTGCCCTTCCCCAACCTGATCCCCGAATTCGCCTTTTTAAAACCCGTGGCCCACATCGTGCGCTCCTCGGAGCTCGTGATCTACGCCGTCACCGCCCTGACGATGCTGCTGCTCACCCTGCTCGTCCGATTCACCCGCATGGGCAAAGCCATGCGCGCCACGGCCCAGGACCGCGACATGGCCATGCTCTCGGGCGTGGACGTGGACCGCGTCATCTCCCTGACCTTCGTCATCGGCTCGGCCATCGCCGCCATCGGCGGCGTGCTAATCGCCTCGCACATCGGCCAGATCAACTTCTACATCGGCTTTCTGGCCGGCATCAAAGCCTTCGTGGCCGCCGTGCTCGGCGGCATCGGCAGCCTGCCCGGCGCCGTCCTGGGCGGCCTGGTGCTCGGCTGGACCGAGAGCTTTTTCACCGGCTACGTCTCCAGCGACTACGAAGATGTCTTCGCCTTTCTCTTCCTGGTGGTTATCCTGATCTTCCGGCCCAGCGGTATTTTAGGGCGCAAGCAGATGGAGAAGGTATGATCAAGTGCTGCTTAACCGGCACGGAGGTAGGCGTCTGCGGCCACCGCCCTGCGCCACGTCAGACGCCGAAACTTAGGGATGCTTATGCGCCGCGAAGGAAAAGCGCCCTGGACTGTCTGAGCGCAGCGAGTTTCCAGGGCGCCCGCAGCAAGCATTAGCATCCCTTGTTTCGGCGGCGTGTGGCGCAGGGCGGTGGCCGCAGACGCCGGCGAGTTATCGGAAGTGCCGGTAGGAATCTAAGTTCAATTCGGAAAGATGAACTTGAAAGCAGAAATCAAAAAATCACTGATAGCCGCCCTCTGGTTCATGTTCCTGACCCTCCCCATCCTGGTCGTGCGCGTCGACACCATCGAGCGCACGGTGGCTTGGCGCTGGGAGCGCCTCGTCTGGATCGGCGCGGCCAGCTTCTTGCTCTCCTTCATCTGGCGCCGCCTGCTCCACCGCAAGCAAACCGGCCGGCGCGACGCCCAGGCCGGCGCAGTACGGCCGTCCTCCCGCTGGAAGCAAATGGCCGCCGATCCGCGCCTCAAACGCCCGGCGCTCTCCGCCGCCGCCTTTTTCTTCCTGGCCGTGCCCCTGCTCTTCTCCTGGAACAAAACCATCCTCGTCACCAACGCCCTGATCTACGTCGTCATCGCCCTGGGGCTCAACATCGTCGTGGGTCTGGCCGGCCAGCTCGTGCTCGGCTACGTGGCCTTCTTCGCCGTGGGCGCCTACGGCTACGCGCTGCTCAATTATCACTTCGCGGTCGGCTTCTGGGCCGCGCTGCCCATGGGCGCGGCCCTGGCCGCCGGCTTCGGCCTGCTGCTGGGCTTTCCGGTGCTGCGCCTGCGGGGCGACTATCTGGCCATCGTTACCCTGGGCTTCGGCGAAATCGTCCGCATCGTCCTGGAGAACTGGAACGCACTCTCGTTCGGCCCCAGCGGCATCGACAACATCCCTCCCCCCGGCTTCTTCGGCCTGCGCCTGACCCTGCAGCAAACCCACATCGCCATCTACTACCTCATGTTCGCACTGACGCTGCTGACCATCCTGGTCGTGCACCGCTTGCAGCACTCGCGCATCGGCCGCTCCTGGGAGGCCCTGCGCGAAGATGAAACCGCGGCCCAGGCCATGGGCATCGACACCACCCGGGCCAAACTGAGCGCCTTTGCCCTGGGCGCCTGCTGGGCCGGCATGGCCGGCGTGGTCTTCGCCGCCAAGCAGAAGTTCATCAACCCCGGCAACTTCACCATCTGGGAGTCGATCCTGGTGCTGTGCATCGTGGTGCTGGGCGGCATGGGATCGATCACCGGCGTGGTGCTGGCGGCCCTGGTGCTGGTGATCCTGCCCGAAGCCCTGCGGGTTTTTGCCGACTACCGCTGGCTGCTCTTCGGCGCCCTGCTGGTGCTCATGATGGTCTTCCGGCCCGGCGGCCTGGTCAACGCCCGGCGCCGGGCCTATGCCTTCGAACCGTCCGAATCGGAAAAGGCGGAACGCCCATGACGCCGCTGCTCGACATCCGCCAATTGACCATGGACTTCGGCGGCCTGCGGGCCCTGGAAGCGCTGGACCTGGCGGTTCACCCGGCCCAGACCGTGGCCCTGATCGGCCCCAACGGCGCCGGCAAGACCACGCTGTTCAACTGTATTACCGGCATCTACCGCCCTACTGCCGGCGAGGCGCGACTGCAAGCCCCCGACGGTCGGAGCACGTCGCTCAACGGTCGGAGCACGTCGCTCAATGGGCTCAAACCCAACCAGGTCACGGCCCTGGGCATCTGCCGAACATTCCAGAACATCCGCCTCTTCGGCCACATGAGCGCCCTGGAAAACGTGCTGATCGGCCGCCACTGCCGCACCCGGGCCGGCATCGCCGGCGCCATCCTGTGCAACCGGCGCACCCGGGACGAAGAGCGCCAGGCGGCCGACGACAGCTACCGGCTCCTTACCAAATTCGGCCTGGCCCGCCACGCCAACGACCCGGCCAACAGCCTGCCCTATGGGGCCCAGCGCCGCCTGGAGATCGCCCGGGCCATGGCCACCGAACCGCGCCTGCTGCTGCTCGACGAACCGGCCGCGGGCATGAACGCCCTTGAGACCCAGGCCCTGGACCGCATGATCGTGCAGCTTAGGGAAGAAGAAGGGGTGGCCATCCTGCTCATCGAGCACGACATGCGCCTGGTGATGAGCCTGGCCCAGCGCATCTGCGTGGTGGATTACGGGAAGAAAATCGCGGAGGGAACGCCGGCGGAAGTACGTCGCAATCCGGCGGTGATCAGGGCCTATTTGGGGGAAGATGAAAGTATGGAAACCCATGCTCAGGATCGATGATATCCATAGCTTCTACGGAAACATCGAGGCGCTCCGGGGGGTCAGCCTGGAGGTGGCCGAGGGCGAGGTGGTGACGCTGATCGGCGCCAATGGCGCGGGCAAGAGCACCACCCTGATGTCTGTCTGCGGCCTGGTGCCGCCGCGACACGGCGCGATCTACTTCCAGGGCCGGCCCATCCACGGCCTGGCCCCCCACCGCATCGTGGCCCGGGGCATCGTCCAGGTGCCCGAGGGCCGGCGCATCTTTCCCCAACTGACCGTGCTCGAAAATCTAGAGATGGGGGCCTTCCTGCGCCAGGACAAACCGGCGATCAAAGCCGATCTGGACGACCTGCTGGATCTTTTTCCCATCCTGGCCCAGCGCCGCCGCCAGCCCGGCGGCACCTTGTCCGGCGGCGAGCAGCAGATGCTGGCCATCGCCCGGGCCCTGATGGGCCGGCCGCGCCTGCTGCTGCTGGACGAACCCTCGCTGGGGCTGGCGCCTCTGGTGGTCCGCCGCATCTTCGACACCATCCGCCAGATCAATCATGAGAAGCACACCACCATTTTGCTGGTCGAGCAGAACGCCAACCTGGCCCTCCAGGTGGCCCATCGCGGCTACGTGCTGGAGAACGGCCGCATCACCTTGGCGGCCGGCGCCGCCGACCTGGTCGCCGACGAACGGGTGCGCCAGGCCTACCTGGGGATATGAGATTTTCG
>JAKAFO010000271.1 GCA_021819735.1 Deltaproteobacteria bacterium
CGAAATCGGCGACTTGCCCCTGCCGCTGCAAGTCAAGCTGCTCACCTTCCTGGACGACAAGATCGTCTACCCCCTGGGCGCCACCAAAGGCTTTGCCGCCGATGTACGCGTGGTGGCCGCCACCCACCGCGACCTGGAGCGCATGGTGCGTGAGGGCCGCTTCCGCCAGGATCTGTTCTTCCGGCTCAATGTGCTGCGGCTGCACATCCCGCCCCTGCGCGAGCGCGAAGGCGACGTGCGCCTGCTGCTGGATCACTATCTCAATTTTTTTGCCCGCAAAACCCACCGGTCCGTCACCGGGTTCGCTCCCAAAGCCTTGAGCATCCTGCTGGATTACGATTATCCGGGCAATGTCCGCGAACTGCGCAACATTATCGAGTATGCGGTCAATGTCTGTAGGGAAGGCAAGATCCTGCCCAGGCACTTGCCCGCTTACTTGAGCGAAGAACGGGAGAGCATCCGCCCGTCGAGTGCTGCTCCGCAAGTGGTTGTTCCGCCGCCGGCGCAAGTGGCGGCTGAAGCACCGTCGGGCTCGGGCGAAGGTTCCTGGCCCATGGCGGAAAGACGCATTATCTTGGAGGCCTTGGTCAAAGCCAAGGGCAACCGCCAGAATGCCGCCCGGCAGTTGGGATGGGCGCGCAGCACGTTATGGCGCAAAATGAAGCATTACGGGATGGATCAATCATGATTCGCAAAGTCCTCATCCCCCTCAGCGAAGAAGAGGTGGCCCCGCGCTTCGATCTGGCCGCGGAAGTGCTGCTGGTCGAACTGGAAGCAGACGGTCGCATCCTTCAGGAAAAGGTGCTGATTCTGCCGGAACCCTCCGCCGAACGGCTCTGTCACATGGTGATGACCGAGCGCGCACACACCGTGATTTGCGGCGGCATCGAGGAAGAAGTCTTCGATTATCTCACCTGGAAGGGGATCACGGTCATCGACGATGTCATCGGCTTGGCTTCCGTGGTGTTACGGCGCCACGCGACCGGCGGTTTGAAGTCCGGCGAAATCGTCACCAACGACAGCAGCTCTCGGCCGGGTTGATCCCAATTGATGTTGCATTATGTTTCTCAAAAGTTTCAAATTGTTCTAATATAAAACATTATACTCCGCCTCCTTTTGGGTGGTGCGGGTGGTTGTAATAATATCAAGACGATAGCGCTGGCATGGGCTTTGCTCAACAGGCTTCCCTTCGATCCACAATGGAGAGCGAGTGGCCGGGCCCATGGAACAGCGGATTATCGTCGTCGCCAAAGAAAGCAGCTTGCGGACGCAACTGATGCATCATTTGCGTCAGGAGGGGTTCTCGGTATTCACTACCGAGCGCGAAGAGAAGGTGGATACGATGCTGTCGGGCCCGGGAAGATATCTGGTGCTGTTGGGGTTGGACGGGTTGAAGCGCGAGGGAATCGCCATCTTGCGCATGATCCGGTCGCGCTACCCGCAGGTGGCGGTCATCACCATCAATGCCGGGCACCAATTGGATCTTTCCATCGAAGCCATGCGATTGGGCGCTTTTGACGATTTTTTAATCCCCTTCGATCTGGACGGTCTGATGGAGCGTATTCACCAGGCATTGAAGCAGACGAGCACCGGCCCCCGCAAGGAGCGCTCTTGACGTCGGGCCGGTTTGAATAGTCGAACCACGAACCTAAGAATCCGGCGCAGCCGGGTGAGGAGGCGGATTATGAAAAGTTTCAAAGTAAAAGATTTGATGGTGCCCCGGGCGGAGTATGCGGTGATCTCCGAAGATGCCAGCATCTATGAGGCGGTCCTGGCTCTGGAAAAGGCCCAGCAGGAGTTCGATCAGACCCGTTATCGGCATCGGGCCATTCTGGTCGAAGACAAGAGCCAAAAGATCGTGGGCAAGCTGGGACAACTCGATATTCTGCGTTCCCTGGAGCCCAAATACCAGGAGATGAGCGCCGACACCCCCGGCATGGCCAAGTTCGGGTTCAGCAAGAAATTTCTGCTCTCCATGCTGGAAAACTACAAGCTCTTCAACAAGCCCCTGGAGGATTTGTGCAAAAAAGCCGGCCAGGAAAAAGTCGTCAAGTACATGCATCGACCCACCGAAGGCGAATATATCGACCAGGACGATTCGCTGGATAAGGCCATCCATCTTTTGGTCGTGGGCCACCATCAGTCGCTGCTGGTCACCAGCGGACAGGAGATCGTGGGGCTGTTGCGCATGACCGATGTCTTCGCCGCGGTGTTTCATGCCATGAAAGAGTGCGCTTTATAGGTTTTTTGAAAAACTATTTTAGATAGGATTCGGATAAGGGGGACAAATGGCGACGGATGCAATTGCGATCGATCATCGCGCTTTCGATTGGAAACGGAACGGATTTCTTCTGCTGGGGATTGTATTGTTTGCCGTGGTCTACTGGGCGCCGCCCTGGCCGGATGCCGTGGACCCGCTGGGCAAGCATTTTGCTCTGAGCAAGGAGGCCAAGGGCGCTCTGGCGGTATTCCTGCTGGCCGGTACCTGGTGGGTCTTTGAGGTTGTGCCGATCGGCATCACCAGCATCGCCATCGGCGTCCTGCAGGCCCTTTTCCTGATCCGCACGCCGGAAAAGGCCTTCAAGGATTTCATGGACCCATCGGTACTGTTCATCTTCGCCTCGGTGATGATCGGACTGGTCTTCACCAAGGTCGGTCTGACCAAGCGCCTGGCCTACAAAATGCTGATGGTGGTGGGCGAGAACACCGGCATGATTCTGCTGGGCACCTTTGTGGTCACCGTGGCCCTGACCCACATCATGGCCCACACCGCCGTGGCCGCCACCATCTATCCGCTGCTGCTTTCCATCTATGCGCTCTACGGCGAGGGCGACAAGAAGACCAAGTTCGGCAAAGCTTTGTTCATCGGTATGGCTTACGTCTGCGGGGCAGGTAGTATCATTACCTTGCTCGGATCGGCGCGCGCCGCCGTGGCGCTGGGGTTCTTTAAAGATATCGCCGGCCAGGAGATCAGCTTTTTTCAGTTAAGTTACTACATGGCACCCATCGGCTGGCTGATGACTTTTCTGCTGTGGGGCTTTTTCATGGTTTTCCTCAAACCGGAGAAGAAGACCATTCCCGGGTTGCGCGAAAAGGCGCGACAGCTTAACGCCGATCTGGGAGCGGTCACGCGCAAGGAGATCCTGGCCGCCGTCATCGTCTTTTCCGCTATTCTGGTGATGTCGCTGAGATCGTTCGTGCCCATTCTCAAACCGGTCGACAAAACCGCCATCATCCTGATCTCCACCATTCTCTTCTTTGTGACCAATATTCTGAAAATCGACGATCTGGAGGAGATCCCCTGGAACATCGTGCTGCTCTTCGGCGGGGCCATGAGCATCGGCTTCTGCCTGTGGGAAACCGGCGCCGCCAACTGGCTGGCCGTCAACTGGCTGCTGCTGTTCCAGAAAGCCAACTGGTTCATCTTCGTCATGAGCATCGCCTTCTTCGTCATGGTGATGACCAACTTCATCATGAACGTGGCCGCCATCGCCATCTCGCTGCCGGTGGCCCTGGTGATCGCACCTTACCTGGGGGTGGCCGGCGAAGTGATTCTGTTCGCCTCGCTGATGACGGCCGGCATGCCGTTCGTCCTGCTGGTAGGTGCCGCGCCCAATGCCATCGCTTACGACTCCAAGCAGTTCACCCCCGGCGAGTTTTTTATGTACGGGAGCATCGCCAGCGTGATCCTCATGGTGGCGGTGGCCCTGGCCATCGCCTTTGTGTGGCCGTTGATGGGGATGCCGGTGACCGTGCCCAGATAGGTTCCATGATGGGGCGGTCGGTGACGGCCGCCCTTGGTTTAAGGCTTTGGGAGGGAGATCGACACGCTGTTGAACCGATGCTAAATTAGACGTCATCGGTTTTTGGTTGCACTTTTCCACTATCCCCTGAGGAGCACTATCATGTGGCGAAAATCGGTTCGCGCTCCCTATTACAAGCACCTGATCCGCAACATGATCTTCACCATCCTGGGGGTGTCGTTCATCCCGGTGTTCCTGGTGAGTTGGACGATCTATTACGCCTTTGCCAGCGCCTATCATGAAAAGATCAACACCCACCTTGTAACCCTGGTGGAAAACCACAAGCGCCAGATCGACGCATTTTTAAACGCCCGTCTGGCCGACATCCTGTTCCTTTCGGAAAACTTCAGCTTTGCCCAGTTGAACGACTCGGAGTTTTTGCAGGCCAAGCTGCTCTCCCTGAAAAACAACTATGCCGGCGTCTTCGTGGACCTGGGCGTGGTGGATGCCGATGGCCACCAGGTCGCCTATGCCGGGCCGTTCAAGCTGAGCCGGGTGCGTTACGCCGATGCCCCTTGGTATCAGATCGTTATGAAAAACCAGGTGGTCGTCAGCGATGTCTTTCTCGGGCTGCGGGGCTTTCCGCACTTCATCGTCGCCGTCAAGCGCTTCGACGGCGAGCGGCCGTGGGTCCTGCGGGCCACCATCGATTTCGTGGCCTTCAACAATTTGGTGGAGAATATCCGCATCGGTAAGACCGGGTTCGCGGCCATCGTCAACAAAAAGGGCGAGCTGCAGACCAAGCCGCGTTTTCAGTTCAACCCGACAGAAGGGTGCTTCGGCCGCTTTATCGATTGCGACCAGCCCATTACCCGGGAGATCTACTCCGAGGAGCGGCCCGGCGAAGGCGGCGATATGACCATCTATGTCAGCGCCCTGCTCAAGAACAAGGAGTGGCTGCTGGTTTATCAACAGAAAGTCTCCGATGCCCTGGCCGACCAGCGCTTTGCCCAGCGGCTCTCCCTGATCATCTTCGCCGTGGGCGGCGCCGGCATCCTGGCCATGGCCTTCCTGCTCTCCATGCGCATGGTCAACCGCATCGCCACGGCCGATCAGGAAAAGGAGATGATGAACAAGCAGGTGATCGAAAGCGGCAAGCTGGCCTCCCTGGGCGAGTTGGCCACCGGCGTGGCCCACGAGATCAACAACCCGGTGGCCATCATGGTGGAGGAGGCCGGCTGGATCGAAGACATCCTCACGGAAAAGGAGTTCGGCGGCAACCCCCACATGGATGAGCTGCACCGCGCCCTCAAGCAGATCAACACCCAGGGTAAGCGCTGCAAGGAGATCACCACCAAGTTGTTGAGTTTTGCCCGGGGCAGCGGCTCGACCATCGGCATGGTCCAGCTCAACGAGATCATCGAAGAGGTGATGGTCCTGTCGGCCCAGCGGGCCAAGTACGCCAATATCGAGTTGCATAGCGCCCTGAGCAACCTGCCCGAGATCAAGGCGTCGGAAACCGAGATGCACCAGGTGCTGTTGAATTTGGTCAACAACGCTATCTACGCCATGGAAAAGAGCGGCGGGGCGATCGAATTCAAAACCTTCCAACGGGACGAAAAAGTGGTGGTGGAGGTGGCCGACACGGGACCGGGCATTCCCGAAGCGATCCTCGGCCGCATCTTCGATCCCTTTTTTACGACCAAGCCCGTGGGCCAGGGAACCGGATTGGGGCTGTCCATCTGTTACGGCATCATCCGTAAGATGGACGGCGACATACAAGTCAAAAGCACGGTTGGCAAGGGCACGACCTTTACCATAATGATCCCCGTGCGCAGTGGATTGGTGTAGATACTCTAACGTCAAGGAGAAGATATATGACAATCGCAAACATCATGTTGGTAGACGATGAGGTCCCCTTTGTCGAGGCCATGACCCGACGCTTGACCAAAAGGGATGTGGAGATTCACGCCGCTTATAGTGGCGAAGAAGCCTTGCAGAAACTATCCAAAACCAACTCCATCGAGGTCGTGATCCTCGATATCAAGATGCCAGGCATGGACGGCATCGAAGCCCTCAAGCAGATCAAGACCCGCTTTCCCCTGGTGGAAGTGATCATGTTGACCGGCCACGCCACGGTGGAGACCGGCATCGAAGGCATGAAGCAGGGGGCCTTCGACTACCTCATGAAACCGTGCGACATAAACGATCTGGTGGCCAAGGTGGAGCAGGCGGCCCGCAAAAAGCGGGGGCACGAAGAGAAGATCATCCAGGCGCGGCTCAAGGAGATCACCAGCCGGCGCACGTAGAAGGAGTGGTCCATGAGCGATCCCGCGGACACGAATCCACCGATTCGTATGTTGCTGATCGACGACGAGAAGGGGTTTGTCGCCACCCTGGCCAAGCGCCTGGCCCGGCGCAACATCCAGGCCACGCAGGCCTATAGCGGCCGCGAAGGCATACAGGCCCTGCGCCGGCAGGACTTCGACGTGGTGGTGCTCGACCTGAAGATGGAAGATATGGATGGCCTGGAGGTGCTCAAAATCATCAAGATCATGGCGCCCGATCTGCCGGTGATCATGCTCTCGGGCCATGCCTCGGACGAGGCCGCCCAAACCGGAATTAAAGCCGGTGCTTTTGACTACCTGACCAAGCCGTACGATTTGAGCGAGTTGTTGGATAAGATAACCGCGGCGCTGGGACAAAAGAAGTAGAAATCGAAAAAAGAAAGTAAAAAGTTAAGGAGTTCTGGCGATTCGAAGTTGATGTCTGAAAACAAAAACGGAGGCGGACCTTGTCCACCTCCGTTTTTTAATGCTTAACTGCCGTTGGCGGAGATTACTCGCCGGTGGCGGCCTTATGGGTCTTGATCTTGACCTTCTCGGTCAGGCCTTCGTAGTACTGGCGCAGGATGGCGACGACTTCGTCACGGCCGAAGTGATCGGGCATCTCGCCGCCTTCGCTGAGGATCTTGCGCAGCATGGTACCGGACAGGATCACGCGGTTCTCTTTGCCGTGCGGGCAGGTGCGCAGAGAGGCCATGCCGTCGCACTTGGTGCAGTAGAAGGTCCAGTCGATCTTCAACGGGGAGCAGAGCAGGGCCTTGCCGGGCTCCTTGGGCTTGGGAATCTTGTCGAAGATGGTCTGGGCTTCGAACATGCCATAGAAGTCGCCCACGCCGGCGTGGTCGCGGCCGATGATCATGCGGGAGCATCCATAGTTCTGGCGGAAGGTGGCGTGCAGCAAGCCTTCGCGGGGACCGGCATAGCGCATATCCAGGGGATAACCGCCCTGCACGACGTTCTTTTCCACGAAGTGATGTTTCACCAGGGCGTCGATGCATTTCACGCGTACTTCGGCGGGAATGTCACCGGGTTTCAGGTTGCCCACCAGAGAGTGGATATACACGCCGTCGCACACTTCCACGGCGATCTTGCACAGATATTCGTGGGAGCGGTGCATGGGGTTGCGCAGTTGCAGGGCGGCGATTTCGCTCCAGCCCTTTTCTTCGAAGATCTTGCGGGATT
>JAKAFO010000018.1 GCA_021819735.1 Deltaproteobacteria bacterium
CCTGCAGTTCGGCAATCAGGCGGCTATCGGTCATGCCGGCCATGGCGGTTTGCAGCGCACCGGTCCAGCCCATGGAAGCGCCGGCAGCCTGGGGGCCATGGAGCAGGTAGGCCGGCGCCGACAGTTCGGTGCCCCGGATGCAGCCCCACACCAGGTAGCAACGCTGCCGCGCCCGGGTGAGGGCCACGTACATCAGGCGCAGGTTCTCGGCCAGGGCCTCTTCCAGGGCCAGTTGCTGGTGCACCGGGTCGATCTCCGGGCCGATGGCCAAGGTCAGGCCATTTTGGGATTGGGGGTCGTGGAAGGTCGCGATCTTCTCGTCGCGTTTGACCCCGGCCCAGGTAAAGGGACAGAACACCACCTTGAACTGCAATCCCTTGCTTTTGTGGATGGTGATGATGCGCACGGCGTGGGCGTCGCTTTCCAGGCGCAGCTTCTGGGCATCCTCGTCCTCGCCGCCCGCGGCGCGCCGGCGGGCCAGCCACTTGATCAGGCCTTCGGGCCCGAGTTGGTGTTCCACCGCGGCCTGATGCAGCAACTCGGCCAGATGCAGCAGATTGGTGACGCGCCGCTCGCCGTCGGGCAGGCCGAGCAACCGCCGCTTGACCCCTTCGCGGGCCATCAAGCGGGCGAACATGGGATAAAAACCGTAGCGCAGCCAATGCCGGTGATAGTCGTCGAAGGCGGCCCAGCGTGCCTGCCACGCCTCGCCGGGGTTCTCGACCGCGGCGCACAGCTCGGCGGCATCGGCCCCCAGCAGGTCGCCGGCCAGGGCGGTCCGCACCCGCCGGGCATCGGTGGGCAGGGCCGCAGCCTCCAGGACCATGGCCATTTCCTGGGCTTCGTCCGTGTCGAAGACGCTGCCGGCGCTGTGCATTACGGCCGGCACCCTGCGCCGGGCAAGGGCTGCCTTGACCTGTTGCGCCTGGCGATGGGTGCGGGTCAGCACGGCGATATCTTCGGGGACGATCTCCGCGGGGGCCATCCCCGGCTCCGGGTCGCCCAGCACGCGCACAATCTCATCGGCCACGGCCGCCACAATGCGCTCGGTGGCCGCTTGTTGGGCGATGGGACGTTGGATATCGTCCGCTTCGCCATGGGCGATGTACCATAATCGCAGGGGCGGCGCGGGCGGATCGGGATCGTCGCGTCCGGCCAGGGCCTTTTCGTAGGGGATCTGTTCGTAGCCGAAGGGGTGCGCCCGACGGCCGAACAGGGTATTGAACGCTTTGATCAGGGCCGGCGTGGCCCGCCAGTTGCGCGTCAGCGTATACCGGTTGCGGGCATTTTCCCGGGCGTGGAGATACGAGAAAAGATCGGCGCCCCGGAAGCTGTAGATGGCCTGCTTGGGATCGCCGATCATGAAGAACAGGGCGCTGCCGGCAAACAGCGTGGCGAAAATCTCGTACTGCAGGGCATCGGTATCTTGAAATTCATCCACCAGCGCGGCCTGATACTGCCGGCCGATGGCCTCGACCAGGCCGTGGCGGCGTTCGTTGCACAGGGCCGCATGCACCATGAGCAGCAGGTCGTCGAAGAACAAGGTGTTGTCGCGGGTTTTCTTCTGGGCCAGGCGCCGGTGGGCCTGGTCCAACAGCCGCACCTTGAGATAGCGCACGTATTGCGCCAATTGCACATCGAGTTCGCCTTGGCAGGCCAGGACCCGGTCGCAGCGTTCGAAGAACGCATGGCGGGGGGCGACATGCCCCTTTTTGGCGGCTGCCTCCAGATAGCTTTGGCAAAAGCGTTCGAATTTGGGGAACAGGGGATAGGCCCCGTTCCAGCGATCCATGGCGGCCGCCAGGGCCTGGAGCAATTGCCGGCGGGGAGAAGCCGGGTCCGGCGTGCACTTGCCGTATTTAGTGCCGTTGAGCCCTTCATGGCCCAGCAGGTCCAGCACCGCGTCGCGCGCCTGGGGCCAGGCCTGCTGCACCTGGCGGGCCGCCCGGCGGAAAGGCGCGATGGCCGTCAGCGGCGGTTTGACCGCCGGCGGAATGACCCGTACCAGGGGCAGACGGCAGCGTTGCACCAAAGCGGCCAGATCTTCAGGACTTTTGAGCTGGGCCAGGGCGACTTGCACCAGCTCCTCGGGCGCCCGGCTGATATACCGACGCCAGAAATCGTCCACGGCCTCCTGGATCAGGGGCTGGGCGTCCTGGGTCAGCTCGGCTTCGAAGAGATGGCCGGTTTCGAAAGCAAAATGGTTCAAGACCCGCTGGCAAAAGCCGTGGATGGTGAAGATGGCGGCGCGGTCGAAGTCGACGAGCGCATCGCGGATGCGTTGCCGGATCGAGGCGCGCGGCTGGGACGCCTGGGCCGCCATGCGCTCCACCAGGCGATCGTCGCTGACACCGGTTTCACCGCCCTTGTCCAGGGCGCGGCCGGCCGCCAGCAGGCGTTGGCGGATGCGGCTTTTGAGCTCTTCGGTGGCGGCCTTGGTGTAGGTCACCACCAGGAGCTGATCGACGGGCACCCCTTTTTCCGCGATCAGGCGCAAAAAAATGCCGGCAATGGTGTAGGTCTTGCCCGTGCCGGCGCCGGCCTCGATGAGATGGGTCCCCTCCAGGGGGGCATCGCTCAGCTCAAAGGCTTTCATGGCTTGTGATTCATGCGGTAGACGAACACCAGGACTTCGGCCACGGCCTGATAGAGCTCGGCGGGAATTTCGGTGTTCAGTTCGAGGGCTTCCAGCATTTGCACCAGATTGCGGTCCTCCACCAGGGGAATGTTGTTTTTTTGGGCCATCTCCACGATGCGCTCGGCCATCTTGCCGCGCCCTTTGGCCACCACTTTAGGGGCGCCGCCGCGGGCATGGTCATAGTGCAGAGCAGCCGCTTTTTTGCGTGAGTCGTCTTTCATACCTGAACGTCGATTCTGCCCACCGGCGGGCCGACCAGATCCTCGCCTTCGAACTGGGCGATCTTCTCCTTGGAGACCTGGGTGCTGATCAGCACCTGGTCGAAGACGCCGGCCAGGGCGTCGGCGACGGTTTGACCGTGCGCCTCGAAAACCTGCTGCACCTGGGGGTCGCGCACGTAAAAGCCGATGCGCAAGGAGCGCTCCACCATGGCCAGATCCACGCGCACCGGCCCCAGACGGTCGAGCATCAGCAGCAGCGAGACCCGATGCTGGGGATCGTCCTCGGCGGGACGCCCTTTCTTGGGGTAATAGACCTTGAGCTGCACCGGCTGCTGCTGATCTTTAACGGGCAGCAAGTGGGTGAACACCTGGTACAGGTCGGGTTCGCCCGAGCGGCGCACGGCCTGCTCCTGCTGCTGCTCCACATGGGCGGTCAACTGGTTCACCGCCTGGCGCAGGAAAGCCACATCCTTGGCATGCGCTTCCAGGGGCGCGGCGCCCTGCTCTTCCAAGCCGCCCAGAAAGTTTTTGAGAACGAGGAGGTGGGGCTTGAGGTCCCGGGCGATGATCCGCTGGGCCTGCTCCGCGACCTGGGCATCCGGCCCGGGTGGCATGCCTGCGCTCTTGGCGCTGGAATCGGTTTCCCCGCGGCCACCGGCTTGAATTTTGAGCGCCGCCGCCAATTTGGGGTCGGGCGCGGCCGGCGCCTCGCTGTCGGTTTCCGCTGCCAAAATCAGAGCAGGGTCCAAGCCGCTCTTCGGGTCCGCAACCACCTTTGCTTCCGCAGCGACCTTGGCGGTCGGAAACGTTTCGCCGGCCGGCGGCGCCGTCGGCTTGGGCGCTCCGGTCGCCGTAAGTTGCAAGGGCGCCGGACGCTGGGTTGCCTGCTCCACGGCATCGGCCAGCTTCAGCTCGAAAAGTATCCCGCGATCCTCGACGGTAGCCTGCACCCACTGGGTTCGTTGGGCCGCCGGCGCTTCCAGGGGCATGGGTTCGAAAATGGTCTTCAGTTGGGTCAAAGCCTGACGGACCGGTTCGGGCAAGCTTGCCTTGGCCAGGGCGGCGGCGTCAGGAAGCAGGCGGGCTTCCGCCGAAGCGCTTGCGGAAAGCGCGGGTGCGGTCGCCGTGCGTCCGCCGGACTCTCCCAAGGGCTGGGCCTGCGGCGCGCCGGGCAGGGCATTCAAGAGCCGCTCGATGGTGTTGACCACCCTTTGCTGATCGCCGGCGTTCAGCAAGGTTGCCAGGGCCATGCGCGGATGCGGCGGTTGTTGGGCTGCGGCTTGGGTATCCGCTTCGAGGCGCAACTGGATGGGTTCGCCCATCTGGGTAACCTTGAGCGTCAAGCGCTGGCCCACCTGCACCGGCAGCGTGGTCTCGGCCAGGGCCTTGAACCTTCCCAGATCGATGAGCAGCCGTCCGTCCGCCTCCATCTTCAAGACCCGGCCGGAGAGCCGGTCGCCGACGTTCAGGTGGGCGAACTGCGCTGCGGCTCGCTCCTGATCGGGCGCCAACACCGCTCTGAAGATGGCTTTGATATCCATGGGCATTTTATAGCATAAGGCCGGGCTCCGACCCAACCGGGAAATCAGGTTCCGCAAGGCACCGGAGGCCCGGCAGCACAATTGCGAAGCATCGGTTGCTATGTTAAGGTGCCGCTGACTTCAATCCGAATGATTTCCCAAACCAGGAGATAGCACGCCATGACGCATCACGATAGCGGCCATTTCAGCGCAAAACACCCAGACGGCACCAGCGTGTCGCCCGCGCTGCGGCAAGCGGTGCAGGATCGAATCGTCGATAAGGAGATCACCTGTCATGCGGCCTTCGCCATTTGCGAGGCGTTACATGTGACGCCGCGGGAAGTCGGGATCGCCATCGACTTGCAAGAGGGCCGTATCCGCAAGTGCCAACTCGGGCTGTTCGGGTATCCCAAGGGAAAAGCGGTCAAAGCCGCTGAAAATGTTGAACCCGAACTGCGGGCAACCATCGAAGCGGCCGTGGTCGACGGCCGCCTGCCCTGCCGGGAGGCCTGGCGCATTGCCGAAACCCTCGGTATCGCACGTCTGGCCGTGGGCAATGCCTGTGAAGCGCTGAAGATCAAAATTAAACCCTGTCAGTTGGGCGCGTTCTAGATTAAAGCGCCTGCTGTGAAAAGCCGAAAAGATATCAGGCGCTGTTCCATCGATAGCTGCTTCAGGAAAGGTATATGCAAATCTCGCCAACCAACCAAAGCCAGGCCGTGGGGATCTATGTCCATATTCCCTTCTGCCAGAGCAAATGCAATTACTGCGATTTCTATTCGGTCACCCAGGTGAACCGATTGCCGGATTACCTCAACGCGCTCAAAAAAGAGATGTACCTGTGTCGCACCGGTGATGTGCGCGCCGACACGCTCTATATCGGCGGCGGGACCCCCTCGCTGCTGACGCCACGCCAGATGGGCGATATCGTGGATTGGGCCGCGGCCTGTTTCAATCTAGAGGCATCGGCCGAGATGACCCTGGAGGTCAATCCGGCCACGGCCACCACCCGCGACCTGCAGGACTACGCGGCCTTCGGCTTCAACCGGCTCAACATCGGAGTGCAATCCTTCAACGATGCCAATCTGAAGTTCCTAGGGCGCAGGCACAATGCGGCCCAAGCCCTGGAGGCCGTCAAAGCCGGCAAGGAGGCTGGGTTCAACAACATCGGCCTGGATTTGATCTTCGGGCTGCCCGATCAGACCACCAGTTCCTGGAAAAGCGACCTGCTCCAGGCCATCCGGCTGGCGCCCAAGCATCTGGCCTGTTACATGCTCTCGTACGAGGAGCACACGCCGCTGCACGCCGACTTGCAGGCCAGGCGCTTCGAGGCGCTCTCGGAGCTGCGCACGGCCGACCTGTTCCGCATGACCCACGACTTTCTGGGGGCCGCGGGGTATGAGCATTATGAAATCTCCAACTACGCCCAGACCCCCCGCTGGCGTTCCAAGCACAACCAGAAGTACTGGAACTTTGCCCCGTACATCGGCCTGGGGCCGTCGGCCCACGGGTGCCGCTTACCGATGCGCTGGTGGAACCATCGCTCGCTGGACGGCTACCTGAACGATTTGGGACAGGGCCGCTTGCCCAGGGCCGACGAAGAACATCTTTCCGAAGAGCAGCAGATGATGGAGGCGCTTTATCTCGGCTTGCGGCAGACGGACGGCATCGTATTCAAGGAATTTCAAAAACGTTTTCACAGTGACTTCAAGTTATACTTCAATAAAGAGCTGGATCGCTTTTCGGTGGAAGGCTGGATCGAAATGGACAGCGAACGCTGCCGGCTGACGGTGGAGGGAATGCTATTCCTGGATCACATCGTCGATCAACTGGTGGATATGATCGATTGAGGTGCAGGACAATCATGCCGGGGCGAATGATGATTCGCCCCGGCAAATCAAATCCATGCAGTTATTTGCTATCCAATGAATTGGCGCAAGTAACGGAACAATGCCTTTCCCGCTTTGCGCTTTTCCGTGGCGGATTTATCCTGACCGGCCGCCTGAATCAGGCGCGTCAGTTGTTCCGGTGCCATCAGTGGATATTCAGCCAGCAGCCACTCCCGCCGTCCGGCGTCGCCCGCCACCAGTTCGTCCCGCCACCGCTCCACCTGCTTGAACCGCCGCGCTTCGTCGTGGGTCTCTTGGGTGACGGCCTCCAAACGCCGGCATAACTGGTCGGCATCCGCCTGACGCATCAGGGAACCGATGTATTGCAATTGACGACGACGTGCCCCGTGGGCGGTCATGGTGCGCGCCGCCACCACGGCTTCGAGCAATTCGGGCGGAAGTTCCAAGGCCTTCAACTGGGCATCGCGAAGGGTCAGCAGTTGCTCACCTACTTTTTGCAATGCCTCGGCCGCCCTTTTCTGCTTGGTGCGGCTGGGCTTCTCGTCCGGGCAGGCGAAGCCCATATCGCTCGTCTCGTCAGGATGTTTCATCGACAATAAAAGGAGTGCATCGAACGGCGATGCTGCGCTTTTTCACCCACACGCGCACGATGGGAATCACCTCGTTCTCCAGACTCACCAGGCTCGGCAGCTCCTGGACAAAGGCGATATCATCGATATGAAATTCATAATAAAAGGTGGCACGGCTGAATGGGTCGGCCACCAGGATCACCTTAGTCGGATCGTACCAGTGCTTGCGCGGCGCGCCGCTGAAGGCCACGTGCGTCTCCTTCAGCCTGGTGATGTTCTTGGGCCGCTTGAAGGCTTCAATTTCCAACGTCACGGTTTCTTTGATCAGAAGCGAGGTGGTCATAACGCTCCTATTTCACAAATACTTCGACCTTGGCGGTCTTGCGCAAATCCGCGGCATATTTTTCCGCATCGGTTTGGATCTGGCGCCGGCGCAGGTTGGAGACGATCTTGGGCTGGACCTCTTCCAGAGTCATGGTCTTGGCATCGCGATGCTCGAGCACCTTTATTAGATGGTAACCGAAATCGGTTTCCACGATGTCGCTGACCTGATTGGGCTTGAGCTCGAAAGCCACCTTTTCAAATGCCGGCACCATCTTGCCCTTGGAGAAGAAACCCAGGTCACCGCCCTGGGGTGCGCTGGGGCACTGGGAGTTGGCCTTGGCGAATTCGGCAAAATCCCCCCCGGCATCGATCTTCTTTTTAATGTCGGCCAGTTTCTTGCGAGTCTCGGTGCGCGTCTTTTCGTCGGCATTTTTTTCGACCTTCAACAAGATGTGCTGGGCGTGGACCTCTTCGGGGCGTTGAAAAAGCTTGGGATTCTGGTCGTAAAATTCCTTGGCCTGTGCATCGGAGATTTTGATTTTAGGCACGATCTCCTGGTCGATGAGCGTACGGATGGACTGGCGCTGGACGATCTGCTCCTTGAGCTTATCCTCGGTCATCTTCATTTCGGCCAGGGCGGCATCGAATTGAGTCGGATCGGGGAACTGATTTTTGATGGCCGTAAGCTCCTCCTTGACGAACTCGTCGGGGACCTTGATGCCTTTTTTCTGGCTCTCCTGGTAGATCAGTTCGCGGCTGATCATGTCATTGATCACGTTGGTGCCGACCTGCCCCCGGGCCTCGGCAGGCATGGCCATGCCCTGGGCCTGGGAGCGCCGCATAAAAAGATTGAGCTCGGCCTCGTAGGCTTCATAGCTGATGGCCTTACCATTGACCGTGGCCGCGTTGACCGGGTTCTTTTCGGCTTTGGCCTTTTCCGGTTGGTCCGCGCTCGCTTTGGCGGGTGCAGTTTCTTTAGCAGCCTTTTCGGCGCCGGCGGCCGGGAATGGGAATACGCAGAGGGCAATGAGAACCATTGCCGTGGCCAGAGGCCGCACGCTGAAACGTTTCATGGGGATTTCTCCTTAAATCGAATGGGATCTATCGCTGAATTTGACCTCATTGAAAATCTGGTTTTCTAGACGAACCGCGGCCCAGATTAGCCCTCCAGCCCTGCAATGTAAACAAGAAATTTAAAAGGCATTGACAGTTGGCCATGCTTTTGGCTATGTCTGGCCCCATGCACAGTTCATCCCCCAGCAAAGCAGAACGCAACCGCCTTTACTACTTCTATTACTATTATTACGGTGGCTCGCCCGGGGTGCGCTGACGCGAACAAGACTCAGCCAAAAGCCGCGGGCCGACAAAGCCTGCGGCTTTTTTTTTACCAAATGTCGCCCTCAGGGGCCGTTCAGCCAAATTAAAGGAGCGTTCCATGAAGACGTACGATGTCCGCATCAAGGATTTCACCCCGCTCATCTCGCCCGATGCCCTGAAAGAGGAGCTGCCCATCAGCGCGGAGGCCGCCCAAAACGTGCTCGAAGGGCGCACCACCATTCAAGACATCATCAAGCGCAAGGACCCGCGCCTGATGGTGATCACCGGGCCGTGCTCCATTCACGATGAGCAAGCCGCCCTGGAATATGCCCGGCGCCTGCTGGATCTGAAGCAGCGGGTTTCAAAAAGCCTTTACCTGGTCATGCGGGTCTATTTCGAAAAACCCCGCACCACGGTGGGGTGGAAGGGGTTGATCAACGACCCCAACCTGGACGGTTCCTACGACATCATCAGCGGACTCAAAAAGGCCCGGCGACTGTTGGACCGGATCGCGGCCATGGGGCTGCCCACGGCTACCGAACTGCTCGACCCGTTCATTCCCCAGTACATCGCCGGTCTGGTCTGCTGGGCGGCCATCGGCGCCCGGACCACCGAATCCCAAACCCATCGCGAGATGGCCAGCGGTCTGTCCATGCCGGTGGGTTTCAAGAACGGCACCGACGGCAATTTGGACGTGGCCCTCAACGCCATGATCGCCGCGGGCGCCCCCCAGCACTTCCTGGGCATCGATCACAACGGCTATGCCAGCGTGGTCCGGACCACCGGCAACCCTTACGCCCATTTGGTGCTGCGCGGCGGAACCCGGCCCAACTACGATTCGTGCAGCATCCGCGAGGTGTTGGATAAGCTGCGGGCCAAGGAGCTCAACGAAGCCATCGTGGTGGATTGCTCCCATTCCAATTCCCGCAAACGGTTCAAAGAGCAAGCCGTGGCCTGGAAAGATGTCATCCAGCAGCGCGCCTCGGGCAACGCGGCCATCGTGGGCCTCATGCTGGAAAGCAACCTGCATGAAGGCAGCCAGAAGAATACCGGCGACCTCAAAACCATGGCCTACGGGGTATCGATCACCGACGCCTGCATCTCCTGGGAGAGCACCGAAGAGCTCATTCTCTGGGCGCAGAGCCAACTGGGATAGGGATATCCCTTAAAAAAACGTTCCCATGCCTATTTTTTTCTGTTATGTCCTAGTCCGCTTGCGCTTTGGGCTCATGAAGTTCTAATCCATGGCTAACAAGGCGCTAACCGTGAACAGGCTAGATGCGACCCCATGATTGGTTTGGCGACCATGTGGCGATATCGAAACCGTGAGAATCTGGATGCCGGTCCGCGGCCCTGGAAAGGGTGCTCCGGCATTTTGTATTTAAACGGATGATCCGCCGCGAGGGTCTTAGCCGTTCGTTCAACATCTATTAAGGAGGACAACATGAAGAGAACTTGGATTAATTCGGCAATCATCGCGATGGCGGCACTGCTCGCCATCGGTGGACTCACCCCTGCCCAGGCCTTGGATGTCAAGGTATCCGGCCAGGTCAACCAGATGGCCATGTGGGCCGATGACGGTGATCTGGATAACTTCTTCATCACCGACAACAGCAACTCTTCCACCCGCTTCCGCTTAACCGGCGAAGAGGCTATGGGCGCCGTCAAGGTCGGTTTCCAGATCGAAATGGAGGCCCTGCGCAGCCCTTCCAACGGCTTGACCATGGCCACTGAGAACGACGGCGCCAGCACTTTCAACCTCAATGACCGCTGGTTAAATGTCTATTTCGACACCCAGTTCGGTAAGCTCGAAATCGGCAAAGGCGATTCCGCTGCCAACACCACTGCCGAAGTGGACCTTTCCGGAACCAATGTGATCAACTATTCGGACATTAACGCAACGGCCGGAGCATTTGTTTGGAAAAATAGTGATGGTACAGATTTCCGTGGCGGTGATGATGTAAACAATACCCGCGACAATCTTGACGGTGCTCTGAGCCGCACTGAACGCATTCGCTACAATACCCCCAGCTTTGCAGGCTTGACCCTGGCGGGCAGCGTGGCCAACGGCGAAGCCTGGGATACTTCTCTCTCGTATGCGGCCGAAATATACGGAAAACTGGCCGCAGCTATCGGGTACACCGATACCCGCAAAAGAGACGGCGCTACAGCCGGTGTGGATTTGAATTACACCCAGTTATCTGGTTCGGTTTCGTGGTTGGCGCCCTTTGGACTGAACATCACTGCCGCTTATGGTGAACGGTACCTCGATATCGACAACCGTGAAGATCCAATCAACTACTACTTCAAAGTTGGCTACAAAAAGGCTATCCATGCGGTTTCGGTGGAGTACGGATTGACCGAAGATCTGGACACCAATGGCGACAAATCCTCCCATTACGGCGTGGCCTATGTGATCAACCCCTGGAAACCGGTTGAGCTCTATGCATCTTATCGCATTTACTCACTCGATGTAGATACCGTCGATGACCCCGAAGATATCCAGCAGGCCATGGTCGGTACCCGCGTTAAATTCTAGAAGGTATAAATATGAAAAAGTCCATCGCTCTGATTTCAATCCTGGTGCTGGTGGCGGCCTTATCTTCAGGCTGCGCGCAACCCAAGCCCTTCAAGTACCATTCGGGCAACGAAATTCCCGAAGGCCCGGGGCTGCTTTCCAAGGAAAAGGGTGAGTTTACCCTGTACGATTCCAACAAGCAGGCCGCTGCACCTCAGCCGCAGGCAACCGGCACCGCGGCCGCACCGGCCGCAGCCGCGGCTTCGGCACCGACCATGACCGCACCGCCCGCGGATAGTGCGGAGTTCCAACAGTTCCAGGCGTGGAAAAAGGAGCAACAGGAGTTCGAGGCCTTCCAGGAATGGAAAAAGTCCGAGCAAGGCTCCCGGGAATACGAGGAGTTCCAGGAATGGAAGCGCTGGAAAGCCTATTCGGAATGGATGGAAAGTCAAAAGAAAGCGCCGGCAAAACCGTAAGACTTTAAGATTGCCGGCATTACCGGTACCCCAAAAGCTGCCGAAGACGCCTGAATTCCCGGGTGTTTTCGGCAGCTTCTTTTCCGCCGGAGCGCCCCCACTCGAAATCGCCCCACCCTTAAATTTGTCTAAACTTTCCCCGTACCCTACCGATAAATAGCCTAAAGCTCCTGATTTGAAGGTTCTTGGATCTCGACGCCCCATCCCAAGGAGCCTGGACAACAAGTCATGCATGGCCGTTTTGGCTGCTGATTGCGAATAGATGGATGCGCCCCGAGCGCGACAACGTAAGGAGAGAAACCGATGTTTAACCTGTGGATGAAGCTCAAGTTGCGTAACAAATTCCTGATCCCCACCGTTCTGCTGATCCTTTTGGGCATGGGCGCTTCGGCCGCCATCTCCTTCGTTTCCTCGAAGAACACGCTGTCGGAAACGCTCGGTACCAGCATGAAAAAAACCGCCGACCTATCGGCCCAAATGCTGGATGGCTGGTTCAAAGACCGCTCCCTGGATGTCCAAAATTGGGCCAAGCAGAAGATCTATATTTCGTCGGTCCAGGACACTTTCATGGGCAAAGCGGCCGCCGTCTCGGCCAATGGACAGTTGGCCGAACTGATGCGCGGCTACGGCTATTATAAAAACATCGTCCTTGCCAACCAGATCGGCGATGTCACCGCCGCCGGGGATTCAAAGGTGGTCGGCACACTATCGGTAAAGGACGAGCCCTATTTCAAATCCGTTATCGGCGGTCAGAAATTCTTGCTGCATCTGCAGAAGAACCCGGCCAACGGGACTCCGGAGCTGATCCTGGCCGCCCTCATGAGCGAAGCCGAGCAGACCCCCGGCGTGCTCATCGCTTTCATCGAGATCGCCCGTATCGACGAACTGTTCATCGACCGCATCAAGGTGGGAGAAACCGGTTTCGCCTATCTTTACGAAAATACCGGCCGGATCATCGCCCATCCCAACAAGCAGATGGAACTGGCCTTCGATCTGAGCGCCAGCCCCGGCTTCAAGGAGTGGGAAGGCAAAGATCAAGGCTTGTATGAGTATGAATTCAAGGGGACCCACAAGTGGGCCGCCTTCCAGAAGCTGCCCACCTTCCCCTGGAAGGTTGCGGTGACCATCGAAATGAACGAAGTCTTGACGCCGGCCCGCAAACTCGGCCAAGTCAATTTGATGGTGACCCTGATCGCGGTGCTCGCGGCCGGCCTGATCATCTATGTGATCGCCAATTCCGTAGCCAAACCCATCAACCGGGTGGTGGAGGGACTCAAGGATGCCGCCGAGGGCGAAGGCGATTTGACCAAGCGCCTGGCGGTGAGCAGCAAGGACGAGGTGGGCGACCTGGCCAAATGGTTTAACACCTTCATCGAAAGGATGCAGGTTATAATTAAAGAGGTAGCCGATAACGCCGGCCAGCTCAAACAATCCAGCGGCGAACTCTATGAAATCTCGGCGGCCTTGTCGTCCGGCGCGGATCAGACCACCAACCGGGCCCAATCCGTGGCATCGGCCTCCGAGGAGATGAGCACCAATATGGGCAATGTGGCCTCCACCATGGAACAGGCCTCCACCAATATCAATATGGTGGCCTCGGCCACCGAGGAAATGAGCGTCACCATCAGTGAGATCGCCCAGAGCACGGAAAAGGCGCGCACCGTCACTAATAGTGCCGTTTCCCATGCCGAAGGCGCTTCCAACCAGGTAGACGAGCTGGGCCGGGCGGCTCAGGAGATCGGCAAAGTGGTCGAAACCATCACCGACATCTCCGAGCAAGTCAACCTGCTGGCCCTCAACGCCACCATCGAAGCGGCCCGGGCCGGCGACGCGGGCAAAGGCTTTGCCGTCGTGGCCAACGAGATCAAGGAACTGGCCCAGCAAACAGCCAAAGCCACCGGCGAGATCAAGCGCCAGGTGTCGGCCATCCAATCCTCCACCCAGGTGACCGTGGTCCAGATCAACAACATCACCAAGGTGGTCAACGAAGTCAACGACATCGTTTCCAAGATCGCGGCCGCCGTGGAAGAGCAATCCACCACCACCAAGGAGATCGCGGGGAATGTGGCCCAGGCCTCCCAGGGCATCGGTGACGTCAACATGAACGTGGGCCAGAGCCATTCGGTGGCTTCGGATATCGCCAAAGAGATCGCCGAGGTGACCAGCGCCGCGGGCAACATGTCCAACAGCAGCTCCCAGGTGAACCTGAACGCCGAACAACTGGCCAAACTGGCCACACAATTGGACAGCACGGTGGGTAAGTTCAGGGTTTAGAAAGCGATTCAAAAAAACAAAACGCCTTTCGATTCCGAGGGACCGAAAGGCGTTTTTTTTGGCAAAGTCAGGTATATTTAAAAATGGAAGCCTACAAAACCGGACAGTGATACACCGCCGACGTCCACGTCCTCTCCCAGAAGCTCAACTTCTGCTTCCGAATAGCGCAAATCGATTCCCAAATTCAAGTGACGGGCCAAAGTACACATGAAGCCGCCGTTGACCCAGAAGCCGACCTCATCGTCCTCCTCGGAGATTTCATCGCCATAGAAATCAAGGGACAGCTCTCCCTCGACCAGCGCCAAGCCACCGCCGAAATAGCCTCGTATAATGTGCGGTGGCGTGTAAAAGCGGATGCCCAGATCTATTTCCCGGGTTCTACCGGTAGCCCGGTAATAACCGAAATCCGGATCGAGGAACTCCTGGGACTCTTCTTCGGACCCCAATAAATCAAAGGCAAAGGCAATGGGGAATCCGGCCGGTTTGATATCGAACATCATTCCAAGCTGAGGTTGATCTTCCACCTCATAATATTCGAATCCAAAAGCGGCATCGTCGTTTACGAACTTCTGGCCGATAAGCAGGTTGATATTGCCCTCGACTCCGCCGGAAGCCAGGACGTTTCCGGAAAAGGCAAATAGAAGTCCAAGCATGGCCATCAGGCAAATCGTCTTCTTCATTGTATTGTTTTCTCCTCCATTGCCATTTGGGTGACGGCTGAGGTCCAAGTTTCGATTAGAAATGGAACCCAATCAATAAGGAAGTCGTCAGACCGCCGGCATCGACATCTTCACCATAAAGCTCTACCTCGGCCATGGAATAGCGCAGATCGAGGCCCAAATTCAAGTGCTTGACGATGGTGAACACGATGCCGCCGTTAAGCCACAAGCCGAATTCATCGTCACTTTCGCCTTCGATCTCCGCCTCGATGAGGCCCAAGCCGCCGCCCGCATAGAACCGGACGATCTGACTGATCGGATTGCTGTACCAGCGTACGCCCAGATCGATCTCCTGGGTCTCTCCATCGATGCCGGCAACGCCTTCATCGTCCGATTTCAAAAAATCCGCGGCGATCGAGATGGGCCAAGCGGCCGGGTTGATATCGAACATCAAGCCCACCGAATCTTGTTCATCCAGATCTCTGTCATCCCAGACATTGTCATCCAGATACTTCTTGCCGAGCAGCAAATTGACGTTGCCCGTCGCGCCGGCCGCCAGGGCCGCGCCGGACCAAACCACCAGCAACACCAGAACCAATGCGGACACACAAACCAACTTTTTCATTTCACCCTTCTCCTTTTCTATACGTTTGCAATAACCGCACAGGGGGGGTGGTGCGGTGCCAAAATGGGGTGTGCTATAAATCAGTTTTGTCAATCGGGCAACCCTATTTTCACAACGGCCATGCGCCTTGCCAAGCCGACAACCATTTGATAAAACCGCGGCCATGGTCAATAAAACCCAACAAGGACGCTTGATTCTGGCCTCCAAATCTCCCCGGCGGCGCTACCTGCTGACCCAGGCCGGCTTGAAGTTCGACGTGCTTCCCAGCGGTTTCGACGAAAGCTCGGTGCCCTTCAACGATCCGGCCGACTACGTGCGCACCCTCTCGCGGGCCAAGGCCGCGGACATCGCCCACGGTCATCCGGACAGTTGGGTGATCGGCGCCGATACCATCGTCATCATCGATGGCCACATGCTGGGCAAACCCAAGGGGCGGGACGCCGCCCGGGCCATGCTCTCTCGCTTGAGCGGCCAGACCCATCAAGTGTTCACCGGCTACACGCTCTGCTGCGCCGAGGCCGACAAGTGGTTCACCGACGTGGCCCGCACCGACGTCACCTTCAAAGTGCTGTCCGCGGACGAAATCGAGTGGTACATCCATACCGATGAACCTTTCGACAAGGCCGGCGCCTATGCCATCCAGGGATTGGGCACCTTCCTGGTCAAGGCCGTCAACGGGTCCTATACCAATGTCGTCGGATTGCCGGTGTGCGAAGTGATCGAGCTGCTGATCCGCGAAGGCGTGGTCCAGATCGCCAGAACCTAAAATTGCCTTCCGAGCCGGCGGAGCGCTATGGGATCGGACGAAGAAAAGGCTGAGAGTGGAGAATATCCGGGACAATCTGGCACTGGTCTTGGGGCGTATTGCCGCCGCCGCTCAGCGGTGCGGCCGTTCGCCGGCCGACATTCGCCTGGTGGCGGTGGCCAAGACCCATCCGGCCGAAGCGGTGCGGGCCGCCTTGGAGGCCGGTGCCGCGATCATCGGCGAAAACTACATCCAGGAGGCTCGCGCCAAATTCGAGGCCTTGATCCATTGCCCGGCGCAGTGGCACTTCATCGGCCATTTGCAGAGCAACAAAGCCAAATACGCGGTGCGCCTGTTCCAATTGATTCATACGGTGGACTCGCTCGGCCTGGGCGAGGAACTGGACCGCCAGGCGCACAAAGCCGGCAAAGTGCAGGAAATTCTGATCCAGGTGAACATCAGCCGGGAAACGACCAAATCCGGGGTTTCCACGGCGCAAGCCATGGCCCTGGCGCGTGACCTGGCTCAATTGCCGAACATCAAGGTCAAGGGTCTCATGACCATGCCGCCCTATTTCGACGATCCCGTGCGCGCCCGCCCCTATTTCGCGGACCTGCGCCACCTGCGCGACGACATCCGCGCGCTGGCGATTCCCAAAATCGACATGCTGGAGCTCTCCATGGGCATGACCGGGGATTTCGAAGCGGCCATCGAAGAGGGCGCGACCCTGGTGCGCGTGGGCACGGCTATCTTCGGAGGCCGGTCGTGAAGCTGTTGCTGCACACCTGCTGCGCGCCCTGCACGATCCACCCGCTGCGCGTTCTGCGCGAAGAAGCGGTGGAGGTGATGGGCTATTTCTACCGCAGCAACATCCATCCCTACACGGAATGCCTCCGCCGCCAGCAGACCCTGAGCACCTATGCCGAACAAATCGCCCTGCCATTGATCGTCGCCCAGGATTACAATCTGGAAGCATTTCTGCGCAATGTCGCTTTCCGCGAAGCGGAGCGCTGCCGATTTTGCTACCACGACCGGCTGCGCAGCGCGGCGTTGGTGGCCGCGCGTGGCAAATTCGACGCCTTCTCTACCACCTTGCTCTACAGCAAATTTCAAAAACACGACCTGATTCGCACGGTTGGCGAGTCGGTGGCCGATGAGGTCGGCGTGCCTTTTTACTACCGGGATTTCCGCCTGGGCTGGAAGGAAGGGGTGACCCGCTCCAAAGAGATGGGGATGTATCGCCAACATTACTGCGGCTGCATTTACAGCGAACGGGAGCGATATCTTGAAAAACCGATAAGTGGATCGCACATTTCAAAAATGGCCAAACCCCAGGAGAGCTAAAAAGGTCTAATCCGGAAATGTTTTCCAATTTCATTTACTTCATCGTGGCGCTGATCACGTTGACGCTTTACGAACC
Source organism: Deltaproteobacteria bacterium (assembly GCA_021819735.1). Classification (GTDB taxonomy): domain Bacteria; phylum Desulfobacterota; class Desulfobacteria; order Desulfobacterales; family Desulfosarcinaceae; genus Desulfatitalea. The sequence continues at coordinate 17,157 of JAKAFO010000018.1, forward strand.
CACCGCCTCCCCGGCGTCGAGCCGCATGGAAGCGTTGCTGGGCTTTATCGTCATCGTCGGCCTGTTCGCCATTTTCACGCGCAACCAGTTTCGCAGGCTCGCCCGGACAGCCGGCGAGGAGAGCACGCGCTGGCTGGATCGCCGCTTCGGCCAGTTGGTTACGCGCCATTCGATCCTGGCACTGGCCTGTTTCGCAGCCGAGGTATGGGTGCTGGAACTGCCTTCCCATCTCAGTGGATTGGCCGTTTTTTCCCTGCTGCCCACGATCAGAGACTTCTTCTTTCTTTTGCTCTTCGTGGGGCACTTGACCATCGTCTGGACCTTTGCCTATGAAGCCCAACAGGCGATCTACCGGAGCGATATCGAGCGCGGCGAATATGTCTACTCCAACCTGGCCTTCAGCCTGCCGGTGCTGCTGCCCTGGGCGCTGATGTTCGGCGTGGTCGATCTGCTGCGGTTGTTGCCCTTCGACTTTCTTAAGCATGCGCTCGACAGCGCCATCGGCCAGAGTATCACCTTCCTGATTTTCCTGGTGGTGGCTGCCGTCTTCGCGCCGGTCATGATCCAGCGTGTTTGGCGCTGCCGGCCGCTGGAACCCGGTGCCCTGCGCCAACGCATCGAAGCGTTGTGCCGCACCGCCGGCGTACGGTACGCGGATATCGTCTACTGGCCGATCTTCGGCGGCCGCATGATCACGGCGGCCGTCATGGGACTGGTGGGCCGTTTCCGTTATATTCTCGTGACCGATGCCCTGCTGCATCTCCTGACGCCCGACGAACTGGACCAGGTAATCGCCCACGAAATCGGACACGTCAAGCGCAACCACCTGTTGCTCTATCTGCTTTTCCTGCTGGGCTTCATGCTGATTTCCTACGCGGCCTACCCCTTGAGCCTGGCGCTGCTGCTAGTGTTCGAGCCGGCCTTGAATTTCATGTTGATGATGAAAATCGATCCGGCCGGCATCACCTATGCTCTCTACGCACTGCTGCTGGTTTGCGGCGTACTGCTTTACTTCCGCTACATCTTCGGCTTTTTCATCCGCAATTTCGAACGCCAGGCCGACCTGTTCATCTTCCGGCTCTTTCCCACCGCGCGGCCGCTCATATCCACCTTCGACAAGATCGTCCTGCACAGCGGCCAGCCCGCGGAAAAACCCAACTGGCATCACTTCAGCATCAAAGAACGCATCGACTATCTGCGTCTCAGCGAGAGCGATGCCGGTTGGATCCATCGGCATGACCGCAAGGTGCGCCGCGCCATCGGCTTGTTCCTGGCCAGCCTGGCGATTCTCGCCTATGGGGTGCTGCAATTAAACACGGCTGTGGGACAAGGCGGGACGCGCCTCGATCTGGCCGTCATCGAGAAATACCTGGAAAGCAAAGAATCCCATGGTCCGGAGGATGCGGTCCTATATGGGCTTGCGGGCAATCTGCATTTGGAACGCGAAGAGCCGGCCGAAGCCTTGCTGGCCTATGAGAAGGCCGTGGCTTTAAATCCGAACCAACCCGACATCCTGAACAACCTGGCCTGGCTGCTGGCCACCAGCAAAAATCCAAGCACCCGCGATCCCCAGCGCGCCCTGCTGCTGGCCCAGCGCGCCATCCGCCTGAAGCCGGCGCCCCACATCTGGGACACCCTGGCCGAGGCGCTCTACGCCAACGGCCGCATCGCGGAGGCCATTCAGGCCGAAGAAAACGCCTTATCGATGAATCCCGAAGACCGGCATATCTACGAAGAGCAGTTGAAGAAATTCAAGCAGGCTACTTAATACAAACCTTGCGCACTTGCATCAAATCGGCATGCCCGCCGAAGATCTTTTCGATGCCGTCCTGCTTCAGGGTGGTCATGCCGTCCTTTACGGCCTGGTCGCGGATCTCTTCCATCGGCGCCCGGCGCTGGATCAGCTTCTTCATCTCATCGGTACCGGTGAGCAGCTCGTGGATACCCATGCGGCCCCGGTAGCCGGTGTTGTTGCACAATTCGCAGCCATGCGGTTTGTACAGGGTCATATCCGGCTTATAGGGGATATTGAGAATTCTTTCGAAATCCTCCGGCCCGAATTCGCGCACCAGTTCGTCGTATTCCGCCTGGGAGGGGTTAAACGGCTTTTTGCACTCCTTGCAAAGGGTGCGTACCAGGCGCTGGGCCATGATGCATAGAATGGCGTCGGCGAAGTTGAAGGGGTCCATGCCCATGTCGAGCAAGCGCACGATACTTTCCGGGGCGCTGTTGGTGTGCAGGGTGGAGAAGACCAGGTGGCCGGTGAGCGAGGCTTCGATGCCGATGTGGGTGGTCTCCTTGTCGCGCATTTCACCGACCATGATCACGTCCGGGTCGGCGCGCAGGAACGAGCGCATGGCGGCGGCGAAGTCGAAACCGATTTTGGGCTTGACCTGCACCTGGCGCAATCCCTTCTGGGTGATTTCCACCGGATCTTCGGCCGTCCAGATCTTGGTTTCGGTCTTGTTGATGTAGGAGAGCGCCGAGTGCAGCGTGGTGGTTTTACCCGAACCGGTGGGTCCGCACACCAGGATCAAGCCGTAGGGCTTGACCACCGACTTGAGGAAGTTATCGTAGTTGCGCTCGGAAAAGCCCATCTTCTCCAGGGGGATCGGCTCGCCGGCAGCCAGAATACGCATAACCACGTCTTCCATGCCGCCCTGGGTGGGAATGGTGGCCACGCGCAGCTCGATATCCTTGCCGCCGTACTTCTTGAATTTGATCTTGCCGTCCTGGGGCAGCCGGCGTTCGGCGATATCCAGGTCGCACATGATCTTGATGCGCGACACCACGGCGTTGCGATAGGCAAAGGGGATGCTCTGGTAAACGGTGCAGGCGCCGTCCACGCGGATGCGCACCACCGTGTTCTGCTTGCCGGGATAGGGTTCGATGTGAATATCCGAAGCGTTGCGGGCATAGGCATCCAGAATGATCTTGTTGACCAATTGGACCACGGCGCTGTCTTCGTCGCCGACGCCCGATTCGGCCTCTTCGATCTCGTGGGTCTCGTCCTGCAACTGGGAGAGGATATCGTCGATCTCGGCCATCTCGCGCTCGTCGGCCGTGAACAGCTTGATGAAATCGAGAATATCTTTTTTAAAGGTCACCGCGAATTTGACGGTCTTGCCGGGAAAGAGCGCCTTGATCTCGTCGATGCGCTTAAGGTCGTGGGGATCGTCGATGGCCACCACGGGCTGGCCGTCTTCGGTCCTGAGCGGCACCCACACATTGTTGCGCATGAAGGGCACCTTCAACCCGAGAAGCAAATCTCCAGGGATGGGGTAGGTGGCGTTATAGGCCACGAACGGCATCTTGTAGTAGCGCGCCAGGGATTCGCCCAATTCCGATTTGGGAATTTTATATTCCCGCAGCAGTATGGCGTCGACGGGCTCCTTGCGCGAGCGCGCGTCGGTAATGGCCTTGGTAAGCTCCTTCTGGGTCAGCAGATGGTTTTCCAGCAGGTAGTCAAACTTGGTGGCTTTGCCCTTGCCGACGGCCATGCGCTTCTGGTTGTACAGGGCGATGCCGATGATCTTGGCCAGGTCGGCCACGGCCTTTTCGTCCTCTTCGCTGAAGCGTCCCGGGGATTTGCGGTTGATCAACTGCAAGGCGCCCATCAGGTACTTTTGGAAGATGATGGGGAACACCAGCACCTGCCGGGTGCGGTAGCCCGTTTTCTGATCCCAGCTCTTGTCGAAGTGCAGGTTTTCATCGATGGCCGATATCTCTTTGTCATCGTAAACATTGGCCACGTTGAGCAGTTGGTGGGTCAAGGCCGAGTAGCCGGCCAGGGAGTCCTTGGTCACCGGAATGCGGATTTCGGCGATTTCTTCGCCCGATTTGAAGCGCGAGACCAGTTCGCGCTTGACGCCGTCGATGACATAGACGGTCATGCGCTCGGCGGAAAACAGGCTGGTGATCTCCTCTTTCAGGTCGATGAGGATTTCATCCAGGTCCCGGGCCGCATTTATTTTGTTGCCGATTTCCTGCAACCGGGTCCGGTATTCGACCTCGGACCTTAAATTGGCGACTCCGGGTTCAAGGCCATTCTTGGGTTGGGACGCATTTAACATTATTTCCTACCTGCATCATGTCGGCTCTGGTCGGAATCGGGATCGCCCGCATGTTGGGGGCCGCCCGATCGTGCCGCCTGAAAATGACGTACCACTTTTTGAGCCCCGCCACCGACCAGGATAATTCCCATCACATAGAAGCAAAACCGGATAAACCCCATGACGTTGGCAAAGCCCTCGACCTGCGCCAGTCGGGGCATCACCTGGGGGATGCGATAAAACACGCCGATACCGGCAAGCATCAAGGCGATACCCCAGATCAACTGGATCGGGCCTCTGGAGGGCGGTTGTGCATTGACCATTAAGCGAACACCTGTTCCTCGTTTTCGGGTCCGGCCGCGTCGGTTTGCTTTGCCGCCGGCGGCCGGATAATTCCGAGGCCGTTGGCGGATGTCGCGCGGGAATCCGAACTTAACAAGGTATCGGCCGTTGCATCCGAAAAGTTTACATTCGGCCGATACCTTTTTGTTTTTTGTTTAGATGGCGTATAAGCGCTGTCCGTCGACGACCGTCACACCCTGGGCCTGAAGGGTCTGAATGGCGGCCGTGACGTTGTCGAACCGGAAAATCATGATGGCATTCTGGGCGGTATGCTTCACATAGGCATACATGTATTCCACGTTCAGATCGTTGCTCTTGATGATCTCCAGAATGCGGTGCAAGCCGCCCGGCTGGTCTTCCACCTCCACGGCCACCACCTGGGTTTTGCCCACGGTGAAGCCGTTGTCTTTCAGCACGGATACCGCCTTTTCCTTCTCGTCCACGATCAGGCGCAGCACGCCGAAATCGGATGTATCCGCCAGGGCCAGGGCCCGGATATTGATCCCGTTTTCAGCCAGAATGCCCGTCACTTCCGAAAGCCGGCCCGATTTGTTTTCCAAAAATACGGATATTTGCTCAACGTGCATCGTGACCTCCTTTATAGCTTGCGATTGTCCACCACCCGCACGGCCTTGCCTTCGCTGCGGGCGATCCCTTTGGGCTCCACCAGTTTGACCGTGGCCGAAACGCCCAACAGCTCCTTGATGTTCTTGGAAATGGTCCGTTCGATGGCCTGCAGCTTCTTGACCTCGTCGGAGAACATCGTTTCGCTGACCTCCACCCGCACGGTAAGCACATCCAGCGGCCCTTCGCGATCCACGATGAGCTGGTAGTGGGGCGTGACCCCTTCGGTATCCATGAGCACGCTTTCGATCTGGGAGGGGAAGACGTTGACGCCGCGGATGATCAGCATGTCGTCGCTGCGGCCGGTGACGCGGCTCATGCGCAGATGGGTCCGACCGCAGATGCACGGTTCGGGGTTAAGCGAACAGATGTCCCGGGTCCGGTAGCGGATCACCGGGAAGGCCTCCTTGGTGATGGTGGTGAAGACCAACTCGCCCACCTGACCGTATGGCAGGGGCTCGAGGGTGTGCGGGTCGATGATCTCGGGGATGAAGTGGTCTTCGAAAATATGCAGGCCGCGCTTGGCCTCTTTGCACTCGATGGCCACGCCGGGTCCCATGATCTCGCTCAGCCCGTAGATGTCCACGGCGGTGATGTTCAGCTTGCGCTCGATTTCGGCGCGCATGGTTTCGGACCAGGGTTCGGCGCCGAAGACACCGTACTTGAATTTGAGATCCTTGGCGGTGACGCCCATCTCTTCGGCCACTTCCATGAGGTGCAGGCTGTAGGATGGCGTGGCGGTGATGATGGTGGGTCCGAAATCCTTCATGATCATGACCTGCCGGCGGGTGTTGCCGCCCGAAACCGGGATCACCGAGGCGCCCAGCAGCTCGGCGCCGTAGTGCACGCCCAGGCCGCCGGTAAACAAGCCGTAGCCGTAGGCATTGTGGATGATATCGCCGCGGGTGGCGCCGCCGGCCATGAGCGCCCGGGCCATGAGCTGGGCCCAGGTCTGGATGTCCCGGGCCGTGTAACCCACCACGGTGGGTTTGCCGGTGGTGCCGGAGGAGGCATGGATGCGTACCACATGGTCCATGGGCGAAGCGAACATGCCGAAGGGGTAGTTGTCGCGCAGGTCCTGCTTGGTGGTAAACGGCAGGCGCTGCAGATCTTTCAGGGAGCGGATGTCGGCCGGCGAGACTTCGGCCTTCTGGAACTGTTCGCGATAGAACGGCACGCTGGCATACACCCGTTCCACGGTGGTCTGGAGGCGGCGGAGCTGGATCGACTCCAGCGCCTCCCGGGGCATGGTCTCATACTCCATATCGTAAATCATTGCAGCAACCCTCCTTTGAAAGCCGCCTTGCGCTTTTCCAGAAATGCGCTGGTGCCCTCCTTGGCATCGGAACTGGCCATGCAGAGGGCGAAGGCGTCGGTCTCGATGCGCAAGCCGGTGGCCAGATCCACGTTCAATCCGAAATTGACGGCCTGCTTGGTGGCCCGCAAGGAGACGCGGCCCATGCCGGCCATTTCCCGGGCCGTGGCCATGACCTGCGCCATCAACGCTTCGGGGGCCGTGACCCGGTTGACGATGCCCAGCGCCAGGGCCTCCTGGGCCTTGATCATCCGTCCGGTGTAGAGCAACTCCTTGGCCCGCGCCGCGCCGATGATGCGCGGCAGGCGCTGGGTGCCGCCGTATCCGGGAATCAACCCCAGCTTGATCTCCGGCTGGCCGAAGGCGGCGGCCTCGGAGGCGTAGATGAAATCGCAGGCCATGGCGATCTCCAGGCCGCCCCCCAGGGCAAAACCGTTAACCGCGGCGATGACGGGAATGGGCAGCTCGGTGAGCCGGTTGATCACCGACAGGCCGCGGTTGATGAACACCTTGGCCTTGAGCGTATCCAGCTTGGCCAACTCGGTGATGTCGGCCCCGGCCACGAAGGCCTTGCCGCCGGCGCCGGTGAGCACCAGCACCCGCACCGCTTCATCGTTGGCCACCGCTTCCACGGCCTGGGCAAACTCCGCCAGCAGCTCGCTGTTCAGGGCGTTCAGGGCTTTGGGGCGGTTGAAGGTGATGGTGGTGATGCCCTCGACGCTCTCGACGATAATGTTATTGAACGACATTTCCTCCTCCTTGCAATGGCTCGGCCCGGCGGGGCCGCGTTCGTTATCCTTTGTTCCCGGCGTTGGACGATTTTTGCCACGCCATGGGATTGGTATCTTCGATGTATCGGCGGATGGCCGCCACGATTCCCTGGCACAAACGCTCCTGGTAATCGTCGGACATCAGCCACTTGCACTCCCGGGCGTTGCTGATGAAAGCGGTTTCCACCAGGATCGACGGCATCTGGGCGCCCAGCAGCACATAAAAGGGCGCCTTCTTGACCCCTTTGTCGCGCAGGGGATCGTAGCGTTTGCGCAGTTGCCGCATCACATCCTGCTGCACGTAGCTGGCCAGCCGCGTGGACTCATTTACCTTGGCATTATGCATCAGATCCTGCAAGATCGAATCCAGGTCGCTGATATTCTTGGCCGAGGTGGCATTTTCACGGGCGGCCACGCGGATGGCTTCGTCATCGGTGGCCAAGTTCAAGATGAAGGTTTCGATGCCGTAGGCCTGGGAATTGAGCGACGCATTGGTATGGATGGAGATGAACAGGTCGGCATTCTGGGTGTTGGCGATGGCGGTGCGCTCTTCCAGGCTCAGATAAGTATCGCTGTTGCGGGTCATGACCACTTCGCATTGAAGATCGGTGCGTATTTTTTTGGCCAGGCGCTGACCGATCTCGAGCACCACCTGCTTTTCGTGAACGCCCTTGATGGCGCCTGGGGCACCGTAATCCTTGCCGCCATGACCAGGATCGATGACGATGCGCCGCACCCCCAGGGCCAACTGCTTGACGATGGCGCTGGGGGGCAGTTTTCCGGAAGAAGAGGGTTCGGATTCTTCCTCCTGCCGGGGTGCGCGCGGCACCGGCTTGGCCGCGGCCACGCCGTTTTCGACGCCCCACACATCCAACACGATGCGATAGGGATTTTTCAAGGAGAAAATCTTATAGCTCTGGGAAGATTTGGTATCCACCACCACCCGCACCGTATTGTTGGCATATTGGCCGGCCCGGGCATCGCTGAGCAGGTTGTCGTTGATGGGCACCACCTTCTGCAGGTTCTGTCCCAAGCGACTGTTGTGCACATCGATGTAGATGCGCTGGGGCTTGCCCAGGCGCGTATCTTCACGCAGCTCGCGGTAACTGAAGGTGGTATCGGCATTGGCATCGATGACCACGCGGGTGTAGCGCGGGTTGGACCAGAAGCGCAACCCTTCCACCATGGCCGGCTGCTGAGCCGAGGCGCTGCGCGCGCTGCTCCGGACCGGCGCCGTTTCCATCTGTGCGCCGCTGATCACCTGGGTGATGGCATCGCCGTCGCTTTCGGTCGCAGGGCTTGCCGCCGGCCCCAGTTGCGCGCGGGCCTTGTCCGCATAGAGGCTTTCGGGGTAAGTTTCGACCAGTTCCTGAAAGGCCTTCTGGGACTGCAGGCGATCCAGGGAAGTCTGGGACCACTTGTACATGCCGGCATAACAACTGCCCATGCCGTAGAGCGCCGCGGGGGTCAAGGGGCCGCCGGGCTCGGATTGCAGCACCTGGCGATAGGCGTGGATGGCTTTAAACCATTGGTCGCGCTGTTTTTGAAGCTTGGGGTCTTCCGCCAGCCGCCGTTCCTGGCGCTGGGCGATGTCGTACCATTGCTGGGTGGACGAAGCGGCCGCGGATGGTTGGGATGTTTTCTTCGTCTCCCGCGGCTGGGGCGTCGGCGCCGTTTGAGGGGCCTTGGCGTCCACCTGTTGCTTGGGCGTTTGCGCCACCGGAGACACTGTGCTTGCGCCGTTGAGCCGTTCAGCGGCCTGCCGGGCCTGTTCCTTGTAACGGCTCTCCGGGTAGTTCTTCACTACGTTGTCCAGCAGGTCCAGGGCTTCACGGCGGTCGCCTTCGCGTTTGTTCAGATGGTAGAGATCGCCGTACATGGCGCCGGCCCGACAAAGACCGGCCGCGGCCCAAGGGCCATGGGGATCTTCGCGGTAGACCGCCAGGTACTTCTGGATGCAACCGATCCAGCGATCCCGGTATTTTTGCTGCTGGGGATTGTCGCGCAGTTTCTGTGCGCAGCTCTCGGCGGCGTAGTATTTGGATTCGGCCGTGGCGGCCCAGGCCGCCGGATGCCAGAGAGCGCCGAACAGCATAAGCGCGGCGGCCATCCAAAGCAAGCGGGGGCGGGACACGACCGGCGAGGTAGAATTTCCGTTATTCGGCATATGGGATTGCACGCACCTCTTGGGCTGTGGCGTCATGGCTTCGATCTTCGCGGTCAAGAAAACACGGCCTGAATACATTGTCAATCGCTCTTCATCACGGTATTGCGCATGGTGTGCAGCAGGTTCAGGGCTTCCAGGGGCGTGATCGAATTCAAATCAAGCGCTTGCAACTGCTGGACGATCTCCGTTTCCACGGGTTGAAACAGATCCAGTTGCACCGGTTTGGGCCGCTGCGCCGAACTGCTTTCAGCCACATCCTTTCCGGCCGGGGCGTGGCTCTCCACCCGGGCCAGCACTTTTTTGGCCCGCCGGACGACCGTTTCGGGGATGCCCGCCAGCCGGGCCACCTGGATGCCATAGCTGCGGTTGGTGCCGCCGGGGGTCAATTTGCGCAGAAAAATGATCCGGTCGTTCCACTCCTTGACGGCGATATTGTAGTTTCTGACCCGGGGTTTGGTCTGGGCCAGCTCGGTCAGTTCATGGTAGTGGGTGGCGAACAAGGTCTTGACCCCCCTGCCCTTCAGGTCGTGCAGATACTCGGCCACGGCCCAGGCGATGCTCAGACCGTCGTAGGTGCTCGTGCCGCGTCCGATCTCATCCATGATCACCAGGCTGTGGGCCGTGGCATTGTTGAGGATGTTGGCGGTCTCTTCCATCTCGACCATGAAGGTGCTCTGGCCGGCCGAAAGATTGTCCAGGGCGCCGACGCGGGTGAAGATGCGATCGGTAATGGGGATGTCGGCCTCGGCCGCGGGCACGAACGCGCCGATCTGGGCCATGACCACCAGCAAGGCCACCTGGCGCAGCACGGTGGATTTGCCGGCCATGTTGGGTCCGGTGATCACCAGCACCTGTTCGCTCTCGTTGTCCATGGCGATGGTGTTGGGCACGAAGCGCTCGCCCTGGATCAGCCGTTCCACCACCGGATGGCGTCCGTCCCGGATGCGCAGCACGCCCTGGGTGTTGATTTGGGGGCGGCGGTAGTCGTGTTGCTCGGCCACCCCGGCCAGGGCCAGCAGACAATCCAGGCGGCCCAAAAAGCGCGCAGCCGCTTGCAGCGCTTCACCTTGGGCGCGCACCCGTTCGCGGAGCTCTTGGAACAGGGCCAGTTCCAGGGTACAGCGCGCATCCTCGGCGCCCAGCGCCTTGGTTTCGAACTGCTTGAGCTCTTCGGTGATGTAACGCTCGGCATTGACCAAGGTTTGTTTGCGCATGAAGCGCTCGGGCACGGCTCTGGCCTGGGCCTTGGAGACTTCGATGTAATAGCCGAACACCTTGTTGAAGCGCACTTTCAAGGTGTTGATGCCGGTGGCCTGGCGTTCCCGGATTTCCAACTGGGCCAGGTAGCCCTTGGCGTCCCGGGAGATCTGGATCAATTCGTCCAGCTCCGCGTGATAGCCCTTTTGGATCATCCCGCCTTCGTTGATCGTGGGTGGTGCGTCTTCACGGATGGCCCGCTCGATAAGCCCAGCCAGGGCGTGCAGATCGTCGATGGCCAGCGGCTTGGCGAACAGTTCGGCATTGAATTGGCCTAGCGCCTCCCAAATCTCGGGCAGCATGCCCAGCGAGCGCCCCAGGGCCAGCAGGTCGCGGGCATTGGCATGGCCCATGACGATCTTGCTGTAGAGCCGTTCCAGATCGTAGACCGAAGCCAGCGCCGTCCCAATGCGCCGGCGGGCCTCGCACTTGCCCAGGGCCTCTTCCACGGCGTCCAGGCGTCTTCCGATGCGCTCGGGCGTCAGCAGCGGATAGCGCAACCACTGCTTGAGCAACCGGCCGCCCATGGCCGTGACGGTGTGATCGAGGATGGCAAGCAAGGTGCCCTGGCGCGCGCCGTTGCGGGAGTTCTGCTCCAGCTCCAAGTTGCGCCGGCTCATGGCATCGATGATCAGGTGCTCGTCCAGACTGTAGGTTTCGATGGCCGCCAGATGCGTCACCGCCTGCTTCTGGGTCTCGCGCACATAGTGCAGCAAGGCGCCGGCCGCGCCCAACCCGGCCGTCATCTGCTGGCAACCGAACCCCTCCAGAGAGCGGGTCTGGAACTGCTCGATGAGCTGCTGGCGACCGCGGCCTACATCGAACAAGCCGTCTTCCAATGGGTTTACCGAGCAATGCGCCATTGCCGGAGCCAGTTGCCGCAACCACGAAAGGTCGCGCAGCGCCATGGGCAGCAGCAGCTCCCGGGGCGCAATGCGGGCCAACTCTTCGGCAATCTTCTTGGCTTCAGTGGTTTCGGTGAGGCGGAAAAGCCCGGTGGAGATATCCAGGTAAGCCAGGCCCAGGGTTTCCTGGTGGGTGCCCAGGGCCAGCAGGTAGTTGTTGGATTTGGCGTCGAGCAGCTCATTTTCCACGATCATGCCGGGCGTCACCACGCGCACCACCTCCCGGCGCACCAGCCCCTTGGCCAGGGATGGATCTTCCACCTGATCGCAAATGGCCACCTTGTACCCCTGCTCGATCATGCGGGCGATGTACCCCTGGGCCGCGCGATAGGGCACCCCGCACATGGGCACGGGTGTATTGTCATTCTTGTTGCGCGAGGTCAGTGTAATTTCCAGGACCTTGGCGGCGGTATGGGCGTCTTCGAAGAACATCTCGTAGAAGTCCCCCATGCGATAGAAAAGAATGGCATCCTTATACTGCTCCTTGATGGAGAGGTACTGCTGGAGCATGGGGGTGGTTTTGGATGGGTTCATGGTCGGCGGACGTTATTCCCGAAGATTGACCGGTGGCCGTGGCGGCGATGGGGGCGATGGCGGACCGGGCGCGTCCCCCGGCGGCGTTTTGTGTTAGGGGACGGCGCCTGGGTTTCTTCAGTGGGCCTCGGGCGCATCGCTTTCGACCGGGTTGGCAGCGGCTGCGGCCGCCCGCTCGGGCTGCGGCTTGAGGGCCGCGATATCCTTTTTCACGGCGTCGATGGCGCTTTGCTGGGAAAAGATGGTCTGTTGAAGCCTTTTAATGGTCTTGGCATCGGCAAAGCGATCCCCCAAACTGAAAAGGTAGGCGATGAACCAGCCGACGAAGAAAAAGCCGATGAAGATCAGCCCCACGGGCAGTTCGGGGGAGGCATAGGCGGTGCCGAAAATGTCCAGATGCATGCCCTGTTTGGCCAGGAAGAACTCTCTATTCTGATAAACCACGAATCCAAGCGCGGCGATGATGAGCAGCCACAAGATGGCCTTGACCTTTTTCATGCGCATTCTCTCCTGTCTGTTGCCGTCGATCATTAAAGTGCTTTAATCTCTACAATTCCCAGGCTTAAAACTCAACCCTTTTTTCCGCGGCGAGCGGCGGTGCGGCTACAGGGGTGCCACTTCCAGAGCGCCCCAGGCCCCCATCTTCTCTCCCACGACGATCAGCACCCCCAGGATACCCGCGATGCCCTGGGCCCAGCGGATGGCAGCCTGGATATCGCCGGGCGTGCGTACCCGGTTGCCGAGGGCTGTGGCCGCCGCATCGGCCAGGGCGCAGTCGTGGCCGAGCACGCAGGCGGCATCGGCCCGGCCGAAGCTCAGGGAGTGCCCCACCGTCCCCGAAGAGGTGCAAACGGCCTTGACGCCGCTTTCAGGCGTGACCCGCAGTCCGATCTTGAGGCTCAAGGGCGATGATCCGGCAAAGACGGCCATGGTCACCGGCCGGCTAATGTGCAGGAAGATATCGCCGCCGTTCTCCACGATGATTTCATCGGTCAGGGGCAGCAATTCCCGGCCCACCTGCTCGGCCAGCGCGCCGGCCACGGCAGCCATGGGACCGACTTGGGCGGCCAGGCCCGCCTGGAGCATATGGCGCACGATGGGTGGCGCCAATGGGTCTATCGGCAAGGGGGTCAGGCGATGCAGAAAATCCGGATGGCTGTGGAGATAGGCTTCCAGGTAGGCACGCTGGGCAATGACCGCCTCTTTGGCCGCCGCGGCCACCGGGCGCGTGCTGTAGAGCCCCAGGTCGGTCTGCTGTACCACGACCCGCTCGGCCAGGAGGTGGCTGCGCACCAACTGCCGGTAACTGCGCTCATTGGGGGGTGGCTGCTGATGGCCGGCGCGATCAGACATCGTTTTAGACACCGTTTTAGACATCGACGATGGCCGGCCGCAATTCGGCCGGACACTGGCGCAGGAAGTAGCGATCGGTCATGCCTGCGATAAAATCGCGTACGATCTCCGCGGCGCAGTGGCTCTGCAGATAGCCGGGGTCCATGTCCGCCATAAAGCCGGTAAAGATTTTGGACTCCTGTCGGCCGATGCGCAGATCGTCCATATAGGTCTCGAAGAGGCGATCGAAGAGGGTGTGAATCGCCTGGGAATGCTGCTTTATGGTCTGGTTTAAGTAGATGCGCGCCAGGTTGAAATCCTTGAGCCGTTTCAAGGCGCGCGACACTTTGTCGCTCAGGGCGATATACGCATGGGGGTGGCTGCAATGGATGATATCGGTGACCAGGTTGTAAACGATGGTGCCGTTGCTGTCGCCCAGCACCGCCGCCACGTCCCTGGGGATCTCGTCGCGCTGGATGACATTGAGCCGGATGGCGTCTTCCAGATCCCGCCCGATATAAGCCACGGTGTCGGCCATGCGCACCACGCATCCTTCCAGCGTCATGGGCATCAGGGGGTGACGCGGGTCCTTTTTCTTGGCGGCCATCTCCTGGGCCAGGGTCTCGAAGGTCTTTTCCTGGCGCGGTTGCAACACCTGGTTGTGGATCTCGCCGTCGTGGCACAGAATCCCATCCAGGGTTTGCAGACATAGATTCCAGCCGCGGCCCTTGCGCTCCACGCGATCCAGGAACTGGATGCTCTGCACGTTGTGCAGGAAATGGCCGATGCCGGCCGCCTGGCACAGCTTGCTCAAATAACGCTCGCCGTCATGACCGAAAGGGGTATGGCCGATGTCGTGCCCCAGGGCGATGGCTTCGATGAGGTCTTCGTTGAGCTTCAAAAAGCGTCCGATGGTGCGTGCGATTTTGGAAACCAGTTGCACGTGCAGGACGCGGTGGGTGATGTGATCGTTGCGGATCAGGTAGAATACCTGGGTCTTGTCGATGTAACGCGTGTAGGCCATGGAGTGCAGGATGCGGTCGGTGTCCAGGGCATACGCCTGGCGGTAGCCCGACTGCACCTTATCTTCGGCCAGGCGGCGCCGGGCGTTGGCGCTGAAGGCGGCCTTGGCCGAAAAAATGGTGCTTTCCCTGGCGTTGAGCGCCTGTTTCAACGTCTCCATGGTGGTCGGTATGTCGCCGGATCTTTCCA